>NZ_JBKGUA010000025.1:0-108260 GCF_046543485.1 Paraburkholderia sp. EG304 | reverse complement strand
CGTTATCCGTTCTATTACTGCCATCGAAGCTCCCCGTGCCGGACAACCGGCGGCAGGACAGCTTACGCGGCGCAAAAGCGGACATTTGAACTTGGCCAGAAGCGGACATTACAACTTAGCCGCTACATTCCCGGCGCGTCGGGTGGTCGTCCCGGCTACAGTACCCGCATCAGCTACAGCAAGCTTCTTCCGGGGCCGAACACGAATTTCTCGGTTGCGGCCTACCGCTACTCGACCGCACGCTTCTATAGCCTGCGTGACGCGATGTACGCGCGATATGGCGCGAGAGACATGGGTCAGTATGACTACCGCACGCGCAGTCGTCTGCAACTGAACATCAACCAGCCAATCGGCGAGTCGAGTTCTTTTTATATCGCCGGCAGTTCGCAGAAACACTGGGGCGCGTCGAAGGGCTACGATCTGCAGTATCAGGTTGGCTTCAACAGCGCGTACAAACGGGTGTCCTACTCGCTGTATGCGCAACGCACGCGCCTGCAAAACTCGAAGATCAGCACGCAGGTTGGCTTGAACCTGACGATTCCGCTCGGTAAGGTCGACTCGAACGAGCATCGTATGTTCGACTATCTGACCACCAACGTTGCGCGCAGCTCGAACGGGGACAGCACGATACAGGCCACTGCGTCGGGCAACACGACCGGAGCCACGCCGATCAACTACGGTGTCAACGCATCGAGGATCGTCGCCGGCGACAATCGAACCGTTTCCGCAGGCGGTTACGCGATGTATCGCGCGCCGTTCGGTACGTACAACCTCAATGCGTCGATCAGCAATCAGACTCGTCAAGCCGCGTTCAACGCCGACGGCGCAGTCGTCATTCACAGCGGCGGCGTCACGCTGAGCCCGCCACTCGGTCAGGCGTTTGCGCTCGTCGAAGCGAAAGGCGCAGAGGGTGGCCGGATTATCAATGGCCAGGGCGCGCGAATCGACGGCCACGGCTATGCGGTTGTGTCTTCGTTGACGCCATACCGGGTCAACACGGTCGCGCTGGATCCGAGCGACGTGCCGCTCGACGTTGAACTGGGCAATACGAGTGAGGAAGTCGTGCCGCGCGCAAACTCGCTGGTGAAGGTAAAGATTGCGACCACGCAGGGCACGCCGATCTTCGCCGAGGTCGTGGATCGGGAAGGCAAAGCCATGCCGATGGGCGCCGAGTTGTTCGATGAATCCGAGAAATCGGTGGGCATCGTCGGTCAGGGCGGTCTCGCGTATCTGCGCGGCCTCGAGCATGAAGGCAAGCTGCTGGTGCGCTGGGGCAACCGCGCAGCGGAGCAGTGCGTGATGCCCTACACGGTGCCGGACGACGACAAGGCGCAGAGCAGTCATCACGCGGGGATCGTTGCGCGCATCAAACTGAGCTGTGATCCAGCGCTTGTATGGTCCGCGCCGGCAAAGCCTGTCGTGCGGCGTTCAGCGGGCGCGGCGCTTGTCAGTTCGCTTCGCTGAAAGGCGAAGGCGGATGCCCGGTCAGCTCCAGCAATGCGGCTCGGATGAATCCGCCGACAGTGGAGGTCAGAAAATGAAAAATATTTGCAGATACTTTCGGATTGCCGGACCCATCGCCGGGTTGATCGCGGGTGCGCTGTTGGGATCAGTTTGCGTACAAGCGCAAGGCTCGCCTTCGGTCACGCTCAATTTTAGTGGCACCTACAACGCGACGACGTGTTCGCTGGTCAGTTCGCCCGATATGACGGTCACATTGCCGAGGCTTTCGACGCAATCGCTGCCGAGGGCCGGAGTGGCGGATGGCTCAAAGATCTTCACCATCACGATCCAATGCCCAAGCGGCGTGACGGATGCGCGCGTCTATTTCGAGAGCGGTTCGTCGACCGATCCCAATACGGGAAATCTGGAATTACAGAACGCGAGCGGCAGGACATCGGCAAAGAATGTACAGGTCATGCTGGCGAATGCGGACGGATCGCGGATCAAGGTCGGCGACCGATCCACGATGAAAGTCATTCCGATCGCGTCCACGGATCCGACGCCGGTGGATTTCATTGCCAGCTACTACGCAACGGGGCGAGCCACGGCTGGCACTGTGAGTACGTTCGTCACCTATGTCGTCGAAATGCCCTGAGGGTGTCGGCGCGCATACGTTTATATGATGTTTGATTCAACAGTCGCGCTGATGCGAGCGACAGCGTTGCATGCAGCACTGCTGTCGGACGGCGCGCAGATGCCGGCTATTCCTTTTTGGCGCGCGCGTTGTAGCACGTTGGTCGAGACGCTGCAGCAGCAAATGCAGGATCGGAATTTTCCGCCAACGGATATCCAGGAAGTCAGCCTCGCACAGTGCGTTCTGCTGGATGAACTGACGTTGCATGCATTGCCTTCCAACCAGCACGAAGAATGGTTGCGTGACTCGCTCCAGATGCGTTTTCATCGCGTGCGCGATGGCGCTGCATTGGTTTGGGACCGGATCGAAGCGGTGGTGGATGGCGGCGGCCGGGATCTCGCTGGACTCGAGTTCTACAGCATGTTGCTGGGGCTGGGCTTCGACGGCGGACGGGGAGACGCAAACGCATATCTGGAGCGTGCGAAATCGGCGTTGAACTGGCGTAGATGTGATACGGCGGTGTTGTCGAGACCCTACGCACCGGAGACCGCCATGTCACCGTCTAATTCGCTTCGGCCGGCGAACAGATCACGTATCTCACTTTCACGCAGGACCGCCGGCGGGCTCATTGCTGGCGCGATTGCCGTCGCGTCGCTATGGGCGGCGCTGGGCGTTAGCCTGGACATTGCGATACGTGATCTACCTGAAACATCGTCCCGGCAGAGTACGCAATGATTTCCTCTAACAGCTACCAGGCGGCGCTGATCTGGATTGCTGTCGCCGTTGTCGGCCTGATATGGCTGTGTTTGCCGCTCGCTCTTCAACCGTCGCGGCCCGTCGTGCTTAGCCTTGTTCTGGTGACGGCGGTGGGCACCGCGGTATTGCCAACTTACGGGCGATCGAAACCGCCCCAAGAGGACCAGAACGTTCAGCTCGGGAACATGCGCGACTTAGCGATCGTTCTTGTCGTCGGGCCGCATGCCGGTGCGTTGTTTGCACGCGATGGCCAGTCATCCACACTGCGCCGTAACGGTGATGCCGTGTGGTTCCATGTCACGTCACCCGGGGAGCTGTCCAGCGTGTTCGCTACGGTGATGGAGTCGTATCGACGTCCGCCCGATGCTGTGTTGATGCCCGTTGTTCCCGACGCTGAGTGTGACGACGCGGTGATTCGCCGCGAATTTACCCGCTGGAAGCATGAAATCGCCGCAAGCACCGGTCCCCGGGCGTTCGTATTACCTTGCTATCTCGCGATCTACGCGTATCTCAGCGCGAATGGCGACCACCCAGCGGAACCGGTCTGGTTCGGCGATGCAATTAGTCTATCGGCAATGCCACCCGCGACCGCAACTGCGCGGCAACATGTGCAAGCACTCAGGCAACAGCTAGACCAGGCATGGCTCGCCGTCGCACACCCGGAACGTGTGTCGCGAATCGGTCTGGGACACGCAGTGTTCGACTGGCTAGAAGATGCGGCGCTGTTATCGATACTTTCGTCGCTCGCGAACACCGCGCCGTTCTCGCTGCGCAGCTTGCTGCTGGCCGATATCGGACACCCGCCGATGCGTCCCGGCGCTTGGTCGCGATGGCTAACCGGTAAAACCACGCTGCGACCGCCGCTGATGACGCCGAAGGCGCAGCCGAAGCCGCTGTCTCTACCTTTACTCACGCCCATTGCGCGGGACGAGAGCTTCCGGGTCTCGAAGAGCGAGCGGGACCGGCCGTACTCCGCAATGCTGCACGCGGTTGCTGCGTCGGCCGTCGTCCTGATGGTATCGATCGGGGTCTCAGCATGGACGAACAGCAGGTTGGTCGCGCGAGTCGCCAACGACCTCGAGGTCTACACGCATATACCCGCAGCTCATGCCGATCTGGCTCGCTATGCGAGCAACGGTGTGCCGACCGGACTCGGCTGGGGACTGTATCAGGGCAAGCAATTCCAAGTCGCGCTTGAACGCGTGACCGCCGCATCGCATTCTTTATCGATTGCCGCGCATTCGCCGCCGCTTGCTGTGACGATCGACAACTTCCTGTTGTTCGACAGCGGCAAGACGGTGCTGAAGCCAGGTGCGGAGCCGAAACTCAAGGGCGTTCTCGATCTGATTCGCGCGAATCCCGGCAAGCGGATTCTCATCGCGGGTCACACCGACAACATGGGTCCCAGCGTCGCGAATCAGAAGCTGTCCGAGGCACGAGCACAGGCCATCCGCGATTGGTTCGTCAACACTGCTTCGTTGCCCATCACACGTTTCGCCATTCAGGGGTATGGCGACACGCGGCCGATTGCCAGCAATGAAAATAGTCAGGGCCGCGAGATGAATCGTCGTGTCGAAATTGCCCTTATTCCCGATTCAGGGACCCAATAAAAGTACTCGTCGCGGGTATCCCTCCAGCTGCTTGCGATCGTGGCACATCAAACCTGTCATTCGTTCTCGAAAACGAATCCGAATTTTGGGCATCCGCCCATATCGTCACGCTGCTTCGAGACATAACATCACCGGATTGCAGATTTCTTAAGTGAGAAGGAGCGGTGTCACCGCTTCTTATTTTATCGAGCGATAACCTCAGAGCACTATGTCGGCTTCTACCAGTTCTCAAAAATTCATCGCACGGAATCGTGCTCCTCGCGTCCAGATCGAATACGACGTCGAGATTTACGGTTCGGATAAGAGAGTCGAGCTCCCGTTCGTGATGGGCGTCCTCGCCGACCTGTCGGGCAAGCCGATCGAACCGTTGCCCGCCGTCGGCGATCGCAAGTTCTTCAATATCGACATCGAGAACTTCGACGAGCGAATGAAGGCCATGAAACCGCGTGTCGCGTTCGCGGTGCCCAACACGCTGACGAACGAAGGTCAGCTGATGGTCGATATCACGTTCGAAAGCATGGACGATTTCTCTCCCGCAGCCGTCGCGAAGAAGGTTGACGCGCTCGCGCAATTACTGGAAGCGCGTACGCAGCTCGCCAATCTGCAAACGTATATGGATGGCAAGAGTGGCGCGGAAAACCTGGTCAGCAAGGTGTTGAGAGACCCTGCATTGCTCGAAGCGCTCGCCAAGGCGCCGAAACCTGAGGCGGGAGCCACCGGCGAGCCGGTGACCGACGAATGATTTTTGCTTTCCGCACGAAAGCACAGCCTGAAACAATGGGGAAATGATGGCCGAACTCCAAGCGAATACGCGCGCCAAGGCAACGGCGAGCGTGACCAATCAGTCCGATTTCAATACACTCCTGTCGCGCGAATTCAAGCCCAAAACGGAGCGCGCGCGCGAGGCTGTCGAGGGAGCTGTTCGAACGCTCGCACAGCAAGCGCTGCTTACATCGGCAACGGTGTCCGACGACGCGTACAAAAACATAGAGTCGATTATTGGGGAGATCGACCGCAAATTATCCGAACAGATCAACCTGATTCTCCACCATGAAGATTTTCAGGGTCTTGAAAGCGCGTGGCGTGGACTCCACCACCTGGTCGCGAACACGGAAACGGATGAGAAGCTGAAGATCCGCTTCATGGATGTGTCGAAGGACGACCTGCGCCGCACGATGAAGCGCTATAAGGGGATTGCGTGGGACCAGAGTCCGTTCTTCAAGCAAATCTACGAGGAAGAGTACGGGCAGTTGGGTGGCGAGCCGTACGGCTGTCTCGTCGCTGACTACTACTTCGATCACACACCGGCCGACGTCGACTTGCTGGGCTCGATTGCAAAGGTGGCGGCAGCATCGCATGCGCCGTTCATTACCGGCGCGGCGCCGTCCGTACTGCAGATGGACTCGTGGCAGGAACTCGCGAACCCCCGCGACCTGACGAAGATCTTTACGCAAAACCTCGAGTACGCGCCTTGGAACGCGTTGCGTAGTTCCGAAGACGCGCGCTACATCGGCCTTGCAATGCCGCGTTTCCTTGCGCGTCTGCCGTACGGCGTCAAGACGAATCCGGTCGATGAATTCAATTTCGAAGAGGCGACCGACGGCGCGGATCATCAACGCTATGTATGGTCCAACGCAGCCTACGCAATGGCGGTGAACATCAACCGTTCGTTCAAAAACTACGGCTGGTGCACGCTGATTCGCGGCGTGGAAAGCGGCGGTGTGGTTGAAAACCTGCCGTGTCACACGTTCCCGACGGATGACGGCGGGATCGACATGAAGTGCCCGACCGAAATCGCAATTTCCGACCGCCGCGAAGCGGAATTGTCCAAGAGTGGTTTCATACCGCTGATCCATCGCAAGAACACTGATTACGCGGCGTTCATCGGCGCGCAATCGTTGCAGAAACCGGTCGAGTACCACGATCCGGACGCGACTGCGAACGCGAATCTATCGGCGCGTCTTCCGTATCTGTTCGCATGCTCGCGCTTTGCGCATTACCTGAAGTGCATCGTGCGCGACAAGATCGGCGCATTCAAGGAGCGCGACGAAATGCAGCAGTGGCTCAACGAATGGGTCATGAACTATGTCGACGCCGATCCCGCCAATTCGTCGCAGGAAACCAAGGCGCGTCGACCGCTGGCGGCGGCCGAAGTGGTCGTCGAGGACGTCGAGGGCAATCCGGGATATTACCAGGCGAAATTCTTCTTGCGTCCGCATTTCCAGCTCGAAGGTCTGACGGTTTCTCTGCGTCTCGTCGCGAAGCTGCCGCTTGTGAAGGAAGCCGCCTGATCCGGCGTCTACCGCTTATGCGGTGATTGCGGTGATTGAGCGACGGACAGGCGCTCACTAAATATGCCTGGCTTTCATTGAGCAACTCAAAACTAACGTGTACCAAGGAGTACTTTTATGGCGCAAGACATCTTTCTCAAGATTAACGGGATTGATGGTGAGTCGGCAGACGCTAACCACAAGGATGAAATCGACGTTCTGAGCTGGGAGTGGGGCGTTACGCAGCAATCGAATATGCACGTTGGTTCCGGCGGTGGCGCCGGCCGGGCTACGGTCGAAGACTTCACGTTCGAGCATTTCATCGATCGTGCAACGCCCAACCTGACGCAATACTGCCTCACCGGTAAGCACATCGACGAAGCGAAGCTGGTCGTGCGCAAGGCCGGCGGCAATCCGCTCGAGTACATCAAATTCACGATGAGCGACGTGCTGGTTACCTCGGTGCATCCGTCCGGCGTCAGCGACAGCGAATCACGCCCGCGCGAAACGGTGAGTCTGTCCTTTGCTCGCCTGAAGCAGGAATATGTAGTGCAGAACGCGCAAGGCGGCAGCGGCGGTGCGATCACGGCGACCTTCGATATCAAGAAGAATAAAGCCTGAAGTCGCACAGATTCCTGAATCCTGGCACCACCACTCTGTTGTCCGGTGGACCGTGTCAAGGCTGTTAGCCAGGATGCCGGGCTGGATGCAGGCATCCTGGTTTATTCAGGGCGACGTGCGAGATCTCCTTGATACCGTCAGATGGTTTCGATCTTTTTTTCCCGCTTCGCGATATGGCTGCGCATCGGGGGCTGGCTGGCTCTAAGCGGGGTGAGCGCATGGTTGTCCGGGTGCGCTAGCACGCCGGCTCCTGTTATCAAGGAGCGAACGACCCTCCGGCTTCAGGTCGCGGCAAACGAGAACGTCAATCCGAACGAGTGGGGAACGGCGGCGCCGATCCTCGTGCGGATCTACGAACTGAAGTCACCCACGGCGTTTCAAACCGCCGACTTTTTCACGCTACAAAGCGACGACAAAAAAATCCTTGGCGACGACGCGCTGATCGTCGACGAATTCATTCTGCGTCCCGGCGACACCCGCGAGATCGTCCGCAAGTCGAACCCCGCCACTACCGCAATTGGCGTGCTGGCCGGGTACCGGGATCTCGGGAAATCAGTCTGGCGCGCGGTGTACCGGTTGCCAGTCGCGCCCGACGCTGCATGGTACAGGATGGCTCTTCCAGACAAGGAACAGAAGCTGACGATCCAGCTTGACCAGCGCACTGTTTCGATTTCAAAGTCAGACTAATTTCGATGAGTTGGTATAGCAAAGTTGTTTGGAGCGAGGGACTTTTCCTGCGCCCGCAATTGTTTCAGCAGCAGGAGCGGTATTTCGAGTCGTTCGCGCATCGCCGCAGTGCGCCGCTGAGCCCGTTTTTCTGGGGCTTCAGCCGTTATGAAATCGATCAGGAATCGCTGGCGTTCGGCAAGCTGGTGTTCAAGAGCGGGCTCGGCGTATTTCCGGACGGCACGCCGTTCGAGGTGCCGGGGCTGACGCAGCCTCCGCCGCCACTGACGATCGGACCGGAGCATCAGAACCAGGTGATTTACCTGGCGATCCCGCTTCGCCTGCCGAATACCGAGGAAACCGCCTTCACCGAGCAGAGCGGATCGCTGGCCCGCTACCATGCGTACGACACGGAACTGCGCGACAGCAATGCAATCGGCCAAGGTCCGAAGCCCGTCCAACTGTCGAATCTGCGCCTGCGGCTGTTGCCGGAGAAGGAGCTGACACAGTCCTGGATCGGTATTGCGCTGACGCGCGTGAAGGCACTGCACGCCGACGGCGCCGTGTCGCTGCACAGCACCGACCACATTCCGCCCGTGACCGGTTACGGCGCGAATCCATTGCTGCGCGAATGGGCGATGCAACTGCACGGCCTCGCGCGACTACGCGCCGACGCGCTCGCCGCTCGACTGTCAGGTGCCGATGGCCGTTCGGGCGCGGCGGCCGAAGTGGCCGACTATCTGCTGCTCCAGGTGCTCAATCGCTATGAGCCGCTGCTCGAACATATTTGCCAGCTCGAGGAGACAGCGCCGGTCAACCTGTATCGCGAGCTCGCCCTTTTTGCGGGCGAACTTTCGACGTTCGTGCGTCCGCAAACGCGCCGTCCGCGGCCCGCTCTAGGCTATGACCACGCGCAGCTCTACGGCAGTATCAGGCCGCTCGTCGAGGAGGTTCACTATCTGCTGAACCAGGTGTTGATTCGCGGTGCGCAGCCCATTGCGCTTACGGAGCAGGCGCACGGCATCCGTACGGCCGCGATGTTGCCGAACGAACTGGCTGGCTATTCGAGCCTCGTGCTCGCGGTGGGCGCGCAGATGCCTTCCGAATTGCTGCAGCAGCAGTTTCTTGCCCAGACGAAGATCAGCCATCCGCAGCGCTTGCCGGAATTGATCCGTTCGCACCTGCCGGGTCTGACGATAGCCGCGCTGCCGGTTCCTCCGCGTCAGATTCCGTTCAACTCGGGCTTTATCTATTTCGAACTGTCGCGTACCGGACCGTTCTGGGAACAGATTGCACGGCACGGAGGGCTCGCCATGCATGTCGCCGGACACTTCCCGGAACTCAAGCTTGAACTGTGGGGCGTGCGTCAAAAATGAGTACCGGCGCATACGGGGATGATGCGTTCGACTTTCTGCTGAACCCCGACAACTCCGCTTCTGGCCAGAGCCAGCCGTCTGCATTGCCCGCTGGGCGTCCCGCAACCGCGGCCGTCGCCAATCAGGAACCGGTCGTCGATGCGGCTGCCTTCGATCCGCCGGAAGACGTGCAGACGCGTCTCGAGCGCATGAAGACCGCGCGCAATCCGTTGCGTGAAGCCGCGCAGCCTTTGTTGCGCATGCTGGCGGACATGCCGGCTTCGCTCGATTCGTCGGCCGCGGTCGCGAGCTTGCGCTCGCTGCTGGTGCGTGAGGTCGCCGCCTTCCAGAAGGTCTGCGACAAGGCAGGTTTGCCGTGGAAACACGTGGCGGCTGTTCGTTATGCGCTGTGCACCGCGCTCGACGAAGCCGCCAACCGCACGCTTTGGGGGAGCGGTGGCATTTGGGCCGCGCGGGGTTTGTTGCTGAAGTTCGAAGGAGAAGTGGACGGTGGCGAGAAATTCTTCCTGCTGATCGGCCGCATGGCAACCGACCCCCAGGAGTACATCGACGTCCTCGAGGTGCTGTATCGCATTCTCAGCCTGGGATTCGAAGGACGCTACAGCGTTGCCGCGGACGGTTCACGTCATCTGGAGCAGATCCGGCAGCGGATGCTGACGCTCATCAGCGGCACGCGCGACACGCTGCGGCTCGAACTGTCGCCGCATTGGCGCGGCGAGGCGCCGGGCAGGATGCGGCTGCTGAAAAGCGTCCCGGTCTGGGCGACAGCAGGCGTCGCCGCGCTATGCGTGTTCGCGCTGTTCGCCTGGTACGAATATCGGCTTCTGGCGCAAGGCAATGCGCTGCAAGCGAAGATTCTCGCGATTGGAGCGCCGATCAAGGTCGCGGCTCCGGTCGTTCACGATCGCTTGCGCCTGGCCGTTCTGCTGAAGGATGAGATCGCTCGCGGCCAGGTCCTGGTCGAAGAGAACGACAGCAGCAGCCGGGTCGTGTTCCGTGGCGACTACGTGTTTCTTCCGGGGCAAAGCCGCATTCGCCCGGAACTGGACCCGGTGTTGACCAGGGTGGCACAGGAGGTCGCGCGGGTCGGCGGCCATGTCACGGTGACCGGGCACACCGACAGTCAGCCGATTCATACCGCGGAGTTTCCCGACAACCGCGCGTTATCGGAAAAGCGTGCGGCGTTCGTCGCCGACGTATTGAAGGCGCACGGCGTGCCTGCCAATCGCATCGCGGCCGTCGGCAAGGGCGATACACAACCTGTCGCGGACAACGGTACAGCGGAAGGTCGTTCCCGCAATCGGCGCGTGGAAGTCTTCGTCGCGCATTAACGGGAAAGCCTTGATGTCTTATTTGAACCGCTTATCGAAACTTGTGCTGACCCGCCAGACGCTGGTGCTCGCCGCGATCCTCGTGGCGGCTGTGGCCGTCTGGTTCGTGGGGCCTCTGATCGCATTTGGCGACTACCGGCCGCTAGACAGCGTGCTCTCGCGCGCGCTGTCGATCGCCGTGCTGTTGCTGCTGCTGTTGTTCTGGCTGCTCGGCTGGTCGCCGGGCGTCATCGGCGTCGCGTTGCTGTGTGTTGCGCTATGGTATTTCGGACCAATACTCGCGTTCGGCGAAACGCATCCGCTCGGCACCACATGGTCCCGCGTGCTGCTGATCTCGGTGTTGCTCGCCTGCTACGCGATCTATGGGCTGTATCGCCTGTGGCGGGCAGTTCGCAGCGACGACGTGCTGCTGCAGCGCGTGCTGAACCCGTTCACGAAGAAGTCGGCCGCGACCCCTGTCGCACGAGAGGAAATCCGCGCGCTTCACGCGGTCGTCGCGAAGGCCATCGACAAACTCAAACGCATGCGCGGCGGACCGGCGGGGCTGCGTCGTCTGCTCGAAAGCCAGCGCTATCTGTACACACTTCCGTGGTACATGGTGGTGGGCTCGCCGGGTGCCGGCAAGACGACGTTGATCCTGAACTCGGGTCTGGATTTCCCGGAGGCGGAGCAGATGGCCGCGGCGTCGCTGAGAAGCCGCGTCGAAACGGATAATTGCGACTGGTGGTTCGCGAACGAGGCGGTGCTGATCGATACCGCCGGCCGTTATGCGGTTCAGGACGCAGCGTCGCAAGACGCCGCGAAGGTCGACGTCAAACCGGCAGACCTGAAGAGCGCGAACGAGGCCGAATGGCGCGGCTTTCTCGGGCTGCTTCGCAAGCGGCGCCCGCGCGCGCCGATCAACGGTGCGTTGCTGGCCGTTTCGGTCGAAGAGCTGTTGACGCGCCCAGCGTCTGAACGAAAGGCGCTAGCCGCGTCGTTGCGCGCGCGGCTTGGCGAGTTGCGACAGCAGTTGGGGATTCGATTCCCGGTCTACGTACTCGTCACGAAGCTCGATTTGCTGCCCGGCTTCGGGGAGTATTTCCAGTCGTTGACGGCGGAAAGCCGCGCGCAAATCTTCGGTTTTACGCTGCCTTATCGGGAAGAGCCGGAACAACACGGCCGCGACACATTGCGTCTCACCTGCGCAGCCAAGATGCGTGAGCTGGAGCAGGGACTCGAAGACCGCATCAACACGAGGCTGCAGGAGGTGTACGAGGTCGATCTGCGCAAGAAGCTGTATGCGTTGCCGTCCGAATTTCGCAGCCTGTGCGCGGAACTCGATGAATTGCTCGCGCTAGTGTTCCTCGATTCGAAATACGACGACACGCAGTTGAACAGCACGCTGCGCGGCGTCTATTTCACGAGCGCGGCGCAAACTCACGAGGCCGTGTCCGCCGACACCACCACACTGTTGCAGCGGCTGCGTCGCGGGCTCGCGGGTTCGTTCGGCGCCGCGCCGAAAACGCTCTCGACGTCGTCCGGCGACGCTACCCCTACCGCCTATCGCGGCTATTTCTTGCGCAATCTGTTTAAGCACGTGATCCTGGCCGAAGCGCATCTGGTGCGGCCGAACCTGTACTGGGAAATCCGTTTCCGCGCGTTGCGTGTTGTCGGGCATCTGCTCGCGATCATCATCGCGGTGTGGCTGATTGGGGCTCTCGTCGTGAGCTTCGGCAATAACCACGAGTATCTTGCGGCGATCGGCGGCAAGACCGATGGGCTCGCCGCGCGGGTCCTGTCGCAGCGCAAGGCGCCGCAGCCCGGGGCGACGGGGTCGATACTGTCAGCGTCGCATGACCTGCCGCAGTTCGACGGCATCGACCTCGACAGTCCCGGTCTCGCATGGCGCTACGGGCTGTACACGGCGCCCGCCATCAGCGCCGCCGCTAACGAGACCTACGACAGTCTGCTGAAACAGATGCTGCTGCCGCACGTCATCGGCCGGCTAGAGACAGTGCTCGACACGCAAATCGGCGCACAGGACGCGGACGGCGTTTATCGCACGCTGACGGTCTACCTGATGCGGTTCGATCGCTCGCACTACGACGCGAAAGCGATCAAGGCCTGGGTGCTCGGCGATTGGGAACACGCCAACAGCGTCGCGCCGCTGGGCGAGCGCAGCGTGATGGCGCGGCATCTCGACGCCCTGATCGATGAAAGGGTCCCCGCGGTGCCGGCGAAACCGGTGAATGCGCAGCTGGTGCGTCGCGCGCGCGAGTTCCTCGGCCGCAATCCGGCGTCCGGACGTCTCTACGAACGCGCGACGAACACCATGGCGCCGGAGGCGCCCGAGAACGTCACGCTGCTGAGCGCCGCGGGTCCGCAGGCCACTACCGTGTTCATGCTGGCCAACGGCTCGACGCTCGCGCGAGGCATACCCGGTCTCTATACCTACGATGGCTATCACGCGGTATTCAACAAGCGCCTGCCGGAATTTCTCGAGCAGGCGCGCAAACAGGACGCGTGGGTGATGGGCGAGGCCGAGGCGTCGACAGGGTGGTGGCACGCACTGCGCAAAGATAGGCTCGCCGACGATATCCGTCGCCAGTACTTGACCGACTATGGCAACTACTGGAGCCAGTTTCTCGACGACGTAAGACCGGTGTCCGGCAGCGAAGGCACGCTGGCGCCCGATCTGCAGACCTTGCGTACGCTGGCTGCGCCGGATTCGCCACTGGCGAGACTCGCGCGAACCGCCGCGCGCGAGACGTCGCTGTCGGTCGCTGACGGCGCGGACGAGCCGTCGGCCGCCGGGAGCGCCATCAACGTGATCATGCGTCGCTCGCAGGCGGCGCGCGCCGCGAGCGCCGTGGCCGCAACCGCCACCATCGGGCAACTGGCGCAGCAGAAGATGGAACGTGAACTGGTCGACCGACGCTTTGCCGCGCTGCGCGAAGTCGTGACCGGCCAGGCCGATAGCGGGAGCGCGCTCCCTGGCGGCAGCGGCGTGCTGCAGCTGGGCGGCGTCATCGGGCTGATCAACGAGCAGTACACGCGTCTGATGACGGCCGGCGACGTGCTCGCCACCAACAGCATGCCGCCCACGGACGACCTCGGCGCGACGATGCAGCTCGAGGCGCAGAAGCTGCCGCCGCCCTTTCGCGCCGTGCTCGTGGGTCTCGCGTCGCAGTCGTTGCGCAAGGTGGACCGCAACGTCGGCTCGCTGCTGACGATGCAGGTCGAATCGAGCGTTGGCGCGCAATGCCGTCGTGCAGTCGAAGGCAAATATCCGTTCGTCGCGAGCGTCCAGGAAGTCGACATCGACGATTTCAACCGCGTATTCGCGGCAGGCGGCCTGCTCGACGACTTCTTCCACAAGACGCTTGCCAGCCGTGTCGATACGAGCATACGGCCGTGGCGTTATAAGCCGGTGAGTCCCGGCATGCCGCCCATGCAGGGACCGAGTCTCGAACCGTTCGAACGCGCCGCGGCGATCCGCCAGACGTTTTTCCGCGATCCCGGCGCGACCCGGATGTCGTGGAATGCGGGCCTCAAGGTCGTGTCGCTGGACCCCGAGATTACCGATCTGCTGGTCGACGTCGACGGGCAAAGCCTGCGCTATGCGCACGGTCCGGTCACGTCATTCCCGATCACATGGCCGGGGCCGCGCGGCGGCTCGATGGCCGGCCTCACCGCGAATCCGCGCGTGCGTCCGGACACGTCGACCGTGATGACCGAGGGTCCGTGGGCGCTGTTCCGTCTGATCGACCGGGGCCGTGTGACGTCGACGTTGTCGTCGAGCCGCTCGGCAGTGGACTTCAATTTTGACGACCGGCACGCGGTTATCGAACTGACGTCGGGCGGGCAGTCGGGACCGCAACTCACCGCGTTGCTGCGGGATTTTCGTTGCCCCGGCAGTGGAAGCACGCCGGCAAGGCGAACGGACGCGTCGTCAGGCAGTGCATCGTCCAACGAGCTGTAGCGCCTTTTCGATAAAGAGAACTTAGAGGAGTGCATGTCAAGTAATCCCTTGAACGCGATAAGTGTGCAAAGCCGCGCAGTAACCGTATTCAGCGCGGCGATACCGGGGTGGCCGGCTCAGGGCGCGGACGGACTGACGCAGCCGGCGCTGAAGTTCATGTCACTGAACGGTGACGAGCATCTCGGCAAGCTGTTCGAATACGAACTGCTGTTGCGCACGCCCGACGACTACACGGTGCCGCTTGCCGTCAGTGCCAACCTCGACCTGAAGGCGCTGCTAGGCAAGGAAATGACCGTCGCGATCCACCTCGAGCCGAGCGCCGATGCCGAGGCGGCTCAGCGTGAAATCACCGGACTCGTCGCCGCCGCGCAATACCTGCGTCGGCAAGGCCGCTACAACGTCTATCGTGTCGTGTTGAAGCCCTGGCTGTGGCTGGCCACCCTGACGACCGACTACAAGATTTTCCAGAACAAGACGGTCATCGAGATCATCGACGAGGTTCTGAAGGACTATCCGTATCCGGTCGAAAAGCGCCTCGACGTGAGCCGCTATGCGCTCGAAGGCGAGAGCCCGACCAACGAGCCGCGCGCGTTCCAGGTCCAGTACGGCGAGACCGACTACCACTTCATTCAACGCCTGATGGAGGAGTGGGGCATCTACTGGTTTTTCGAGCATGCCGACGGCAAGCACCGGCTCGTGCTGTGCGATCACATTGGCGCGCACCGTCAGTCGCCGAACTCCGCATACCGGACGCTCGCGTTCCAACCGCAGAACGGCAAGACCGACACCGAATACATCAGCGCGTTTTCGACGGCGGAAGTTTTGTGCACCGGTCACTATGTGACGAGCGACTTCGACTTCACACGTTCGCGGGCCGACATGCGAGCGATCAATCAGCAGCCCCGCGACACCAGCTGGAACCTGCTCGAGCGCTACGACTGGCCGGGCGACTACACCGACGGCAGCCACGGGGAACTGCTCGCGCGTACGCGCATGGAAGCGCTGCGGGCGCCGGGCACGCGAGCGCAAGGCGAAGGTAACGTGCGCGGACTGGCGTGCGGGCAGACGTTCGTGTTGAGCCACTACGATCATACGGCCGCGAACTGCGAGTACCTGGTGATCGGTACGAGGCTCGCCCTGACCGGTACGCCGGATGAATCGGGTAGCGGTTACGAGTACACCTGCAGCAACAAGTTCGACGTGCAGCCGACAAGCGAAGTGTTCAGACTGCCGCGCGAGACGTCGAAACCGATCGTCAGCGGGCCTCAGTCGGCGGTCGTCGTGGGTCCCGAGGGCAAGGAATTGTGGACCGACGAATTCGGCCGCGTGAAGGTTCGCTTCGTCTGGGACCGCTACGGCCGCAACGTCGAAACCGACTCCTGCTGGGTCCGTGTGAGCCAGGCGTGGGCCGGTCAGGGTTTCGGTGGCATCTACATTCCGCGCATCGGCCAGGAAGTCATCGTCGATTTCTGGAACGGCGACCCGGATCGCCCGCTGATCACCGGGAGCCTGTACAACACGGTGACGCGTCCGCCCTATGAGTTGCCTGGCAACGCGACGCAAAGCGGTTTCATGAGCCGGTCGATGGAAGGGGGCTTGCAGAACTACAACAGCATTCGCTTCGAGGATAAGGCGGGTGCCGAGGAATTCACGGTGCAAGCCGAGCGGGACATGAACCGCCTGACGAAGCTCAACGAATCGCACGTGGTCGGTGCCGACTACACGATCGGCGTGGCCGCGGCGCACAGCATGACCGTTGGGGCGACTTCGAGCACGGTCGTTGGCGGCAAGTATTCGATGAGGGTGAAGAATGTTGCCTTCCATTCCGTCGATCTGGGACAGTTCGTTTCGATCGGCGGGCTCGAGGAGACTGCGGTTGGGGGTGCCTCCACTCTGACGGTGGGCGGGGCACGTACGGTCACGGTCGGTGGCGCGTCCACGCACGCGGTGGGGGGGGCCTATTCGCTGTCGGCTGGAGGGGTGCTGTCTATCGTGTGCGGCAAGTCGTCTCTGACGATGAACATGGATGGCGAGATCAAGCTCATCGGCAAGTCGATCCGCATCCAGGGCGACACCCGTGTCGTGGTGCAAGGCACGCCGCTGGACCTCAACCCCGGTGACATGGAATGCGGCAGCGCAGTGACGGTGCCGGTTCCTGTAGTGGTGCTTGATGCGCTGGACGTTCCAATTATTCCGCCGCCGCCTTCGGAGGAACCACTTCCGACGATAGATCCGCTTCCGACGGAAGACCCACCGCCTTCGGAAGAACCGCCGCCTTCGGAAGAGCCGCCGCCGTCGGAAGAGCCACCGCCGTCGGAAGAGCCACCGCCTTCGGAAGAACCGCCGCCTTCGGAAGAGCCGCCGCCTTCAGAAGAACCGCCGCCTTCAGAAGAACCGCCGCCTTCGGAAGAGCCGCCGCCGTCGGAAGAGCCGTCACCTTCGGAAGAGCCGTCACCTTCGGAAGAGCCACCGCCTTCCGAAGAGCCGCCGCCTTCCGAAGAGCCGCCGCCTTCCGAAGAGCCGCCGCCTTCGGAAGAGCCACCGCCTTCCGAAGAGCCACCGCCTTCGGAAGAGCCAACGCCTTCGGAGGAACCGCCGCCTTCGGAAGAGCCACCGCCTTCGGAAGAGCCACCACCTTCGGAAGAGCCGCCGCCCTCGGAAGAGCCACCACCTTCGGAGGAGCCACCACCTTCGGAGGAGCCACCACCTTCGGAGGAGCCACCGCCTTCGGAAGAGCCACCGCCTTCAGAAGAGCCGCCGCCCTCGGAAGAACCGCCGCCTTCGGAAGAGCCACCGCCCTCGGAAGAACCGCCGCCTTCGGAAGAGCCACCGCCTTCCGAAGAGCCACCGCCCTCGGAAGAGCCGCCGCCTTCGGAAGAGCCACCGCCCTCGGAAGAGCCGCCGCCTTCGGAAGAGCCGCCACCTTCGGAAGAGCCGCCACCGTCGGAAGAGCCGCCACCGTCGGAAGAACCGCCGCCGCCGACTGAAACACCACCGGCAACCGGCACCGACGCGTAACAGCGTATTTCGCAATACCGTGCAGCCGGCGAATGCCTTCGCGCATCGCCCTGCACGGTCTTTCAATTTTCATTGGGAGAAGATCGATCATGTTTCCAGCGGCTCGCAAAGGCGATGCGATCGGACATGGCGGTTCGATCGCTGGGGGTTCCCCGACGGTCTTCATCAATCAAATGCCTGCGGCGCTCGTCGGTATGAGTTCTGCCGTTTGCACACTGCACCCGGGCTCGCAAGCTGTGGTCGCGGGTTCGGGCACGGTATTGATCAACAACGTGCCGGCGGCATTGGTTGGCGGCCAGGTTTCGTGTGGCGCGGTGTGTTCCGCTGGCTCGCCAGACGTGCGCATCGGTTCATGATGACGATGGTGGCCACGTGACGACGGGACTCGCGGGAATCGGCGGCGAGCTGCTCAGCCTGCCCGGCGTCGTATTGCCCGTCGCCTGTGTCGGACCGTTGCTCGATCGCTGTGAGCGGCTCGGCGACCTGGTCGACCGCTTTCGGATACGCCGTGCGCTGTCTGGCATTCTGTGCGGCTCGGTCGAGCGGCAGCAAAATCTGCCTGCCTGCCGACGAAACCGACTTCAGGCTGCGAGGCCGCCTTCCGCTCGGATGGTCGCGTTGCTATTCGAGCGCGCAGCACGCGCTCGGACTGCTCGGCGTCGGCTGGCGCACGAACTGGGAAGTCACGCTGCACAAGCGCGACGATCAACTGCTCTATACCGACGAATACGGCAGCACGCTCAGCGTGCCGTTTCCCGAGCCGGGGACGCAGGTGATTGCGTCGGCTGCGCAATTGCACATCGCGCATCTGAGCGACGGACGCCTCGTCGTTGCGGATCTGACGCCGCACTACCGCGTGTTCGGCGATTTCGACGCGAACGGAATCGCACGGCTCAAATACGTCGAGGATCTGCGTCAGCAGCGGATCGGCCTGATCTGGGACCCAGACGGGCGCTTGCTGCGCATGCGTGGGACCTGCGGACACGAACTGCGCATGCGTGGGACCTGCGGACACGAACTGCGCATGCACTATGAAGCGCGGATGGGACCGCGTTTGAGCGCTGTCGAGTGTGTCGACGGCGGTCCCACCGGCGCGCTGGTCCAGTATGGCTACAGCCAGCATGGCGAACTCACCGAGGTGCGCAACCGGGTCGGGGAAATCGTGCGTCGCTTTGCATACCGCGATGGGCGGATCGTCGAAGACGCAGACGCGCTCGGCATGGCGACACGCTACGTATGGCAGACGATCGGCGGCGCCGCGCGCGTGGTTCGACGAGTTACGTCGGAAGGCGCGCGTGATCGCTTCGCCTACGACTTCGATAGTCAGATCAGTGAGGTCAGCGATGTCTTCGGCAACGCGGCGCATTGGCAGTACGACGACCACGGCCGCGTGCTGTCGCACACCGACTTCGACGGCCGACGCTACCGGTTCGGCTACGATGCCGCCGTCGCGCCGGTCACACTGCAACTGCCCGGCGAGCGGGAGGTTCGCATCGAATACGATGCGCTCGGACGCGTCGCGTGCGAGACGGACCCGCAGGGCGCCACCCGCTCGACGCAGTATGCGTTTGCGTCACGCGAGCCCGTGTCGGTCGCGTTGAGCGATGGCCGTGCGTGGACGTGGGCACGCAACGATCGCCTGCAGCCGTTGCACTATCAAACCCCGTCGGGAGAATTCACGCGTTTCGAATATGGCGACGCTGGCGATGTCGTACGCTCGACGGATGCGCACGGAGGCGCCACCACCTTCGCGCATAACGCGTGGGGACAGGTGACATGTCGCACTGGAGTCGGCGGGAGCACGACACGCTACGAGTACGACGTCAACGGTTACGTCGTCAGCCTGACCGACGCGCTCGGCGGCGTCACGCGAATCGAGCGCGATGGCCTCGGCCGGCCGTTGACCATCACACGTCCGGACGGACAGGCCGAGCGTCATGAGTGGAATGCGGCTGGCAAGCGCACGTCGTTCGTTGGCCCGAGTGGCCGATGCCGGCACTGGCATCGAGACCGGCGAGGCAACGTCGTACGCGCGGTCGACGAAGAAGGTCACGTGATCGTGCGTCGGTACGATGCGCATGGGCGTCCGGTTCGAATCGAAAGCGCGAACGGCGCGGTGCAGGTGCTTCGGTGGAATGCGAGCAGTTGCCTGTCGATCGCGGACGCCGATGGCGTGCAACGCAGCTTCGACTATGCGGCTAGCGGGCAGGTCCGTTGTCTCACGTGGAAGGCGGGCGAGCAACAGCGTTGCGAAACGTTCGACTACGACCGTGCGAGCCGGCTGATCCAGCGCGAAACCCCGCATAGCCGCTATATGTACCACTACGGACCGGGCGGATTGCTCGACTGCGTGATCCGCGAGCCGACACCGGAAGGCGAGCTACTCGGTATCGGAGCGGATGAGATCCGCTTCGAACACGACGCCGGCGGACGTCTGATCGCCGAGCACGGCGCAAACGGCACGCTGCGTTACACCTACGACGCCGCTGGCCGCATTGTCGCGACTCAGCTGCCGCAGGGGCAGGAGCTGCGTACGCGCCGCTTCGAAACCGGCGACATCGCGTTCATCGAACTGGGCGAACGGCAGATTGCGCGCTTCTGGTATGACGCGATGAGGCGTCCGGTTGCGCGCACGCAAGGTCGCTTGCGTACGCATACGGGCTTTTCGCCGCTCGGCTTGCCGGTGTGGTGGCGCTCGGTGACGGGGCGCGACGTGGATACGCCGGGCTCCGCGACAGAACCTGTCACCGAATTGTGGCGCGAAGTCGATTACAGTCCCGCTGATCTGATCGTCAGGACGGGCGGCGAGCGCGACGGTCAGATGTGGTACGACTACGACCGGCGTGGGTGTCTGTTGCGCTCGGTCTCGGAGAACGGGGACATCGAGTATTTCACGTGGGACGCCGCCGGCAATCTGCTCGATACGCCTGGCGGCAGCTGGTTCCCGGCCGTGTATGTGGACCACCGGTTACGGGAATGCCGCGGACATCGTTACGACTACGATGTGTGGGGACAATTGGTGCGTAGAAGTGGCCGCGACCATACGCTATCGCTTGATTGGGATGCGGAGGGGCGCATCATCGCCGCGCATCGCCAGGGCTATACCGTGCGCTATCAGTACGACGCAATCGGTCGGCGTATCGCCAAGCGTATCGAATCCACTGCGCCACGGCGCATGCAGCAGCTATCGATGCCGGAGCGCGACGAGGTCACGCGCTATGTATGGCAAGGACACAGACTGATCCAGCAGCGCCGCGCGATGGAACTGCGCACCTACCTGTATCAACCCGAACCCGACGGCTCAACCGGCTTCGCGCCGCTCGCTTGCGTGGACCAGGCCCTCGCCGATGATGGTGCGATCAAAAGGACGCAGGTCTATCACTATCACACGGACGTCGCCGGTACGGCCGTCGCGCTCACGGACGAGACTGGCCGGGTGGTATGGCGTGGGCGTTATCGTGCGTGGGGCAGTCTCGTGACGCCGGAGTGGCAAAGCAGCGACGCGTTTGCGCAGCCACTTCGCTATGCCGGCCAATACGCCGACGATGAAACCATGCTGTATTGCAACGGTGCGCGTTTTTATGATCCTCATGCGGGCCGCTACATCAGCCCCGATCGCAACGGCGAACCCGGAGGCAGTCCGTACCGCTACGCGCCGAATCCGCTGACGTGGTGCAATCCTCTCGGCCGCGCGACGCCGGAGGCGTCTCCGTGCGTCGTCGTCGCGGACGCATCATGCATCGATGGCGCGTCGGACCCGGCTCAATACGTTGCCGGCGTCGTCGAACAACTCCACGACGTAGCTGGCTGGGACCCGGCCAAGTTCTGATTCGAAAGTCACGTGAAAATCGAGCCAGTCGTTTTTCCGGTATCGGGACAGACCGCTGGCGTCGACGGTTTCGCGGCGTAGTTCCGTCTCGCCGTTGTCGTAGATCACGACGGCAACCGACGTTGCGGCCAGCAACGCGTGCTCGACGCCGGGCATGCTCACATGCCTGTCGAATCCATTCCGATGTACGCACACGCGGACGTCGTTTGCGCGTAGCAGAGAGGCCTGCCATGTCGCTTCGTCGGGACGCTGAGAGCCCGGGGTGGGTGGATCGTCGTTCAATACCGACTGTTGGACTCCGCGCCACTTGAAGCTGATGCCCGCGTAGGCCTCGTAATCGGCGAGCGTGCGTTCGGCCCCGAGTCCATACTTGCCGAACTCGGCGTCAGCCAGCGTTTGTCCGTCGATACCGAGCAGCGCACGATTGCGCTGCAATGAGCGCTCGTTGCGCTCGTGCCAAGGCTCGCCGATCTCACCCCGTTCCTTGGCCTCGTGACTGTGGTCGTTCCACATCTTGACGCGATATGAACGCAGATATTCGTGCCACCCGATCAGCCTGTGCGGACTGTACAGGTCATAGCCGTGCGTGAACGCTCGGACCGCAAGCGAGATCTCCTCGCCGTGAAAGAAATAGTCGGGATCGTGCTGGACCACTTCGGCAAAGTGGCCGTCGGCAAATGCGAAGTGTGCGCTGAAGAAGCGCGAACGGACCGGGCGAATGCGCGTTCTCCAGTCGGAAAGTGTTCTCGAGCGGAACAGGACGACCCCTTCCTTCGAAAACCTCGCATAGGCCAATATCCTCGGCTCGTCGCTCGATCGAGCATCGTCGTTTTCGGGGTCGTACATCGGAAGGTAAGCGGTCAAAACCGGTTTCGGGCTTTCATCGCGTAGCGACTCCAGCATCTCGATTGCGAGCGTGTCCCAACCGTCGACGAAGCGGTGGTGCGAGTCGAGTTGCAGTGTGTAGCGCTCGCCACCGTATCGCTGCTGGACCAGATTGCGGGCCCAGCATGCGCCCTGCGTCATCATGTGGGGGACGTCGATCAATTCGATCTTCGCTTCACGATGACTGAGATGGTGAACGGTCCAGTTGCCGGTCTGCTCGGCTCGCCAATCGCCTAAGCCCTGCTGCCAGAACTGGATCATCGTTTCGTCGTGCGCATGCTGCCAGCAAACGATGATCCTCAGCAGATTCGGCCTGCCGGCTTTGTCGATCAAATCCAGCAGGGTAGGGACCAACTGCGGGTCGCGATAGCTCGCGATTTGCACGAAGATCGAGTTCGGCGGTGCGACGGGTATCTCGGTCATGCTAGTTGCTTCTAGTAGACGTTTGCCGTTGATAGTCGGTTTAAAGAATGGTCATCGTGACTGTTGCGGTTGCCTGGATCTTGCCGGCGGTTGGTGTCGCTGTGCCGACGCGCAGCACGGTCGCCTCTAGTGCGAACGGCGATTGCATCGCGCCCTGCGGGGTGTGGACGAGGGTGCTCGACGGATCGTTGGGCCGGAAAACTATTTTGCTTGCAACGTCCCGCAAACGAATCGCGAGATGCGTCGCGCCGGTGTTCTTCAGCATGCTGCTATCTTCGGTATCGGGGGTTCCGGAAAGTGCAGCGGTGATCGAAGCCGGTGGCGTGGGGCCGGTGCAGAGCACCGTAAAGTCGACTGGCCGGGTCGGCCCGCTTGTGGTCGATACATCGCTCGGGCCGAACGTGCCGAAATCGATGTTCAGTGTGCTGGTATTGACCGAGCAACTTGGAAGAACCTTGACGTTGATGCTGCCGCCTGTGATCGTCACGACCTGACGGCCGTCACCCTGGGCGACACCGGCTCCGATGGTGCTGAGCATCACGTTGACGTTGCTTGCAATGTCGCCCGTTTTGACCAGTTCGATCTCGAATTGCGAGCCGATGCCGAAGCGGCCATAGATAACCTGATTGGGTTCGCCTGCGGCAAAGGAAGGCGTAAACGGGAGAGGCGAATTCACGCCAGTCGCGCGAAGATAGGTCAAACGAAAGCCGATTCCTGGGACGTTGGTGTTATAGACGATACCCCCAGCTACAACGGACGGCGTTGCGTTGGAATAGTGTATGGATACTGTGCCTCCGTTGGTGCAATCCGCGAAGTTCGCATAGGTAGCGTAAGCCGGCGAGAAGCCGGTGGCGATCACCGAGCCGACCGGCAACGCCGGGTCGATCGATACCGAGCTTTCCCGGAACGGTACGTTGACCAGTATGGTCTGTCCCGCGAGGTAGCCTTGAGACAGCAGTTCGGAAATTTGCGCAGGCTTCAACTGGGTGCAGATCGCGAACGCGAAATGGGGCATCGCGAAGCAAACCAGGATAAAAAATTGGACGAGTCTTTTCATTGGAGGATGTTGGTTGACCGGCGGACCGTAGGGGCCGACAGCGGAGAAATTGCGCAGATGCGCGCACGTTGCCTCAACCGTCGAACTCATCCCATTTAGCGAGTAAATCGGCGGGAATGATATGGGCGAGTTCTGAAAACCGTTTGCCCACCATTCGCTCCGACTGGCGCAGCAAGACAATGACCGGACTGCTCGGTTCGTTTTGCTCGAACCACATGCGTGTCCCCTGAATGGCTGCGAGCGCGCTCCAGCGATCCATTGGACACGGCGAGGTGATTGGCGGATCGGCCGGCGCGTCGGACCGCGGTAGCGTTGCCGCAGCGACGCTAGCCGGCGCCGGTCCATGCGCAGTGTCGTTGTCCTGTTCATTGACGGCTCGAGCGGGCACGGGCGTCGGCCCGGATGCGCCGCCACCGTCCACCCGATGCTGCGCGAATGGCTGCAGCGCTCGGGACAACGAGCCGAGATCGGGCGCATCGACGCCGAGCGTCTCATCGCACCAAGCGGCGATGCGCTGCGTCAGACACTGCGCTTCGACCAATGCGGCAAGCGCCGCGTCGCGTCGGCCCCACCATTCCTTTAGCAAGCGGGCGACGGATTCAGGAGCGAGCGCGTCCTTCTGGCGCGGCGTCGCGAACGATTTTTCGATGTCGCGCAAATGCAGTTGCAGCCCGGCCGCCCTTGGCATCGGGATGTCGCGCGCATCGGCCAGCATGCCATCCGGTTCGACGAGTCCGCCGATCGCGTTGGCGAACATCGCCGGGTCTCGTTCGCCTTCGAACACCGGCAGCGGGTGGAGCGCTTCGCCATGGCATTCGAGCATCGCCATCAGCAAAGCCAGGCCATCGCGCAGGCCGGCCGCGCCGTCGAGCCGGGTTCGACAACGCAGCAGGATCACCGCGAGGCGGATGTCTTTCGTGCGCAGCAGCAGCGCGCGGCAATCGCGTTCGATGTCGGCCCAATTGGCCGTTGGCGGCACGTCGACGAAGTCGCCGTACTGCGCTTCGGCGCGTGGGGCCGCGGCCGCCTGCAGCATCACGAAAGCCGGATCGTATTCGAGATCGGGACCGCAAGGCGCGTGCGCCGACACCGGTTCGAGCAGATCGGCGTAGCGCAGCACGACGGCGGGAGTGTGGGCGTTCATGCGAAGGAACTCCGGGGTCGGTCGTTGTACTGTTCAGGTTCGAAAACCATGCCGACGACCGGAAGGTCGTCGACGGAATCACCGAGCCACGTCGAGTAGCCGAGTCTCTGCGACGTGCCGATGCAGGTGGGTGGCGCCGCGCGCGGGTTGACGAGCAGCTTGACCTCCCACGCGTATTCATGGCCGACGAAGGCCCGCACCCATTCGACGAACGTCGGCAAGTCCTCGCCGTGCGGCGTGAGGCGCAGATACTGATCGAGGTCGAGCGGACCCACGACGAGCCGGAACTTGTGTTGCCGGTCGGGGATGGCCTCGCCGAGCTGCGCGCATTCACCGATGATCGCCGCGGGCCCCGGCACGCCGAGCCTCGTATGTTCCGATGCGCACAGATGGATCCAGTGCGGCACGAACTCTTCGATGGTCATCGGAACACCGAAGTAATGCGAGAGCGTCGCCTCGATGCCGTGCGGCGTTCGCGCCTCGCGCACGAGGTGCGCCGCCGCGCTGTAACGCGAGTGCGTGGGCAGACAGGAATGCTTCGCCTCGGCCGGGTCGACGCCGATCAGACTGGCGACGTAGAACGAAAACGTTTCGTCGCCGGCACGGTCGAGCGACGCGGTGGCTTGCCCCGATGCCCACGCGCGATAAAACTGTGACAGTGCGCGGTGATGGAACAGATCGACGAGGCCGACGAGCGCATGATCCTGGTAGCTTTCCACACGACTGTGCGCCAGTTCGGTCATATGCAGCGGCAGCGGCCCCTGCGGCCCCCACAGGCCGAGCCCGAACAGCCGCACGTCGAGGCGACCGTCTCGCGTGCCGAGCGACGCGATTTCGCGCGGCGCAAAGGCCAATGTGGGCTGCTGACCGATCCGGAACGGCTCTTCTTGCGGCAGGCTCGCGGTGCCCGGCAACGGCATCAGCGGGTCGCGCGCGGCGATCGCGCGCAGCAGGCTCAGGAAACCGGACTGCCACGGCGTGTCGGGATCGAACCACGCGTCGAGCGATTGCGGATCGAGCGATGATCGCGTCGGTGCGACGGCGCTCGCCAATGTCCCGTCCATGCTCATACCGCTCCGCGTCCGCCCATGCGCGGCCGCCATTGGGTGATCAGGCCGCGTTGCATCGAACGAAGTTCGGTTTCGGAGAACACGTTGATCGAAACGTGGCGCGCGAGGTAATGCTCGAGCACGAGGCCGAACAGATACGGGCTGATGCCTGAGAAGCCGGTTTCATCGACCGTCAGTTCGCAGCGCACGCCACGCCCATAGACGAGCAGTCCGTCGCCCGGCAAGCGACGCACCACCGGTTCGGTGCGAGCACCGACCAATGCCTCGATTTGCCGTGCCTGTTCGCGCTCGCCTGGCGCGATGAAGAGGCCGAGCATGTTGCGCAGCGCCTGGCCGCCGTCGCCGTGGTCGAGGTCGGCGAGCGGCATGTAGTTGAAGCTCAGCTGCCGGATCAGACGCCACGCCGTTTCGCCGCTCGCGTACGGCGCGCGCGGCGCGCTCGGTGCATGCACGAGGCGCACGCCTTCGATCGGCACGGAATCGGACATCGTGAGGTCGGTTTTGCCGTCACGCGGAATCAGGCGCGGCAGGTCACGGTTCGTGACCCACGCCTCGACCGACAGATAGCGGATGTCGTCGGCGTACGGCGCCTCCGCCTGATCGACGAGCGACACGTAGACCTCGGTGCCGATATACGGCGTGCGGGTGCCGTACCTGCGTGCATTTGCCGACAGCGCGCGCTGCTCACGACGCACCGAAAAATAGCGGCCGTGGTTGCCCACATCGCTATGCAGCGTCTGATGAAGCGGATTGAATTCGACTTCGAGCGATGTTTGCGCCCGCTGACCGAATACGCGCGACACCGAAAAAATCTCATAGTCGAGCGGCCGGGTGCGGTCGGCGAGCAGATGAAAATCGGTTTGCGCGCGATTGATTTCCACGCGATCAGTGCGCTTTCGAAACAGGTTGATGACCGGCGTGCAGAACAGCAGGAAACGCGCTGCGTCCACGTGCGCGGCCAGCTCTTCCGGCAGACGGTCGAGCAGCAGCACGATCTCCGCTTCCTTGCTGTCCACGCGCGCGAGACCGGCCGCGAGCTGCGTCAGCGCGAAGAAATAGAAGCGCTGGCGGCATGCGAAGTATTCCTGCAGCAGATTGTGGCCGTGAAATGTATTCCAGGTAAGCGGCAGCAGGCACTGCTCCGCTTGCAGACCTTCGAATTCGACCGAGGTTTTCGCGACCACGTGCCCTTCGTCGCGCGACGCACCATACGCGCGCACGACCGAAGCGACGCTACCGGCATGGATCAGCTCGAACAGGTGCGAAGCGATCCGTTCGTCACCACCGATGTAGATGGGCAGCCGGTCGAAGTTCGTCATCTGGCTGAACTTCACTTCGCCGGTTGTGCGCAGGCGCAGCCGCAACGCGCCGCGCAATTGCACGTGCGGCAACAGATGGCGATCGGTGTCGGGGATATCCGGTGGCACGGCGGTGAGCCGGGCTTCAACGATCTCGATAGGCCATAGCGTGACGTCCTGGCTGCTGCGGAATTCGCATGCGGTTTGCTCGCCTGGCGGGATTGCCGAGCGCAGCATGCTATGCCGGGGCACTTTCAGCCCTTTCGTGAAATCGCCTTCACGCAGGCTCGGACGCAACTGCGCGACGGCGATCGCCGGCGTCGGCGCGACGTAATTCGGATAGACCACTTCGAGCAGGCGCTGCGTAAACCGCGGAAACTCGGCGTCGAGTTTGATCTGTGTGCGAGCCGACATGAAGCAGAATGCCTCGATGAGCCGCTCCACATACGGGTCGGCGACGTCGATGCCCTCCATGCCAAGGCGGCGCGCGATCTTCGGGTGCTGCGCGGCGAACTCGCCGGCCATTTCCCGCATGTACGTCAGTTCGCGGCTGTAGTAGTCGAGGAATTGCGGGTCCATGTCAATTTCCCCTGCCGGTGTCCGCGTCGAACGTGACGTGATTCGTTTCGATGTCGAAAGCGCTCTGGATGCGAAATTCCAAGGGATAGGGCGACCAGCGCATGAGGCCGTGAATCTCGAACACGAGCTGGTTGTAGCGTACTGGGTTCTCGCTATTGAGCGGCCGGATGCGCAGCGACTCGGGAATCAGACGTGGCTCGAAGCGCACGATTGCGTTACGGACCATCTTCTCGACGGTCTCCCAGTTGCGACTGGCGAGGTAGCTTCCGGACAACGCGGGGATGCCGTAATTGACGACCGATTCGGCTAGCATCGGGTAGCGCGCGATGTCCATTTCGTCGTCCAGGTTCGTCGTGTTGAGCAGCAGGCTCAGATCACGCTGGATGATGCGGCGCATGCCTTCGCTGTTCGGCGCATAGGCCTCGGGCCGCTCGCTGCGCCGTGCGGGCGCATCGTCGAGCAGGCGGTCGATCAGCGACGGCATATAGGCTTGCCGGTGCCGCGCGTCGGACCTGGTCATACGTGCTCGTCGTGATTGAACCGGCATTCGCCGATGTCGAGCAAGCCGACGTCGCCCTTGTCGGTGCTCCAGGTTTTCTGGCCGAGCGCGATCACGCCCGTTTCTCCAACGTCTTTCCAGGTAGTTTCGCGCGCGAGCCGGGTGGCAGCGGAGCCAGTTTCCGAGCCGGGATAGCGCACCGGCAGATAGCCGCGCAGGACAGTCGCGTCGCGTAGGCCCACGACGGCCGAGCGCCAGACGAGGTCGGTCAACGCGGTGACCGGACCGAGCGTCAGCGATTTCATCGAGTCGAACGGCACCCAGCGATAACCGCCCGCGACGGTCAGCTCACACACAGGACCCAGCCGGCTGTCGCTATCGGTGAGCCACTCGAATTGGCCGATCTGCGTGCTTTCGCCGCGAGTGGCCGGCGCGGCGTTCAACGCGGCGCCGCGCAGTTCGTCGGCGGCGGCGAGGTTGCCTTCGCCGAACTCGAGATTGGCTTGCAGCAGCGATTTCACCCACTCGGGCAGCGGCTCGATCTCGCCCGGCGTGCGCTGACCCGCGAACACCTCGGCGCGGAACATCTCGCTGCGGATCAGCCCGCGATACATCTGGGCGCTCGACGCACCTTCCGGCTCGAGCGTGGCCCACGTCTGCAACTGCTGTAGCGCGCGGTTCCATTCGCCGTCGAGGCACAACAGCTCGAACAGCAGCCAGCGTTCGCGCAGGTTCGACGGATGCTTGCGTACTTTGTCGATGGTTTGCTGCTTCAGTTCGCCGTAGGTCTGCGCGTCGAGCAGGCTGCTAAGGGTTGGAGTATCCGACTTGGGCAGGTCAGCGGTTATTTTCATCTGAAAATGCAGGCTCTTCGTATTTGATCGATTCAGGCATGGCCATGTGGCTGTCCATGCTCAGCAGGTGATGTTCTTCGCGTGCGAGCAGCGCGGTCCTGCTCGCACGGTGTGCGGGAATTCCGCGCGGCGCGAGCAGTGCGAGGATCTCGTGCGTTTGGTCCGCCTCGAAAACCCGCTCGGCACCGAACGAGTCAAGATCATCTAGCAGGGTGTCGATGTTCTTCCCCTTCGTCAGCAGGTCGAACACGGAGGTTTCCATTTGCGACGGATCGACAAGTTCGGCGAATGGATCGGGAGATGACCCGATGATCGGCTCGCTCTGAGCTTCGGCCGACGCCTTGGGCTCGGGCGCGTTCCCGCTTTTCTGGTTCAGCAGCGCGTCACGGTATTCGAGCGTGAGCGCGGCGAGCGGGTCCGCTTCATCGATGTCGGCTGCCAGAAGCTTTGCCATGCCGTCGTGTCCGCCGTGTTCTGCTGGATGCGGTTCGCGCCGCGACGGCAGCGGATCGTCATCGTTCTCGTCGGCTAGTGCGATCAGGTCGCCGAAGTCATCCGGTTTCGTGAGCACGGGCTCGATCCGGGCCGCGGGCGAATTCGCGCTCGACGGTGGTGTCGGGACAGAGTCTTCAGGCGCGTTCGCTTTTTCGAGATGCGGGTTCATCAACAAATCGGGCATAGGCTGAAAGTCGGGATGCGCGTTCGGAACAGCGTCAGACGAACACGCCACGCCGGCGCGACCGTTTCGCGAAACGGCGCGAACGAGCGCGAGAGACTGGATGGTTCGTGCGAACGTCCTGAGCGCACTCGCTTCGAAAGGCGAATGGTCCCAGCGAGCGTGATATCCCGTCATGGCTTGGCCGGTATGCAATGGCGAATCAGATCCGACTGTAAAGCGCGCATTGTTAAAGGACTCTCCCGACGCGGAAATAAAAGGAACACCAACTAAACTGCGGGCTGGCATCTGGCAGAGGTGAATGCTACTTCGCGCACCTCGAGCGGAATATGGGCGACGGCCCAAATACAAGTAGCGATCGACCGGCTATCCTTTGTCGCTCGATCAGTGTGGCCAGCACGCTTTTTCGGACACCTGCTCGCGGAATGCCGGATGCCACGGCAGAGCCACGCCTTTTCGCAACAAATATCTTTACCTGCAACTTCATCATGTCCATTTCACGCCACGCGTTGTTCGGCAAGCTCGGTGCGACGCTTTTCAGGAGCATCGAATCCGCTACGGCGTTTTCCAAGCTGCGCGGCAACCCGTATATCGAACTGGTGCACTGGCTGCACCAACTGCTCGCGCAGTCCGATAGCGATCTGCACCGCATCGTCAGACACTGCGGCATCAGCCGCGAGCTGCTCGAGCGCGACCTGCAGAGGGCACTTGCCGCGCTGCCGTCCGGCGCGAGCGCGCTCACGGATTTTTCGCATCATGTCGAGATGGCAATCGAGCGCGCGTGGATCGTCGCGACGCTGGCATTCGGCGACGGGCGGATTCGCGGTGCATGGCTGATGGCGGCGCTGGTCGAGACGCCGGAATTGCGGCGCTTGCTGCTGGCCATTTCGCCGGAGTTCGGCAAGATTGGCGTCGACGGCCTTCACGATGCGTTGCCGGCGTGGATCGACGGTTCCCCCGAAGAGAAGGACACCCCGTACGACAAGAGCGACTTTTCGTCCGCGGTGCCGGGCGAGGCGTCCGGTGCGCTCGCAGCATCGGCGAAGGGCGCGGCACTGGCGCAGTTTTGCGCGGATCTGACCGCACGCGCGCGCGCCGGTGAAATCGATCCGGTGGTTGGCCGCGAAGTCGAGATTCGCACGATGATCGACGTGCTGGTGCGGCGGCGTCAAAATAATCCGCTTCTGACCGGCGACGCCGGGGTTGGCAAGACGGCGGTCGTCGAAGGGCTCGCGCGCGCGATCGCGGCGGGCGAAGTTCCGCCGAAACTCGCCGACGTGCGGCTGTTGAGCCTCGACGTGGGTGCGCTGCTTGCCGGCGCGAGCATGAAGGGCGAATTCGAGGCCAGGCTGAAGTCGGTACTCGAGGAGGCGGCGAAGTCGGCGACGCCGGTCGTGCTGTTCGTCGACGAGATTCACACGCTGATCGGCGCAGGCGGTCAGGCCGGCACCGGCGACGCGGCAAACCTGCTGAAACCGGCGCTCGCCCGCGGCACGTTGCGCACGATCGGCGCGACGACGTGGGCCGAGTACAAGCGGCACATCGAGAAAGACCCGGCGCTCACGCGGCGCTTTCAGGTGCTGCAGATCGCCGAGCCCGACGAGCCGTGCGCGATCGATATGGTCCGCGGACTCGCGCGCACGCTCGCGAGCCATCATGGAGTCGTACTTCTCGACGAAGCGATTCGCGCAGCCGTGACACTGTCGCATCGCTATATTCCGTCGCGTCAGTTGCCGGACAAGGCGATCAGCCTGCTCGACACCGCCTGCGCGCGCGTTGCGCTATCGCAGCACGCGCCACCGCGCGAATTGCAGCGAATTCGCGAGCGGTTGCAAGCCGCGCGCGTCGAAGCCGGGCTGCTCGGTAACGAGGTGCGTATCGGGCTTGGCAGCGAGACCGAGCTGGCCGACGTCAACGCGGCCATCGCAACGCTCGAGTTCGAGGAACGTGTTGTCGAAGCCGCCTGGCAGACCCAGTCGGAGGCGGCGAAGGCGCTCGCTGGCGCACGCGAGGCCGTGAGCGCGCGAGCCGCAGAAGGCGGCCCTGAGCCCGACGCGCGCGATAGCGCGGCGAGCGAGCTGCAGACGTTGCGCGAACTGGAGCGGACGTTATCGAACCTGCAGGCGGATGCGCCATTCGTGTTTCCGGAAGTCGGCGAAGCGATCGTCGCCGACATCGTCTCCGACTGGACCGGTATTCCCGTCGGACGCATGCTCACCGACGAGGTCAGCGCCGTTCAGAGGCTGCCCGCCACGCTGGCGGCGCGCGTGATCGGCCAGCACGACGCGTTGCAGCAAATCGGCGAACGCGTGCAGACGGCGCGCGCCGGGCTCGCGGACCCGCGTAAGCCACTCGGCGTCTTCCTTCTCGCGGGACCGTCCGGCGTCGGCAAGACGGAGACCGCGCTCGCGTTGGCGGAGGCGCTCTACGGCGGCGAGCAGAATCTCATCACGATCAACATGAGCGAATACCAGGAGGCGCATACGGTCTCGGGACTCAAGGGCGCGCCGCCGGGCTACGTCGGCTACGGCGAGGGCGGCGTGCTGACCGAAGCGGTGCGCCGACGTCCGTACTCGGTCGTGCTGCTCGACGAGATTGAAAAGGCGCACGGCGACGTGCACGAAATGTTCTACCAGGTGCTGGACAAGGGCTACATGGAAGACGGCGATGGTCGCTATATCGATTTCCGCAATACGACCATCCTGATGACCAGCAATGTCGGCGCCGATCTGAGCGCGAGCCTATGCGCGGACGAAATGCTTGCGCCGGATTTTGACGGTCTGCGTTCCGCGCTTGCGACAGAATTGCTGAAGGCGTTTCCGGCCGCCTTCCTCGGGCGCGTGACGCTGGTGCCGTATCGTCCGCTGGGCTCGGATTCGCTCGCGCGGATCGTGCGTTTGCATCTCGATCGAGTCGTTCGGCGCATCGCGGGCAACAACGGCATCGCGCTGAGTTATGCGTCGGAGGTGGTCGACTACATCGTCGGGCGCTGCCTCGTGCAGGAGACCGGTGCGCGTCTTTTGATCGGCTTTATCGAACAGCACGTGCTGCCGCGCCTCGCACGGCAGTGGCTCGATGCATTTGCAGCGAAAAGCGCGCTCACGCATATGACGATCGAGGTGACCGATCCGGCTGCGGCGCCTGCTGACGCGCTCGTGGTCCGGGCTAGCTAGCCGCTGACGCATGCTCCGGGCTTATTCAGGTTTGTTGACGAAAATGAACGGCGGCGGGCCATTCAATCGATGCATCTCGCAAACAGTTTTAATTGGCATTTTTTTTGCATAGCAATAGCGCTGGCATTTGACATCGTTTCCACATCATGCATGCCCAATGCCATGCGGCATGATCGCCAGATCGTCGGAAATCGCCAATCGAAGGGAATCCTTAAAAAGTACTCGCGCTACTTGATCGGAATAGTCTATAAAGACAAAAAGGTCCGCATCATGCGCATGTCTTTCATACAGTATGAATGCATGTGCCCACTCGGCATGCGGTCATGGTAGATTTTCAGCGCTGCCATGCTAATCGTATGCGCCATCCATAGCGGGCAACCATAGGTCGAAATCCGTTACGCCTTTCAATTGCAACCGGAATGACTGGAGAACAACAATGCTCTTCTTTAATGATGGTTTCACATTCCCGAATTTTCTGGCCGACGTTTTCTCCATCTTCATCTTTATTCTGTGGTTCTGGCTGTTGATCACGGTGTCGAGTGACCTGTTCCGCCGTCATGACGTGTCCGGATGGGGCAAGGTTCTGTGGGTAATTTTCCTGATCATCCTGCCGTATATCGGCATCTTCGCGTATCTGCTCACGCAACATCGCGGCATGGCGGAACGCGATCAGGCGCGGGCCAAGCAGGTGCGCGAAGATCTGCGCAATGTGGTGGGCTTCAGTGTCGCCGACGAAATCGAGAAGCTCGACAAGCTGAAAGCGTCCGGTTCCATTTCCGCGGACGAGCACTCGCGTCTGCGCGCGAAGCTCGTGCAGTAAGCGTCGGTTACCTGAGTGCAGCCATCGGCGAGCGGGCACACAGCCCGTGTCGCCTTGGCTTATGCACGGTGAGGTTTTGCCGATCGACGCGCGATCGAACGTAACGGGAGGAACCATGCTTACCCGAGTCGCCCACGTTCGAAACGCTGTTGCGCGTACCGCACGCACGCCACTGGTTTTGCGCCGCGCCGCGCTCACGTGCGTGACGGCGTTGATGCTCGCGGCTTGCGCGCAACCGTGGCAGCAATTCCAGGCTGGCCAGGATCAAGCGGCGATCATCGCCCGCATGGGTCCGCCGCGCGAAACCTATGACCTGCCCGGAGGCGGCCGCCGGCTGATGTGGCCGACCCAGCCGATGGGGTCGACCACGGTCGCCGCCGACATCGACGCTTCAGGCAAGATCGTGAGCGTGCGGCAAGTGTTGCAGTTGAGCGAATTCAATCGCGCGGAAATCGGCAAATGGACGCGCGAGGATGTGCTGACCAATTTCGGCCGCCCCGTGCAGACGCAGTTTTTCCGGCTCTCGCAACGCGAAGTCTGGTCGTACCGCTACATCGAAAACAACATCAACCACATGCTGTTCAATTTCGCGTTCGACACCAATGGCGTGTTGCGCGCGACGCAGCGCTCGCCCGATCCATTGAGGGATCGCGATTGGCGACGATTCTGAACCGCGCTCTATAGCAACGACTCAATTGGCATGATCGACAGCATCCATACACCGAGCCGCGCGTACCACGTCGTGTTCGGTTCGGTGTTGTGGCGGGTTTCGACACCGTCGTTGGTTTCGATCCAGTACAACTTGCCGTTGGCGTCGAGATGCACTGCGTACGCGACTGTCGGCAGCAGCGCGAGAAATTTGCGATCGACCCGCGTCGCGAGATCGGGGCTGTCGATCACGAGGCCAAGCTCGGTATTCAGATGCGCGGAGCGCGGATCGAAGTTGAACGAACCGACGAAAACCCGCTGGGAATCGACGATGAAAGTTTTCGCATGCAAGCTCGATCCGGAACTGCCGAACGGCCCCGGCGACTGTTCTTTCTTCTGGGTGACGCCCGCCACGCGCCGCAATTCATACAGGTGCACGCCGTCTTGCAGCAACTCGACGCGCCGCCTGATATAGCCCGAGTGCACGGCGGCGACATCGGTCGCTTCGAGCGCGTTCGTCAACACGCGTACATCCACTCCCTGGGCGGCGAGGCCGCTCAGATACTGCGTGCCCGTATTCGCCGGCACGAAGTAGGGCGAGACGAGGTCGAGCGACTTCGTCGGCTGGCCCATCACTTCGCGTAGCTGGTGCGGAATCAGCGCTTCCGGCGGCGCGTCGTTCAGGCCTTTCGCGGGGTCGTCGCTGATCATCTTCGTTTTGGCCCAATCGAGCGGCAGCTTGTGATCGAGCAGGTTCTGCACGACGCGCGGACCGCGCAGCGCTTCCTTGTACTCCGCGGCGGCGGGGTCCTGTTCGATCGCCTGCGCATCACGCTCCAGCGTGGCCAGCTCATCGACGCTCTCGTGCGGCAGGATCTTGTCGACCGGATACGCCGACGCGCTGGCCCAGTAGCGGTCGAAATCGCGCGACACGTCGGCCGCGGCCGGTCCGATCGCGAGGACATCGAGGTCGGCGAACACGACGCCGTCGGTGGCATCGAAGTACTCGTCGCCGATGTTGCGGCCGCCGAGGATCGTCGCGGTGGCGTCGGCGGTCAGGGACTTGTTGTGCATGCGCCGATTGGCGCGCGAAAAGTCGGTTACGAAGCCAAGGAATTTCGGGCTGCGCACGACGAACGGGTTGAACAGGCGTACCTCGATGTTCGGATGCGAGTTGAGCGCCGAGAGTGTCGGGTCGAGCGCGGACGCGATGCCGAGATCGTCGAGCAGCAGGCGCACCCGCACGCCCCGGTCCGCCGCTTCGTGGATCTGTTCGAGCAGCAGCGTGCCGGTCAGATCGTCGCGCCAGATGTAGTACTGGATGTCGAGCGTGCGTTGCGCGGAACGGATCAGGTCCATGCGCGCGGCAAACGCAACATGCGCATCCGCGAGCGGATAAATGCCCGCGAGCCCCGCATGCGCGGCCAGCTCGGGCGCGACCGCGCGACCGAGATCCGTGGTGGCCGCGACCGCGGGAGATAATGCATGCGACTCCTTGCGGTCCTCGAGCGACGGTAACCGTGCGCAGCCGGCGAGCAGGCTTGCGCACAGAAGCGCGCACAGCGCGCCCTTCCATCGACGATGCGGGAACGACGGGTGGTATGTCTGCGCTTGCATGGAGTCCGGGTCTTCCTTTGGGTCGCGCGTTCTTGCACGCAGCTTGCATTGGTTGAGAAGAATACTATGAGCGCATGCCCATCGGTGCGCCGCCCGCCGCTCTTGTTGCGCCAGGCGCTTTGTCCGATGATACGGGCAGGCTGCGCGAATTCGAACGGGGGCCAACCCGGCCGCGCATCGGCCTCAAGAGGCGTAAAGGTCCGGTTCACGGCGCCTTCGAGCGTTTCGCCCCACTGTGGAGTCGAGCAACGTGAAGATCTCCCGCTTGCTGCTGGCTAGCGTGCTGCTTTTCGTGGCGGGCAGCGTGCTGCAGATGATATGGCCGCTCGCGCAGCCGGCCGCGTATCACCACTTCGCCGATCAGCGCTCGCTGGGGCCGCTGCAGCATGCGGCGGACGTGCTGTCGAACGTCGTCATTCTGATCGCCGGCGTGCTCTGTTTGCGCTGGGTCATGCGGCATGCGTCGAACCAGCCGGCGCAATTCCCCGGCATGGTCGTCGCCGCGGTCGGGCTGCTGTTCACCGCGTTCGGTTCCGCTTACTACCACATGGCGCCGAACGACGAGACGCTCGTCTGGGATCGCCTGCCGATGACGATCGTGTTCGCCGGCATCCTCGCGATGCTATGGACGTCGTGGAGCGGACAGCGCGTCGGCTGGGCGCCGATGCTGATCATGGTGGTCGTGTCGCCCGCCACCGTCGGCTACTGGCTGGTGTTCAACAGCCTGTGGCCTTACGCGATTCTTCAGTTCGGCGGGCTCATGCTGATCGTCGGCATGACGCTCACGCGCAAGGTGGACGGCGTGATCGCATGGACGCTCGTGATCGTCTTCTACGGGGTCGCGAAAATTTTCGAAGGCCTCGATTGGCAGATATGGGAGCTCACGCATCACGTGATCGCCGGCCATGCGTTGAAGCATGTGTCGAGCGGTCTCGCCGGCGCGTCGATGATTCTGGTCGCGAACGCGGCGCCGCGCTCCGTTGCGGGCATCGTGCCGCGCCGGCCGGGCGGCATCGGGCATTCGGGTACGCCGCGTTGAAGCCGCGTCACGGCGCAGTGACGCGGCCTGCGGCCGATGTTACTGCGGTTCGTACCACGAATACGTCGCCAACGTGCTCACCGGCGGTGTGCCGATCTGCAGCGTGATGTCGCGCAACGACGTCAGTTGGATATTGCGCAAGTCGCCCATATAGCGGCGCGAGTCGCCGTTGTCGTTGATATACGCGACCACGTCGCCCATGATGCCCGCGACGTTCGTACTCGTCAGCGGCTCGCCCCAGATATCGAAGAAGTCGCCGAGCGTATAGGTTTTTTGGTCCGGTGCTTCGATATGGATGATGCCGGTGTTGTCGTGCGTGTGCATCTCATACGTGCATTGCGACAGGATGCCGACGTTCGCCGGCAATGCGAGCCACTGCCCGTCCTTGATGATCGCGAGGTGCGCGTGCACGTGATACAGCACACTCATGTTCGGCGCGCAGGTCAGGCCATCGACAGGCGTGCCGTTGCCGCCCGTCGACGTCGTGCCGTTCGGCCAGAACGACGAGCCGACCACGCCTCCGAAGACGAGCGTGATCGGGTTCGGGTCGAACGGCGGCGGATCGGTCCACGTATAAGTGGGCACTTGTGTGACTGGCGTGCCGACCATGATCGTGATTTCGTCGTGCGGCTTGAGCACGAGGCTCGCGGGGTCGCCCGTGTATTGCGTGAGCGTGCCGCCGTCGTTCACATAGATCGCGATCGGCGAGGCGGTCAGGCCGGCCACGTTCGACGCACTCAGCGGCTCGCCCCAGATCGAGAAGAACTGGCCGAGCGTGTAGGTGGCGCCGGTCGTCGCGTCCATATGGATCTTGCCGCTCGAATCGACCGTGTGCACCGGATATGCGCAGCCAGTCGGCGCGGAGACGGTCGGCTGGACCATGCCGATGTTGGGCGGCAGCGTCAGGAGTTGCCCGTTCTGGTAAATCGAGACGTGCGCATAGGTGTACGCGGTGCTGCGCAACCCGCAGTTCAGTCCGCCGACAGGCTGACCTGTACCGCCCGTTGCCGTGGCGCCCGCGGGCCAGATGGCGGCGCCGAGTGTCGTGCCGTCGATGATCGGCGTCGCGGCGGCGAGCTTGGGCGTCGTCGCGCTTGCGTCCGATGCGCCCGACGGGCTCGACGCAGGAGTTGGACTCGATGCCGGTGTCGGACTCGACGCGGGCGTTGGACTCGATGCGGGGGTGGTTGCTCCGGCTGCGCCGTTCGAGCCGGTGCCGCCCGGCTCCGCGCCGCTGCCGCCACCTCCGCCGCCACAAGCGGACAATGTCCAGATCAGACCCAATGCAAGGAATCGCGACCCCAGCCGTTGCAGCATCTCGTTCTCCATGCCGTGAATTGAGAGGGATGCGTGCAGCGGACATCGCGCACAGACCTTGTGCGGACATCGCACCGCGACGCGCGGCGCGGGCTTCGCTGCGTGGATTTGACCAAGCGCTACCACCGCGTGGCGCAGGCGCTCGCGTCGGATCACGTCAGGTGGTTGAAACCGATTAAAACAGCGTAACAGATGGTTTCACGAGCGAAGGCGGCTCATCACAACGTTTCGCGACATTCTGCTGGCGCATTTCGAGGTATCGGCCTGAAGCTTGCGGATGGAACGATCTGGCGCGCTTTTGTATGTGCTGTCATCGTTCTGTGCGAAGATCGGTTCTGTCCATCGCGCGGCCCGCTGTGTAACGGGCTCGTACGGCGGGCGCGTGCGCGGCGAGCGCCGTCGTCCTCGGGTTGAGCTCGGGCGCACCTGTTTGCGGATTCATGGAGCACTGACCAATGACCGACAGATTGCAAGCGTCCGTATACGTAGTGCTGCTGCTGCTGATTGTGGGCTGGGTGCTGTATATCGGGCGTGCGGTTTTCGTGCCGATCGTGTTCGGCGCGATCGCGGTGTACCTGGTGGTCGACCTCACGCGGCTGCTGCAACGCATTCCGCTGATCGGCCCGCGGCTGCCGGTGCAGTTGCGCTATGGGTTGTCGATGTTCCTGATCTGCGCCGCGATTTTCTTCGCGGTCGACATGCTGGTCGCCAACTACGACGCGCTCGTCGCGCTCGCGCCGCGCTACCAGGACTCGGTCTTGCTGATGATCCACAAGATCTCGACGCTGCTGCACCTCGAAAGCGAGCCGACCTGGGAGTCACTGCGGCGGAACATACTCACGCAGCTGAACATTCAGGCGATGGTGACAGGCCTGCTCGCGTCGCTGTCGTCGATGATCATCGACCTGTTCGTGATCGTGCTGTATGCGAGTTTTCTGCTGTTCGAGCGCCGCACGTTCGGCGATAAGCTGGCGAACATGACCGCCAATTCGACCAACGCGGCGCGCATCCGGGGCGTGGTCACCGACATCAACCGGCGCATTGGCGCCTATCTCGCGCTGAAGACGTTTCTCGGCGTGCTGCTCGGCGCGCTCTGCTGGCTTGCGATGCGCAGCGTCGGCCTCGAGTTCGCCGGGCTGTGGGCGATACTGACCGCGCTGCTGAACTATGTGCCCTATATCGGCTCGGTGCTCGCGGTTGCGTTCCCGGTGCTGATGTCGGTACTGCAGTTCGGCGACCTGAATTCGATCCTGATCGTGCTGGTGTCGCTGTCCGCGATTCACTTCGTGATCGGCAATATTCTCGATCCGTATCTGACGGGCAATTCGCTGAACCTGAGCCCGTTCGCGATTGTCGCGAGCATGGCGGTGTGGTCGGCGTTGTGGGGCGTGCCGGGCGCTTTTCTCGCGGTGCCGATCACCGCCAGCATGACGATCATTTTCTCCGAGTTCGAAATGACGCGGCCGGTCGCGGTGCTGCTGTCGAAAAACGGCCGGCTCACTTACGGCAAGACTGAGCAGACCGCGTGAAGCGATCGCCGCTTCACGCCACGCTGGTCCGCGCGCGTCACGTGGAATCGCGTAATAACGCGCGATAGCCGCGATACCGACGTCATTCTCGGCGGCATCGGCTATCGGTTCTAATGCGAACTCATGTCCCGCTCACACGACCCTGAAGTCCAGCCCCTTCCGATCCCGGGCAGCGCCGAAGCGCTCGAAGACCCGGCGTTGCTGCGCCGCCTGCTGCGTGCGAAAGACCGCATCGATGCCGCGTCGCACGAAGCCTGGCCGGTACGGCGCCTGGCTGAAGTCAGCGGCGTGTCGGAAGCGCACTTCGCGCGTTCGTTCAAGCGGGCCTTCGGCATGCCGCCGCACCGCTATCTGTTGACGCGGCGTATCGAGCAGGCCACCACGCTGCTGCGTGACACCGACCTCGGTATCACGGACATCGCGTTCGCGACCGGCTGGGAAAGCCTCGGCACCCTCGGCCGCGTGTTTCGCGACATCACCGGGCTAAGCCCGAGCGAGATGCGCGTGCAGGCACGCGCCAATCAGGCCGAACTCGATCGCGTGCCCGCCTGTGTGCTGAAGGCCGCGCAACGTCCGGACCTGACGACCGCGGTTCTGGAAAAGCGCCGTCGCGCGAATGGCAACGCTGCCGAGCCTGCTGCCGGCGAGAAGTCGTGAATCAGGCAGTGCTCGCGCACGCCGCGCCGTGATGCCGGAATCCGCATGTTCGATGCGGTTTCCAACCAAGACCCGCCCATTTGGGCTTCCTATACTCGTTCGACCAAGCCCGGTGCCACGGCGCCCCCTTTCTGAAAGGAAGCTATGTCGACGATTCCCGCGCGTATAGAGCGCCTGCCGTACTCGAGCTTTCATCGCAAGCTGCTATGGATGGGAGGACTCGGCTACGTCTTCGATGCGATGGATGCTGCGGTACTAGCCTTCATGCTGCCAGTGCTGCGCAACCAGTGGCATCTGAGCAGTGTGCAGACCGGCGTGCTCGGCAGCGGCACCTTCATCGGCTACTTCTTCGGCGCCGCGCTCGCCGGCATCCTCGGCGACGTGATTGGCCGCCGCAAAGTGATGGTGTGGGCACTGATCATCTACTGCCTCGCATCGCTCGTCAGCGCCACTGCGCAGAACTGGCCTTTCTTCATGGCGACACGCATCGTCGCCGGGCTCGGCACCGGCGCCGAAAGCGCGATCGTCGCGCCCTCCCTGTCGGAGTTCTGCGCGCGCAAATATCGCGGCACCTTCACCGGCAGTCTGGCGGCGTTCTTCTCGTTCGGCTTCGTGTTTGCCGCGATACTCGGTTACCTGGTCATACCGCTCGCGCCCGACGCCTGGAGAGTCGTGTCGGTGATCACCGCACTGCCGATCGTCATGCTGCTGTGGTGGCGGCGCGCGTTGCCCGAATCACCGCGCTGGCTCGACAGCCGTGGCAGAAGCGCCGAAGCCGAGGTGATCGTCGAACGGATGGAAGCCGTGGTACGCGCCGCCGGCTTGCCGCTGCTGCCGGAGCAAGCGCAGGGAGCGAGCGCGCCAGCCCCCGTCGCGTCCGGTACGCCACTGGCTAAACTCAAGGCGCTGTGGTCGCGGCAACTGGCCGGCATCACCGCGATGGCCTGGTTGATGTGGCTGTCGATCACGTTCAGCTACTACGCGTTCTTTACGTGGATTCCCGGACTGCTGGTGCAAAACGGCATGACGATCACGCGCAGTTTTTCGTATTCACTGGTCATGTACCTCGCGCAGATTCCCGGCTATTTCTCGGGCGCGTGGCTCAATGAAAAGATCGGCCGCCGCGCAACCATCGTCACGTACATGGCGCTCGGCGGATTCTCCGCGTTGGGGCTCGCGCTCACGCACAGCGATGCCGAGATTCTGACCTCGGGCTTTTTGCTGTCGTTCTTCATGAACGGGACTTATGCCGGCGTCTATGCGTACACGCCCGAGGTGTTTCCCACCGAAGTGCGCGCGACCGGTATGGGCGTCGCTTCGGCGATCGGCCGCCTCGGCGCGATCGCCGCGCCGATCCTGGTCGGCTTTCTGTATCCGCGGCTGGGCTTCGGCGGGGTCTTCGGCGGCACGACGCTGGTGCTGATCATCGGTGCGCTCGCCGTTCTGATCATGGGCGTGTCCACTCGCGGCCGGTCGCTCGAAGAAATTGCCGCGATGCGCCTGAACCGCTGAACCGCTGATACTGCGCTGAGCCGGGTCGTCGATGGCGTCGACGCGTTGCGCCGCGCGGTGCGCGAAGAACTGCAGATGGGCGCCGACCAGATCAAGATCATGGCCTCGGGCGGCGTCGCGCCGCCGACCGATCCGATTGGCGCGCTCGGCTACTCGGAAGACGAGATTCGCGCGGTCGTCGCCGAGGCCGAGGCGCGCGGCACCTATGTGATGGCGCATGCCTATACCGCTGAATCGATGCGTCGCGCGGTGCGCTGCGGCGTGCGCACGATCGAGCACGGCAATCTGATCGATGCGCCGACCGCCGATCTGATGGCCCAGTGCGGCGCGTACGTGGTGCCCACGCTGGTGGCTTACGAGGCCTTGCATATCGAGGGCGTGCGCTACGGCCTGTCGGCCGGGAGCGCGGCCAAGATCGACACCGTGCGTGAAGCCGGCCTGAAGTCGCTGGAGATTTTCAAGCGCGCCGGAGTCAAGATGGGCTTCGGTTCCGATCTGCTCGGCCCGGGCCATCGGATGCAAAGCGACGAGTTTTCGATCCGCGCGCAAGTGCTGAGCCTCGCCGAGATCATCGGCAGCGCCACCACCATCGGCGCCGGGATTCTCGGCATGACGGGTAAGCTGGGACGCCTGACACCGGGCGCCTATGCCGACGTGCTGGTGGTCGACGGCGATCCGTTGCACGATTTGAGTTGTCTGACGGGCCAGGGCGAGCGTATCCCGCTGGTGATGAAGGGCGGGCGCATCGAGTTCAACGAATTGCATTGAACCGGCGCGCGAGCCGAGCGCAGTTTTGGAGAAGCGCCGCCTGGCGGTCAGCGATACAGTCGAGCCCTCAACCACCGACGGAGGAGTCATGAATCAGGGAATCAATGTGGTCGGTTTGTACGTCGACGATCAGGACGCGGCGCTTTCGTTCTACGTCGACAAGCTCGGCTTTCGCGTCCACACGGATGTGCGCAACGGCGCTTACCGCTGGCTCACGGTCCAGCACCCGGAGCAGCCGGCTTTCCAGTTGGGCCTGTTCGCGCCGGGGCCGCCGATCCACGATGAAGCGACCGCGCAAACGCTGCGCTCGATGGTCGCGAAGGGAGCGATGCCGCCGTTGGTGCTGTCCGTTGCCGACTGTCGCGCGAGCTACGAGCAGTTGAAGGCGCGCGGCGTGGAATTCACGCAGGAGCCGGTGGATCGTTTCGGCAGCGTCGATGCGGGCTTTCGCGATCCGGCGGGCAATGGATGGAAGATGATCCAGGCGGCGGCGGGGAAGTGAGCATAAGCGATCCGCGCGGCGCGTAGTCACAGACGGCCGACGACGCGTCGCACCATCGCGCCGCGCCGCCGGCCGTCCTTCCTACGGGACCGAAGGACTAACCGAGCATCACTGCTGATGCTGCTGCAAATACTGCCGCACCTCGTTCAACGTCACACGGCCCGAATGCGCGTTATCGATCTCGTCAAAATGCCTGGCGATATAGCCGAGCCCATTGCTTTGCGCCTCGGCCTTGGTGATCGACGAGCCGTTACTGAGCACCGAATTCGCGCCCAGCCTGCTCTCCATGCGCTGCTGAGCCTGCTGCTGCAGCGTCGAGCCGGTGGTCGGCGCGACCGCGCTAGCACGGTTATGCGGAAAGAACGGACCGTCGACGCCGTGTCCGCCGTGGGGTAGCGTCACGGGCGCTACCGGCTGAGGCGGCAGCGCATGCGCACTACCGACGACCACACCGAGGACGATCAACGCCAGCGTACGTCGCAAGATATCGATTGAAGACATGATGATTCGCCATAAAAAGTAGTCGGAGGGTTTCGCGCGAAGCGAAACCGCCATCGATCAGGGCGCGGCCGCGGCGACCGCCTCGCTCGTCGGCGTGGCGGCGGGTGCTTCGTCTGCCCACGGCTGCGGCAGCGTCGCGAGCGTGAGTGCGCCCGCTATCGGCGTGCCGCCATAGAAGGCCGCCAGATCCGCCTTCATCTGCGGGCGCGCCACGTCGTCCAGATAAATCATATGCCCGCCCTGGAAGAAGTTGACCTGCAGATCCGGCTCGAGGCCCTGCACCGTCTTCAGTCGCGCGAGCTGCTTCTCGGTATTGAAGAACGGCGTGGCCAGATCGTGGTAGCCGTTTTCCGCCAGCACCTTCAGTTGCGGATTGAGCTTCAGTGCGCCGAGCAGATCGGGGATCGTGTCGGGCAGCGGCTGGCCGCCGTGCGAGAAGTCCCACGCCTCGATGACCGCGTCGTTGAGCGGCATATACGCGGCGTTCGGCGCCGTGTAGCCGAGGTAATCCGGCATCTGCGTGGCCAACGCATTGGTGAACGGCAGCGAGATCAGGATGTCCGACGGGTCGCCATCGCTCTGCAGGCGCGAGTCCGAGTTGGGCAACGACACGCGACCATCGTAGCGCGGCCGATCGTCGAGCCCGGCACCAGCGTGATGTTGAACGGATTGATGTTGAAGTAGCCCTGCATCGCCTGCAACGTGAGGCCGGATTCGGCGTCCCAGATCTTCTCGAGCCACGTCGGCGGGAAGTTCGGCGGTCCCGCGTAAGTGGGCGCGCCGAGCTGGCTCAACGTCCAGTACAGCGAATAGTTCTTGAACAGGTTGTAGTTGGCGGTCACGAACGCCTCGCTGCGAAGCGCGTAAGTCGCCTGACTCACGGGCGCGGGCGACACCTGGTTGTAGTACGCCGCGACCTCGGCATAGCCCGGCATGTAGCCGCTCAACGTATCGGTTTCGAGCGCGAGCTGATCGGGCGAACCCGTGATCGCCACCGCTTCGATCGCATCCGCGAAGTAGTTCAGGATCGAAGACTGCAGCGTGATCCCCGTCAGATGCACGCCGGCCGATTCGAGCGCGAGCGCGAGGATGTCGGTGCGAGGCGTGCCGTACGATTCGCCGTACAGATAGATCGGCGAGCTGCTGCGCGAATTGACCGTCAGGTAGCGGATGATGAAGTCACGCATGATGTTCGCGTCCGCATCGGTGCTCCAGTAAGTCTTGTTGGTGTTCGGCAGGATCGCTTCGGAGAGGCCCGTGCCCGGCGGATCGATGAACACGAGATCGGTCGTGTCGATCAGGCTCTCGGTATTGTTCACGAGCGGGTAGTTCGGCCAGCTGGTGCCGTTCAGCAGCGGATCGGTGGTCGCGACGCGTGTCGGCGCGAACGATCCGAGGCGCAGCCAGATCGACGAAGAGCCCGGCCCGCCGTTATAGACGAACGTGATGGGGCGCGGCTTGCCATTCGTGCTAGGCGCCGTGTAGGCCACATAGGACATCGTCGCTTCGGGTGCACCGCTCGTCAGATCCATTGCGGTCAGGTGGCCGGTGGTCGTCGTGTAGTTGATGGTGGTGCTGCCGGACGTCCACTGGTAATGCATGATCGCCGCTTTCTCCGTGACCAGTGACGAGGCAATGCCGGATGTCGCGCTCGTCGAATAGGTGGTGAGATCGGTGTAGGGCTGGTTGGCGGACGGCGTCTGCGGCGCGGATGCGGCTTGCGCCTGATTGGCGACCTGCGCCATGCTGCCTGGAACCGCCGACGCCGACGAACCTCCATCGCTGCCGCCGCAGCCGGCGAGGATCACGATTCCGAGTGTCAGCGCGCTTAGCGCGGCTAGCCGGCCATGACGACGGACGCGGCCATCGTCGGTACTCCTTCTGTCTGGTTTCATCTCGTTCCCTGGTGAGTGATACCGCTACACAAAGGCCGCTTTTCTCCGGTCGCGCGCGTTGGAGAATCGAATCACCCGCACCGCACTCGAAGCACGCAGCGGTTGCATGGACAGCTTTTCCGCATTCATTAATTCAAATTGCTTGCGTTGATATTTCTATTTGCTTTCCCAATTTACCGATTGAATGGCCAAAGGAATTCCCTGTCGATTTATCTCGACATTTCAAGAGAAAATTGAAATTGAATGTTTACGGTGCTTACAGCAAGAGTGAAAATAGGATGAGAAATGAGGTCTTGTCAAGGATAGAGCGGCGATTATGCTATTCGGGATAAAGAGGGCCGGTTAGCGAGTATTGGTGCGGCTTCGGCGGCTTGCGGTGTAGAAATGCTGTCCGGATTTATCCGAATTGCATTGGATTTTCGTGGTAAGTCATCGGAAGTAATTGCGTTTGAAAAATATAATTAAAGGGTAAATTTAACCGGTTAAAGCGTGTTTTCAATCCGATTAAAAAGGCCGTATTCGAGTCACGCGCGTGGCCGAATTCGATACCAGGTAAGAAGCACCGCGAGCAGGAACGCGACATAGGCAACCACGAACACCCACGGCGGAAAGTCGTAATACAGCCAGGCGCTGACCCAGCGCTGTATGAAGCCTTGCGGACCCGCCGTGCCCGTGCGCAGATAGTCCTCCAGCACGGTCAACGGGCACGGCACATCGAGCACCGCGAGGGTCGCGACGATACCGATGGCGAGTACATGCACCGTCCGGAACACGCGATTGCGCGCCCACGGGAGTCGCAAACCGTGGGCGATCCAGATCGCGAATAGTCCGCCGACGATAAACACCACGATCAGCGCGTGCACTACGAGAACAAGATTGGCGAGCCAGATCATTCTGTTTCCACTGGGGATGTGTCTGGAATCATAAAGCGGAGCTCAGTGCACTCGCCTGTCCATGCCGTGGCCCTCACTGCCCGTTGCCGTACAGATCGAGCAGCATCAACGTCACGCCATTGGTCCACCCGAAGCCGTCCTGCAGAGGATACTCGCCACCCCCGCCGCCGCCTTCTCCTGCACCTTCGACGACGTACTTCTCGACGAGCTTGTGCTGCGTGTTGTAGACGTTCTGGACGTCCGCGAGAAAGCGCGTGCCGATCGACTGAGCGAGGTCCGCCCGTCCGTAGCGCTTGAGACCCTGAATCGCGATCCAGTGCAACGGCGCCCAACCGTTCGGCGCGTCCCATTGCTGCGTGGTGTTATAGATCGAGGTCGCGAGGCCACCCTGCTTGAGCAGCACGTTGTGCGCGGTCTGCGCAGTCTTCCACGCGCGGTCTGGCCACGCCACGCCGGCCATCAGCGGATACAGCATCGCCGGTGTCTGGTTATCGCGTGACTTGCCGAGTTGCCAGTCGTAGTCGCCGTAGTAGCCCTTGCTATTCCATAGATAACGGTTGATGCCTTCCGCGCGCCGTGCCGCGTAGCCGATGAACTGCGCGACGCAATGGAAGTCGCGTGTCGTCGAGCAGCCGCGCGCGATCGTCGTCTCGAGATGGAACAACAGGCTGTTCAGATCGACGGGGATGATCGATGTCGTGCGTACCGTGGCGAGCGTCTGGTTGTCGCCGAACCAGCGTGAGCTGAAATCCCAGCCGCTTCCGGCGGTTGCGCGCAGATCGCGGTAGACCTCGTTGGCCGGCCGGCCGCTTGCCTGCGCGGTCTGCACGTCCTCCAGATAGGACTCGTCGCGCGGTGTGTCCAGCTCGTCCCAGTAGCGGTTCAGCACGGTGCCATCGTTGAGCACGACCACATTGCGCGTCGCGCCGCCGCGCGGCGTGCTGTTCGAACCCTGCATCCAGTACGCGTATTCCTTGCGCAGCTCGGGCAGGTACTTCTGATAGACCTTATTGCCTTCCTTCTGCGCCGCGAGCTCGACCATATACGAGTAGAACGGCGGCTGCGAGCGGCTCAGATAGTACGTGCGATTGCCGTTCGGGATATGGCCGAACGTGTCGATCATGTACGCGAAGTTGTCGAGCATATCGTCGACGAGATCTTCACGTCCGGACTCCTGCAGCCCCAGCATCGTGAAATAGGTATCCCAGTAGTAGCCCTCGCGAAAGCGGCCGCCCGGCACGACGTACGGTTTCGGCAGCGGGATCAGCGAGCTGTAGTCGGGTGCGCTCGTCGTCGTGCGCGTGAGGCCGGTCCACAGCCAGTCGATGTGCTCGCGCAGACTCTGATTGGGCGGCGGCGTAATGCTCTGATCGGGCGGGGGAGTGAAGTACTGGCTGACGAATTTCTGTAGAGAAAAGCCGGACTGGTTCTTCTGCGTTTCGTATAGCTGCACGATCGCGGCAGGACTGCCATTCGGCGTCGAGTCGACGAAGGTCTTCTGATCGTTGAAGATCTGCGCGGTTTGCACGGCGACGAACAGATCGCCGTACAGGATGTCAGGCGCGGGCGGCAGCGCGGCGCCCACCTGGGTATCGGCCAGGCAGTTCGCGGATGCGAACACGAGCGTGGCGATGCAGGCGACGCCGAGCGTGATCGGCGAACGTCGCGGCACGAAGTACTTATTCGAGCTGGGGAAGAAATGCGCGTTGGATGCGGTGCTGGTGCGAGACAGTGATTGAATGCTCATGATGCCTCCAAGGTTGTGGGCATGTCACTGGTCTCTTCGCACGCCATTCGACGTCGTCTTCCGACGACATTCGAGTCCGGCACGAGGTGGCCGGATCAACGGCTCCGAAAGCATCGCACGCTTTCGAAGCATCAGGCAACTGCGGCGCAGCACATCCTCTATGCACTCAGCATGAAGAATGAAACGTGATGAACGAAGGGGAGGGTGCGCGCAATCGCGCATCTGCGCGTGCTTCGTGATTCGAAGCAATGGAAGCGTTGATCGCGAGCGATTGCGCGAGAAAAACCGCTCGCCGAGCAAGCGACGTACCCGCGTCGACCATTCTGCAGGCCGGCGCGGGTACGGGGGAACAACGAGAAATTTACTGCGCGAGAGGCTGCGTCACGTCGGTGCCGAACCAATGCATCGAGATCTTCTTGAGCGTGCCGTCCTGCTTCATTTGGGTCAGCGCATCGTCGATTGCTTTCGCGAACTTGGGATTGTCCTTGCGGAACGGGATGCCCATTTCCTGATCGGCGCCTTTTAACACCGCGCCTGTACGCAGAGGCAATTGCGAGTTCTTGATGATGTACGGCAGCATCAGCCGGTCGTCGATCGTCGCGTCGATACGCTTGGCGGCGAGATCGCGCAGCTTCTCGGGTGCGCCCGGATAAGTCTGCACGTTGATGCCGGGCACTGCGCGCGCCATCTGGTCGTAGTTGGTGCCGAGCGTCACGCCGATCTTCTTGTCACCCTTGAATTCATCGAGCGATTTGAACTCACGCTTGTCGTCCGCCCGTTGGATCAGTTGCGCGGCCGAGTACGTGTACGGCTGGCTGAAATCAAGAACCTGTTTGCGTTGCGGGGTAATGGTGACCTGATTGATGATCACGTCGAATTTGCCACTCTGCAGCGCCGCGATAATGCCGCTCCACTCGGTCGGAATGAACTCAGGTTTCACCCCGAGCTTCGCTGCCAGGGCTTTCGCGACATCGACGTCGAAGCCTTCCAGTTGACCGTCCTTGTTGCGCGAGTCGAACGGCGGATAGGTGCCTTCTAGACCGATCTTCAGGACTCCAGCCTGTTTGACCGAGTCGAGCAGATCTTCGGCATGAGCCGCGATTGCGGTAAAGCTGAAGGCGGAGATGGCCAGCGCGTTAATCAGCAGCTTCGAAAGTTTCATTGAGTGTCTCCTCTGTACTTGAGTATCAGGCTGCACAACGCAACGATTTCATCATCGTGTTGACACCCCCGACTGTTCCGTTTCGTGGAACATGTCGGGGTGCGGCGTCATCCTAGCACTCCAAAAGTCGTCTGTTTTATCTTTGTTCGGAGGCGGGGGAGCGACGCTTCGAGCCCACGATCATGCGAATCAGTCAATTCGTGGAGACACCCTACGCCTTCACCACGCTCACCCCAGCCGCTTCAATCGGCTTCGTCAATTCCGCGCTGGTCTTCTTCTCGACCACGATAGTTTGCGCGAGCGTGATCTCACCGATCACGAACCGCGACGCGGCGTTCAGTTTCGACGCCGACGCGAGCACGACCGTTTCCGCCGCGCGCGCGGCGAGCGCGCGCTTGATCGCGGCTTCCTCGAAGTCGCCGGTGCTCAGCCCTGCGCTCGGATGCACGCCGGTCACGCCCATGAAGTACAGGTCGGCATGAATGCGCGAAATGCCTTCCATTGCCGCGGCGCCGACCGCCACGATCGAATGCTTGTAGAGCCGCCCGCCAATCAGGATCACGTCGACGCAAGGATGCGCGGCTAGCGCCGTCGCGACGCTCGGACTGTGCGTGACGATGGTCGCGCGCAAATCGGCCGGCAGCTCCTGGACCAGTAGCGCCGACGTGGTGCCGCCGTCGACGATCACCGTTTGCCCCGGCACGATCAGCTCGACCGCTCGCCGCGCGATGCGCCGCTTGGCGAGCGTCTCGATGTCCTGACGCTGCTCGAATGACGCGAGCGCCGCAGACGCCGGCAACGCGCCGCCGTGGACCCGCTGCAAGCGCCCCTCTGCGGCCAGTTCGCGCAGATCGCGGCGGATCGTATCTTCCGACACGCCAAACGCCACGCTCAACTCGCCAGCGAGCACCTGCCCGTTGCGCGCCAGCTCGTCGAGGATCGCTTTCTTGCGTTGGGTGGTCAACATTCGTTTGCACGAAATCGCTTGAAATTGCACGAAGTTGCACGATACCATGAATCATCGTCGATGCTCGACAGGAGGCACCATGACTGCAACGAAAGACCGGGTACGCATCGTCGGCACGACCTTGCTATCGGACGACTGGTACACGCTGAAGAAAGTGACCTTCGACTTCCTGCGCCGCGACGGCACCTGGCAGCGCCAGAACCGCGAGACCTACGATCGCGGCAACGGCGCGACGATCCTGCTGCACAGTCCATGCACCGGCAACGTGATACTCACGCGGCAATTCCGCATGCCCGCGTTCGTGAACGGTCACGACGGCATGATGATCGAAGCGCCGGGCGGATTGCTCGACGACGCTTCGCCGGAAGAGCGCATCCGGCTCGAAGTCGAGGAGGAAACGGGGTATCGCGTCGGCGCGGTCCACAAAATTTTCGAGGCCTACATGAGCCCGGGTTCCGTGACCGAAAAGCTGTACTTCTATGTCGGCGAGTACGACGCGTCGATGCGCGTCAACGATGGCGGCGGCGTCGAAGATGAAGGGGAAGATGTCGAGGTGATCGAAATGCCGTTGCAAGCCGCGTTGCGAGCGGTCGAGGCAGGGGAAATCGTCGACGGCAAGACGATCATGTTGTTGCAGTACGTCGCTTTACGTGGGTTTGCGTCAGCGCGGGCAGCCTAGTTGCGTCGCGAGTTCGTGCAGATCGCCGACGACGAAGTCCCACGCCTCGTCAGCCTTCAGATCGCTCGTCTGCTGCGGGCCATGCTCGGTGGGCCGCAGCACGAACGCGGTGCTCAGACCGACGCGCCGGGCAGCAGCGAGATCGTTGTTATGTGCGGCAACGAGGCATAGCTCACGCGGTGCGATGCCGAGAATTTCCGCTGTTTCGCTATAGACCCGCGGCGAGGGCTTATAAGCGCGGACGACTTCGGCGCCGAGAACGGCATCCCAGGGCAGACCGGCACGCTTTGCCATGTCCACCATCAGGCGAATGTTGCCATTCGATAGCGGCGCGATGATGAAGCGCGCCTTCAGGCGCTGCAATGCGTCGACGGAATCGGGCCACGGGTCCAGCCGATGCCAGGCGAGGTTCAACTCATCGATCTCGGGTTCAGTAACGTTGACGATGCCCAAACGCGTCAGCACTTTGACGAGGTTTTCCCGGTGCAGCACGTCGAGTCGCACATACGGTCTGCGTCCGCTTCGCACCTCTTCCATTGCGGGCGAATACTCGCGTCGCCATGCGTCTGCGAAATCGGATGCGTCGAGATTCGGCGCGTACCGCTGCAGAAACGGTTGCGCTTCACGGGCGACGCCGCTTCGCCAGTCAACCACGGTTCCGAACACATCGAACACGAAAGCTTTGATGGCAGTTTGGCTGGTCGAGTCGACGCCCATAATTGTCCTTTGCGGGTATGGCACGAACAATCCATCTTAGGCGAAAAGAACGCACGCGTTGGTCGCATCGCGGCTGAGTGGGCGCATGGGTCGTCATGAACGAGGAGGCGCGCAGGTGCTGAGAACCGTCCAGGGTTTTGCCTGGTCTCGCGCGTGTCGATTCCCGCAACGGTGGCGCGTCGTGACAGTATGTTCAACCCCTTCAGTGAAAGGCACACTCATCATGGCTACCGGAACCGTCAAATTCCACCGTGTTTTGCGCACGACGCCCGAGCGTATCTATCGAGCGTTCCTCGAACCCGCCGCGATCGCGAAATGGTTGCCGCCGTATGGTTTCACCTGCGATGTGCATCAGATGGATGCACGCGTCGGCGGCACCTACAGGATGTCGTTTCATAACTTCGGCTCGGGCAAGGGTCACTCGTTCGGCGGCGAGTACCTCGAATTGGTGCCGTTCGAAAAGATCCGCTACTCGGACTCTTTCGACGATCCGAATCTGCCCGGTCAGATGCATACAACCGTTTCGTTGCGGCAGGTGTCGTGCGGGACCGAACTGAACATCGTGCAGGAGGGCATTCCCGAGATGATTCCGGTCGAGATGTGTTACCTCGGCTGGCAGGAGTCGCTCGCGCAACTGGCGAAGCTGGTCGAGCCGGAGATCCCGGACTGACATTCAATAGCGGTCGCTTGCTCCGTCATCCAGCAAATAAGCGAGCCCGGCGCGGTCCCAAACCGCGCCGCCCGCACTCAACCCGGGAAGGTTCGGCACTTTGACGGGCGCGCCGGCTACATCGTCGGAATCACACTCGGCGACTCCAGATGGCTCTCTACCCGCTTGATGCCGGGCACGTTTTCCGCGGCGATGCGGATCGCGCGCTTCTCCTCTTCGGATTCGATGATGCCCCACAGATGCGCGACGCCGTCCTTGACGAATACACCTTGTTTCGCGAGCCCCCAGCGCTTTCCGTGCATCTCGTGCACGATTGCGTCGCGCAGGCTCGCGTCGTCGTGCGAGCCGGTGTCGATTATCGGCTCGACGGAGGCGAGCGCGCGGATCAGGTTCGAGCGGCTGACGATGCCGACGAGTTGCCCGTCGTTCAGCACCGGCACGCGTTTCAGATGCCGGCGCTCCATCAGGTCGGCGATCTGGTGCAGCGGCATGTCTTCGGGAATCGAAATGACGTTCTCGCACATCACGTCGCCGACCACATGCCCATGCTCCTTGATATACCTCGCGGCCTGCTCGCGCGCCGACGAGGACAGCAGTTCGAGCCACCATCGACGTTTGCCGTGCCCGGTGCCGTTTTCCACACGATGCAGCAGATCGCCCTGGCTGACGATGCCTATCACCCGCCCATCGGCGCCGAGCACCGGCATGCCGCTGATGTGGTGATCGACGAACAGCTTCGCTGCGTCGTGGATGGTCATATCCGGTGTGGCGGTAATGACCGAAGAAGTCATGATGTCGAGCGCGCGCATGTTCTTCTCCTGTGCGGGCCGCGACGGGTCCTCATCGGTCGCACGCGTCGCGCGAGTTCGGCAGACGCACCGAGGACGAGACCGCGGTGCTGAGGCGCCTTGAGTGTAGGTTAACTTTACCGGCTGGTACGCAACACAAGGCAGAACTTCCCGCTGCAAATGGGCTACAACAACGTCGGCGGCGAACCATTTTCAATACCTGATTAACGACAAGGTCGGTTTCAGCCGGAATGTCGCTTAGTGCGTTGCAGCAATATTTGAGGTCGCCCGGAATGTAGGTGTCTCCAATGCCTCATCCCATCGCCTGGAAATGGTCCTGACGCCGGCGGTCCTAGCCCTGGTTCGGGCAGTCAGGGCCGAACGACCACCGGTCCAGTAGTCTGCGCTTGCCCGGTCTCATCGCAACATGCCAACGGGCTGCGTCTGCCTCGCCATCTTTTCAATTCCCTGCTATCCGGCGTCAGTGCAAGCAGCGGTGGTGTCGTGCACATTGGCCGCCGTTGCAATGACTGTATGAACCGGTCCTGAGTCTGCGTCGACGCAGGCGTGCGATTTCGTTCCGAAATTCCAGTTGCCGACTTTCTGCGTTGAGTGCATTCCCGGATCCGAGCTGCCCGTCTTGGCATTGAAGGCTCGAGCACCCACCGTTCAGCGGCAATTCAGGAACGCAATGCGCAACACCGTCCATCGAACTTTCAACGACGGCTGCAAGGTTCAAAGCATTATCTACTGGACCTCACGTTCGACTGTATTCGATCGACTCAACAAAACATGGCTCGCTCTGCAGACGATGAGTCGTCACGATATGAGCGACGAATCTCACAGAATCCGGACGTTCGAGGTATTGGGCACAGACATTCACTGATATGTTGTCGGCATGCCTCGTCGAGCAGCGATGCATCAATATCTGCGATCAGACTATCGCTCCATCCGCGATGGCTAAGAAGCGATCCGGCGGCATAAATAGCTTCGTTTTTCGTCGGACCAGCGTATCGCCGCCTCCGCACCGCGCAGCGCTCACGTTTCATCAACCTTTGGCTGATTTGCAATAGTTAGCGCCGCTGCTTCAAGGCTCGCTTAGGGCGATTTCCAGTTCGAGGTGTTATCTGGCGTCCGAGAAGACTTCGCCTCATACGGCACCCAATCGTGAGATCGCACGCAAATTCTCGCTTGGCACTTAGAAGGGCATCAGAGGATCGCAGCGCGTCAGCATTCGCCCATACATTACATTGGGAAAATTGACCAGCGTGGCGACTCGGTCGGACCGGCGGTTGCAGATCTTGATAGATCCGGAGGAGTTTCATCGCGAACGGGCCGAGGATCGCCGGCAAACTCAGAAAGACTGCACATCCTGCTTTGTAATCTTAGGCGAAGCCTCCGCATCCGGCACCCGGAGAATCTCACTGGCAAAGTTATCGTCGAATCTGTCGGCTATCTGCCCGGATGAATCGAACCCGTTTGCATCGTTGCCGCCAATGTTAATGGCCGGAGAACAGGACCTCCGCAATGATGCCGCTCGCGACAGCGGCGAGCACGTAATCTCCGTTCACCCCGACCCAGTGATAACCGTGCGGCGGCGGTCGGAGGCCGTGGCCACGCCAGTCGTCGACGACGTAGTTGCGATTGCGGTACTCGGGCGGAAGCCGATCGCCCTGACGCCAGTCGGCGTGCGGCATCGGGCCGCCCGGCCGGCCGTGATAGGCCTCATGCGGCATGGGGCCATGTCCGTGAACGGGCGGCGGACGCATGTCGTGTTGTTTGGGACCGTGCGCCGACCAGTCACTGCGATGCTGATTGTCGTGAGGCTGGGCGAAAGCGGGGATCGACGTACCGAGTAGGGTTGCAATCATGAGTTGCGCAAGCAATCTTGATTTCATGGCTGCCTCGAGAGGAGAATTGATCGAAATGAAACAGTGGCGTTTGACGGCGATTATGTTTCCCTAGCCGTTCAGCGGAGACGGTCAGTGCGCACGCTCTCTGCGCATTTCGATGGAAAGACGGTCGGACGCAGGGCCGTCCGACCGTCAGTCGGTTAGTGACCGAAGTAAACCGAGCCCGGGCCGGTCCGAGCTGCTTCGCTCGTGTAGGCATGGCTGCCCGCTTCCGACGAACCGCTTACGACGCCACCCACTCCGGACGTGTCCCCGTGTTGCGAAGCAACCTTGGCTTCTGCAGCCTGAATGTCCGCTGGATATTCGCGCGGGTTCGCACGGGCCGGGTTGTAGCCCGCTGCTTGTATTTCGACCAGTTGCTCACGGACTTCAGCGCGGGTTAGCGGATGGTTTGCTGCCGCGTTTGCTGCGGCGAAAACCGTAATCGGAGCAGCGAAGGCGATGGCGGCGACAAAGGCGGCGAGTTTGACGAGGGGCTTCATGGTTACTACCTCCTTGGTTGTTGGTTGGCGCTACAAGCTTCTGCTTGGTTTCAACCGTTAAGAGAAGTGTAAGGAAATAGTAAACAAGGGTAAACACCTACCTTGCAAGGGACTATTGCGTGAAATGCAATAAATTGGACCTATTAACGCAACACCGCCGATTTGCCGCACGAATTAGATGATATTCGCATGCGGGTACGGGACAAAAATGGCCGTCGTCGCTCGCGCACGTCAAAGTCGGAATTGTTGACGTCGCCCGACGCGCTCGAGCGGTTGAACGGGCCGTCGCGTGATCAACGGACAGTGGGCGTCGATCGCATCGAAGAAGCTGCTGCGTGCCTTGTTGCTGCAGGTGTGTCAATCGCGAGCGCACGCTGATGGAGCAGATGCGCCATGCCTGCTGATTCGCTGATTCGTCAGGCCGGCCATCGAACATGCGGTGCGGGGATCGTCCGGTGTTATCGAAGAACGTGAGGTTCCTGGACGACTTGAAGTGTTCCTGTACGGCTTTTCATAAACCTTCATCGGTACTCCAAAGGATCCGCAAATTCGTCCGATATTGAATTTGAGCGACATGTGACGTTGGCCCGGTTTCGCGGACAGATTTGTAGTCAGCCATTTTGATGCGGGCTAGCCTCCGTTAACAGTTGACTCGCGGGTCGTCCACGGCCGGACGGCGGGTCGCTTCGCTCGACCATGACGCTGTGCGGCGGTGAGCAACCCGCGATGCGATGTCGGTTGATGTGGCGCATGCAGGTTTTCAAATTCGAGCGGCGAGCAATAACCGATGCGGCTGTGCAGGCGGAGCTCCACAGATCATCGCCTGTTCGTCGAGCACCGTTGGGGCTCGGTCGTTGTACAAACCCCCGCTCGTTCTCGCCGCCGATGCAATAGATCCCGGAAAAATCACATGGTTGAATGTGCGGCGGCCTCCTTTATTGCTGCTACATCGTCCGTCACGGCACCCTCGTTGCGGGACGTGGAGAAGGGTCAATGCAGTGGCCTTCGGGGTCAGCCGTGACGTAGGCAAGCGCCATTTCGTCCAACGCGGCGGAAATGGATGCGCTCGATAGACGCGCGTGGGCATGGCCACGTATCACGACCTGCGGTGGCAGGTCGAGGCCAACCGGAATAAGGTGTGGATCTTCTACGCTAGCCACGGCGCACCTCGTGATGGGGCGCGCGCTTGGTGGTTAAGTGCGTGCCGTCTGTGCCTTGCGCGCCTCGATCCCGAACGCAACAAGAGCGTCTACCATCCTTGGGGTGACTCAACGGTAAGGCAATCGCCCGCATAGGCCGTCGTAACACGCACTTCGCTGAAATCAAGCCCGTAAGCCAGGCGACCTCTCCGGTGACGGGTCAAGTTGCGTGCCGCCGGGGACAACACCCGACGCGGTCTCTGCACCGCATCCGAAGGCCCGCCGACATGGGTAAGCGCTTCGACGACGTGAATGGCCTTGCCATCCGAAAGAGGTTCATCGGGGTATAACAGGCATGTCTGCTCTTCAATTCGGCCCCGGGAAACATCGTCGCTGGCCCTCGACACTCACAACCCGGTGGAACAACGTCTTTCGATCAGGTTGCGTCTCACCAGGGTTGACGCAAAGGTAGCTTGATATTGACCCCTTCGGTTTCAAGCTCGCGCATTCCGATCTCGGTGCATTCAACAATTTGCGGGATCGAAGAACCGACGTTACACCCCTCGCTCCGGTTTTCTGGTCTGGGATGCCTCTGCCGGACCCGCAGGCGTATCGGCGGCCGCCGTTGCCGTCGCATTTTGTACGATGTGCAACTTTCTGGCGCGCAACGGCAGCGAACATTGCGCGTCGGTCAGTGTTTGACGCACTTTGCGCGCGAGTTCCCAGCGCATGGTCCAGAACATGTCCGTGTTCGACCAGACGCGGATATTCAGTACCGCCGTGCTGTCGTCGAAGCGGATGACCATCACCTGTGGAGCGGGATCAGTAAGCGCACGCGGATCGGCCGCGGCGAGGTTGCGCAGTGCATCGAGCGCGCGATGCACATCGTCATCGATCGAGATCTCCACTTCGAGGTCGAGTCGACGGATCGGATTACGGCTGAAGTTGCGAATCGAGTTGCTCCACAACGTGCTGTTTGGCACATATTCGCAGATGCCGTCGGGTTTGGTGAGGCGCGTCGTGAACAGGTTGACTTCGACGACCGTGCCCGCGACACTGCCGGATCCGCCCTCGATAAAGTCGCCGACTTTGAAGGGCCGCAACACGATCAGCATGATGCCGGCCGCGATGTTCTGCATCGTGCCTTGCAGCGCGAGACCGATCGCAAGGCCGGCGGCGCCGAGCACGGTAATGATGCTGGCCGTCTGGACGCCTAATTGCGACAGCGCGCCGACAATCGCGACAATGCGAACGCCCCACAGGCCGACGTCGCATAGGATCGGTCGTAGCGTGGCGTCCATGCGTGGTTGACGCGCGAGAAGGCGGCTCAACGACACCGAAGCGCGGCGCGCGACCCACCATCCGATGATCAATATCGCCGCAGCGGCGCACAGCCGAATCGAGAACGCGGCGAGCGTATCCAGCAGGAAGTCCCATCTGTCCGGACTGATTTCGACGAGAAGATTCCCCATATGTATTCGTGATGCCTCTATTGGACAGCGGCTAGATTAGGTATCACGGCACTGGCCTGTCGCCGAGGACCCTACCACGCGGCGATAGCAGCTCCGTCGGCCTCGCCGTTGCTTCAGCATAGGAAAGAATCGTTGCGCAGGGAAGACGCGCCAGAACGAGCCTCGTCAGACGGACTCCGCGGGTCGTACCTGCTCAAGCGCGATGACCGCTCGCGTAGACCGTCGGGCCCGTGTCCCCATGGCGTGGGCTTATTCCCGTAGGGTAGTCTTGAGGTTCCGCGCGTGGTAGGAGGGCATTGAGTCCAATGCAGTTGGTGGACCGCCGTCAGCCGGCGCACCGCGGAACTTCCTTCGTGAGTGCCCATGAAGATAATGCGCCGTGGGTGTGCTGACGACCGGGCGGCTGGTGGCTGAAGGTTTCGACCATCCAGCGCTTGACACGCTGTTGCATCAGCACTTCGATTGGGCTGCCGCCTGTCTGAGAGGGACGTTTTGTTCGTAACGCAGTGCGTTGTCTACACCAAACGCAATACCGTCAGTCGTACAATCGGCGAATCGATGCTCGGTCCACGCCTTTCTCCAACGAGGTGACTATGTCGGTCACGGCCCGTTATGATGGCATTTCACGGTTTCTTCACTGGTTAATCGCTGCACTCGTCACTGCCCAAATCTAAATTAGGCATGGACCATGCCGGACGTTCATAACGGCACGAGGGCGGTCGGCCTAATCGCCGGGCACCTGTTGGTAGGCACTGTGCTGCTGGCGGCCATGATGTGCCGCGTCCTCTGGCGTATTTCGCATCGACCGCCGGACATCAAGATCGCACGGCCATTGCGCATCATCTCCGCGGTAACGCAGTTTGCGCTATACACACTGCTGATCGTAGTGCCCCTGCTTGGTTGGATTAATGCCTCTTCGCGTGGCTGGAACGTCACATTGCTCTCGGCCGCTATCCCACTGCCCGCATTGTCGTCGACCGGCTCCTCCTTCGATCACGAAATGGGTGATGTTCATGGTGTCGTTGCGTGGGTACTGTTCGCCCTGATTTGCTTGCATGTTACAGGGGCGCTACTGCATCGGTTCGTCTTTCGCGATCAGGTTTCGCAGCCATTGTGGGCCGAATCGGCGAAGTCGGCCAGAATGAGCGGAGACAGCTCCAAGCCGAGATAGCGCTTCAGGCAACAGCAAATCTCCTTGTTTGACATTCCTTCCCTGGTTGCGCCGCTCGACGTACGCGCGCAGGTCCCCGGATCGCTCCGCATTCTCACCTTGGCAATGACCCAAAGGGCGTTGCTTGCTCCACGGTCGCCTCCGTGGTTCAGGCGACAATTGCTGCCGCCGTTTGAGGTCCGACGGCGAATCGTTGCCGAAGCGGTCGGGAGTGTTGAAGATCGAGCGTCCGGGCATGGCGTCGAGCGTCTTGAGCCCTTCTGTGAGCGCGAAAGACTGTTGGGTGCACGGTCTCAAACAACACGACATGCGTCCGCCGCCCGTTCACGGTCATGGCCCATGCCGCACGCCGACTGGCGTCAGGCTAATCGGCTTCCGTGCACGTCAAGCGCGTCTGAAGGCGAGCCAGAGCATTCAATCTCTAACTCAACGAGATCGAGCAGGCATGTCCAGCGCGAGAAGCCAGCCGTGTGCACGCTAGCAGAGCCTTGCCGCAGGCGGTGGGGCACCTAGGCGCCCCCAGTCCCCGCACTCGGTACGCGAAACGGCGCGATCCGGCTGCTCGCGACGTCATGATGCCCAACGCGATTGCGCCCGACTAGCTCATTGAGCGGGACTGCCGCGCGCTTGTCGCTATACTTTCCTCTCGACGAGCGCTCACTTTGCCGGCCCGTATGGCGATGTTCATCCAATTCCTCTTGCAACTGGAACAGGACCTCGAAACGCTGCTGGTCCAGCATGGACCGTTGGCCTACGCAATCATCGGGGCGATCGTCTTCGGCAGTGTCGGCGTACTGCCGCTCGTCATTCTGCCCGCGGACATGCTGCTGTTCATGTCCGGGGCACTCGCTGCCGTCGGTGTGCTGCAGCCTCTGTGGCTCGCGCCGTTGCTGGTCGCCGCCGCGATTGGAGGAACAGTGTTCAACTATGCGCTGGCACGTGCCGTCGCCTCGGTATGGAAACCGAAGCGCAGTGGCTGGATCGACAAGGTAAGTGCGCGAACCCGCGCGCTCTATGTACGTCACGGCGCCGCGCTGCTGCTGTACTCTCCGTTCATCGCAATCGTCCGCGCGGTCGCGCCCGCGCTCGCCGGCGCGTTGAAGATGCCGTTTCGCCGCTTCGTGCGATTCGCGACCGGTGGCGCGGTGATCTGGATATGCTCACTCGCGGGGCCCGGTTATTTTTTCGGCAACGTGCCATGGGTGCGCTCGCATCTGCCGGCTGCGATGGCGATCGTGATCGGCGTGGGGGGCGTCGCGCTCGTCGTTAGCCTGTTGTGGCGAGGACGGCACAAGCGCCGTATCGGCGATTCGATGCTACCCGACGAAAAATCCCGCTGCGACTGAGGCGCCCACCCACAACCCAGCAAGCAGCGCTGCTCGCGAGGAAACGCATGAATCAGGGTCTGCTGAAATGCACGTGCGCGGCCATACTCGCCACACTGTTCGGGTGGGGACTGTATGTCGGGCGCCCCGTGCTGGTGCCAATTGCGTTCGGCATCATCGCGACTTACGTGGTCTTCGGCCTCGCCAATCTGCTGCGCAGCTTTCCCTACGTCGGTGCACGCCTGCGGGAAGGCCCGCGCCACGCAATCGCTGCGACGCTGATGCTCTTCACGGTCTACCTGTCGGTCAGCCTACTGCTGTCCGACAGGGACCGGCTGATGGCCGTCGCGCCGAAGTACGAGGCGACGTTGCTCATACTGCTTACCAAATTCGCTGCGCTTCTGCACATCGAAACGGAGGCGAACTGGGCTGCGATACGTCGCGATCTGTTAGCGAGCGTCAACGTGCAGGCGATCATGACCGCTACTCTGTCGTCGGTGTCGTCGCTCTTCGCGGCGATCATCGTCGTGCTGCTTTATGCTACGTTCTTCCTCATCGAGCACGCGAAATATCGCCGCAAGCTGGTGAACTTCGCGGGCGGCTCGGCGCGCATCGTGTCGGTAATCGACGAGATCAACTCAAAAATCGGCATCTATCTCGCCATGAAGACCCTGCTCGGCGCAATCCTTGGCATCGCGAGTTGGATCTGCATGTGGCTCGTCGGACTCGAATTCGCAGAGCTTTGGGCGGTGCTGATTTGCCTGCTGAACTTCATCCCGTATGCGGGCTCATGGATTTCGGTCGCGGTGCCGACGCTGCTCGCGGCGCTGCAGTTCGGCCAGTGGAACGCGGCAATCGTGCTGTTCATCTCGCTCACGCTCGCGAACTTCATAGTCGGCCATCTTCTCGATCCATGGCTGATGGGCGGCTCACTGAACCTGAGCCCCGCGATAATCCTGATCAGTCTGGCAGTTTGGTCGTCGATCTGGGGCATCGGGGGGGCCTTCCTCGCAGTGCCGATCACTGTCGGCCTGGTCATTGCGCTTTCGGCGTTCGAATCGACACGTCGTTTCGCAGCTCTCCTGACGAACGATGACTAACATGTTGAGGCGACGCGGCGAAGCGCTCGGTTGCCCGGGGGGAAGCTTGACGAGTCCGCGTGCGACGACCGGTTCAATCCCAGTGAAACAAGTTTGCGACGTTCTCGGTGTGGCGCGTTCAATGTGGCGGTAACACTTGCTCGACCCGCTCATTGGCGGAACGGACGCACGGCTCGACAAACCGATGACGCCGAACTGGTGGAAAAATCAGGCGCGTAATCGCTGACTTGCCGAGCTGGGGCTACCGACGCGTGTGGGGCACAATGCGCAGCGAGCGGGAGCGCCTGTGCGCCACTCCGTTAATGCCAAGCGTCTTTATCGCGTGATGCGCATACAGTTCGGGATGGCCGAGAGTTTTGGGAGGACGCGATGAAGGTTCCCAACGAGGGGAATTCGACCCTACGACACCTGTGCTAGTCGCGCTGGAGCGAGCGAGGCACCAGCGAATTCACATCGCGGCCGACTGGCAGCCCGATCGCCGAGAGAAGGGATCGGGCCTCGCTGAAACCGCTCTCGGGATAGCGCTCGAATATCCGGTTAAATTCTTCGGCAAGCAGACGGGCACGTTTCGGCACGGGAGCGTCTGGTCCCAGCATCAAGGCAGTTCGTCCGAACTTGACTGGTCCAGCCTTGATTACGGCGCGCAGAGCCGAATTCGCGCTGCCGCGCCCGAACAACTCCATGCCGTATGTGCGGATCATCGCGCGCACGATTGCTTCAGCAGCAGGTGTAAGCGGCGGCAAGGCCTGTACCAGCCGCAGATGCGGCGAGCGCACATCCGGCGCGGTGAAGCGTCCGATATCTTCTATGTCGGCCTCCAGCCTATGAACCGGTAGGTCGGCACTGAAAAGCAGCAGCCGTATGTGGTCGTAGAACGCGTCTTCGGCTGGATCGATGACTGTAGTCTCCATCATTCTTTTTCCTTGGGCGGCGACGTTGGCCCAACCGGACCAGGGCGAAACTGCAAGAGGCGAGGCGGGCGGTGCGGGCGTGCCGCACGGTACCCGCTTCGCTTCTCGGCGGCAGGCATCGGGTCGGTGCTCTTTAGGTCCGTCGGACATACCGTTCCGAAACGACCGAGCGTCCATGGATCCAGGCGACCGCAAGCTCCAGCGCTTCATCGCGCGCCTCCTCCACGTTGGAGAAGTCTCCATCAACGCCGAGCGTGCGTATCTCGCCTGCCCGATCGGTGATGACGGCCGTCGCTGCGTAGCGACCCTTCTCGGTGGCGGTAACCACCGGCCTGATCTCACAGCCGTGATACTCCATGATGTTCTCCGCTTGCATATCACACCTCCGGCAGAGTGTTGTACCTCAGGCGACACAGATGATTCGGGATATGCAGCATCTCACGAAGCGCGAACCTGACCACGCGCTCCAGTTCGCCTGCCCGTGGGATGCCCCACCGACAAACAGATCGAAACACGCAACGCTTGGTCGCGACTGCCTGAGCGATGGATAAAATAGCGCAAGGAACGCAAATTTCAAGAGGCCCTGCAACATGTCATCCGGGAGGCTTCATGGAACTTTTCGACAGGCTTCAGGAGCAGATCGACACCGTGCGTCTGCCGCTCTTTGCCGTCACCGTCACGGCGGTGGCTCAGGTGAATACCCCGCTTTTTGCGATACTCCACTGGCACGGATTCCGGCGAGCGACGCCGCTTGTCCTGCCCGGCATCGAGATCCCGCGACGACCGGTTCCGGGGTCGGCCTTTCGCTTCGACGCACCGTGGCACAGCTTTGAGACCGTGGACGCCATGCTGCTGGATGCCGCCTGGCAATCCGGCGCGTGGGAAGTCGAGCGCGTCGAGCGGCGAGGCTGCAACGTGATCGGTGCCAGCCAGGCCGAGGCGCTCGCTTGCCGTCAGGCGTTCGGAAACTATCCCGAGCACGGGGCCCGCGACCCGCAGCTTGTCAGCGACGATACAGACCGCGACGCGCTGATGCGTCTTGCCGCGCACAGCGGCTACCTGCGCTGGCTCTTCCGCCCGGTCAAGGGCGGCCTATGGGGCACGCTCAACGAACCCGACGACACCCTCGATGCGGATGGTGGACGCCAGCCGCCCTGTCCGGTGCTGCCTGAATCCCCCCGCCGGGATCGGCGCGGCCGCACGGTTTATCGCCTCGGCAAGGTGCAGCGCCTGCTGCTGCCGCGTTGAAATATTCTGTTACAAATAGACATTTTCACGCCCCTTGAAGCGCGGCATTGGCGCCTCTATTTCGCTTTCCGCCAGACATTGGCTCGGCTGCACCGCGGCGAACTACCCGCCCGGATCCCCGCAGCCGGATTCCCTTATTGGTGATCCTTTAATCGCTCAGGAGATGGAAATGCAGATTCGTCCCCTCTACGACCGGGTTATCGTCAAGCGAATCGAGACGCAGCGGACGACGGCTTCGGGCATCGTGATTCCCGATTCAGCGGCAGAAAAACCAGAACAAGGCGAAGTCGTCGCAGTCGGCAGCGGCCGGCTGCTGCAGGATGGAACGCTGCGCGCGCTCCAGCTGAAAGTCGGTGATCACGTGCTGTTCGGCAAATACGCAGGCCAGACCGTCAAGGTCGACGGCGAGGAGTTGCTCGTGATGCGCGAGGAAGACGTCATGGGAGTCCTCGAGGCCGACGCGGGCGCCGCCCGAAAGGCCGCCTGAAACCGCGTTCCGGTCGCGGACACCCGACCGGCTGTTCGCGACGCGTTTAGTCAACGACTTTACCAGGAGCAAGAACATGAGTGCAAAAGACGTCAAATTTCACGACAGTGCTCGCGCCCGTATCGTCAAGGGCGTGAATGTCCTCGCCGATGCGGTCAAGGTCACGCTCGGACCCAAAGGACGCAACGTGCTGATCGAGCGCAGCTTCGGCGCGCCGACCATCACGAAAGACGGTGTGTCGGTCGCAAAGGAAATTGAACTGAAGGACCGCTTCGAGAACATGGGAGCGCAGGTGGTCAAACAGGTCGCCTCGAAGACCGCTGACGTGGCGGGCGACGGCACTACCACCGCCACGGTGCTGGCGCAGGCCATCGTGCAGGAAGGCATGAAGCACGTTGCCGCTGGCATGAACCCGATGGATCTCAAGCGCGGCATCGACAAGGCTGTGGCCGCAGTGCTCGACGAACTGCGCAATCTGTCGAAGCCGATTTCCACCAACAGGGAGATCGCGCAGGTAGGTTCGATCTCGGCGAATTCCGACGAGGCGATCGGCAAGATCATCGCGGACGCGATGGAAAAAGTCGGCAAGGAAGGCGTGATCACCGTCGAAGACGGCAAGTCGCTCGACAATGAACTGGATGTGGTCGAAGGCATGCAGTTCGACCGCGGCTACGTGAGCCCCTACTTCATCAACGATCCGGAAAAACAGGCCGCGTATCTCGACGACGCATTGATCCTGCTGCACGACAAGAAGATCTCGAGTATCCGGGACCTGCTGCCGGTTCTCGAAGCGACTTCGAAGGCCGGCAAACCGCTGCTGATTGTCGCGGAAGATATCGACGGTGAAGCACTGGCCACGCTGGTGGTCAACGCAATGCGCGGCATCCTGAAAGTTGCGGCCGTCAAGGCCCCCGGCTTCGGCGATCGCCGCAAGGCTATGCTCGAGGACATCGCCGTGCTCACCGGCGCGACCGTAATCTCCGAAGAGACGGGCAAGCAACTTCAGAACGCAACACTCGAGGATCTGGGGCGCGCCAAGCGCGTGGAAGTTCGCAAGGGCGACACGATCATCATCGACGGCGCAGGCGACGAAAAGCGCATCGAGGCACGCGTGAAGTCGATCCGTGCGCAGATCGAGGAAGCGACTAGTGACTACGATCGGGAGAAACTGCAGGAGCGCGTGGCAAAGCTCGCAGGCGGCGTGGCCGTGATCAAGGTCGGGGCGGCGACCGAGGTTGAGATGAAGGAAAAGAAAGACCGCGTCGACGACGCGCTGCACGCGACCCGCGCGGCAGTGGAAGAAGGCATCGTGCCGGGAGGTGGCGTGGCGCTTTTGCGCGCGCGTTCGGCCGTGACGAGCCTCAAAGGCCTTAACATTGATCAGGACGCGGGCATTCAAATCGTGCTGCGCGCACTCGAAGCGCCAATGCGCGTCATCGCCTCGAACGCTGGCGATGAGCCTTCCGTGGTCATCGCCAAGGTGCTGGAAGGCAAGGGCAACTTCGGCTACAACGCGGCCACTGGCGAGTTCGTCGATCTCGTCGAGGCGGGAGTGGTCGACCCCACGAAGGTTGCGCGCACGGCGCTGCAGAACGCCGCGTCGATTGCCGGACTGATCCTGACGACGGATGCAACGGTGGCTGAAGCGCCGAAGGACGAAAAGCCGGCGCAGGCGAGCGCGCCGGAACTGGAGTATTAACCGCTTCGGTTCCGCCCCGCACCGGTCAGCGAGGCTGACCGGTGCATTTTCTTCATGGCAATGTGGGTCGTACTGGATTCGAACCAGTGACCAACGGATTAAAAGTCCGCTGCTCTACCAGCTGAGCTAACGACCCAATCCTCTCTTTTTCGCCGTTATAGCGCTTCGGACGCTCGCCCTAACCGATATCGATCGTGCGACTCGTGGACGGGGCCGGCTCCGTTTTCGGCACGGTCAACGTGAGCACGCCATTGTCGAATTTCGCAAGCGCGCGACCGGGATCGGCGTATTCCGGCATCGGGATCGTGCGTACGAAGCGTCCATGAGCACGCTCCAGCCGATAGCAACCGTTTTCCTCACTGTGCACGTCCTGCTTTTTCTCACCGCGCAGCACGATCGCGCCGTCCTCGACGCTTGCCCTCACGTCTTCGCGCTCCATCCCGGGCAGTTCTGCGGTGACGCGCAGCACCGGTCCCTCGTCGACAACGTCGATGCGCGGCTGGAAGCGCGATGAACTGAAGTCGCCGAACCATCGTTCGAGCGCTCCGCGGCCAGCAAACGGGTCGTGAAAGAACTCTTCCACTGCGCGCCACGGCTCGCGGGAGAACAGTCGCGGAATGTCGGGCCATGCGCTACGCCACGGTTCGCCGGCGGGCGTGCTCTCCGGGTTGTCCGCATCGGTCTTTCGCACAGTCCCGCGAAGGAACTTGAAGGGGTTCCACTTCTTCGGATCGCTGTTCATCGTTTCCTCCTCTGTGATCTGTCAGAGCGAACAGGATTGCGTTCTTGCGTCACGGCGCGATCAGCACCCGGGCCTGCGCTGTCGGAGGGTGGCAGCCAGGCCGCCGCCACCTCGGGTGCTTCCTGGCGTTGCCGCCGACGCGCCGACTTCAGCCCGTACGCACTTCGATCCGCCGCGGACGCGCTTCGTCGCGGCGCGGGATCGTGAGCTTCAGTACGCCGTCCTTCAGGCTTGCCTCGATCTTGGACGTATCGAAGTCCGGGGAGAGCGTGAAGGTTCGCGCAAAGCGTGGCTCACGGATCTCGGCATGCTGCAGCCGCAGATTTGCCGGTGTCGGCACGACCGCCTCGGCCTCGATGGTGAGATTGCCGTCATGAACCCGCACATCGAGCTTCTCTTTGGTGACTCCCGGCAGGTCCGCCCACAACGTGACGCCCTGGGCGTCCTCGTAGATATCGACAGCGGGAGTGATCGTCATCCGCCCCGCGGACGACCCGCTTTCGCTGCGCGTCACCGCGGACGGTTCGCGCTTGCTCAGTTCAGTGGTATCGCTCATTTTCGCCTCCTGGAATTACTGGACGGTGATCGCGCGAGGCTTCGACGATTCGCGCTTGCCGATAGCGATCGACAGGCAGCCATTCTCAGCGCGCCTCAACCTTGTCGGGATCTGCGTTCTCCGGCAGCTCGATGACCCGCCGGAACGCGCCAGTGAAGCGCTCCTGCGCATAGACCCGGGCATCCTCGCCGGTATCCGGTCGCGCTGGCTTGCGCTCACCGCTGATGCTCAGCAGCCCTTTATCGATCGATATGTCGAGTTCGGCCGCATTGACGCCGGGTGCAAACGCGACGATGTGAATCGAGTCGTCGGTGGCGCCAATGTTGACGGGCGGGAGCGAGCCGAGGCGGCTTGCCCGAAGACTGGAGGGGAAAGTACCGAAGAAGTTTGCCATCTGCCGCTGCAGCCGGTCGAACTCGCTGAAGAGGTCAGTGCCAGAGTAAAGATCGCTCATGATGTAGTTCTCCTCAGGTGACGCATCGAGGTGAACCAGCCTACGCGCTCCGGTTCGCCTGCCAGCGTCTGGCAAATAAATCGAAACACGCAGCGTACGATCCCGTGAGCACCGCACGTCTGCCTGAGCGAAACCTAAGATAGGCTCTGCGGCAGATTTTTCAAGGGAAGAGTGCAGGGGCGCGCTTGAATTTTTTGAGGCCGGTCCTATTATCGCGGACGAGGCCGTTTGACCACAGGAGGAGGTCGTGGAATTCGATACAGACTGGTTGACGCTGGGCCCGCACCGCGTGCGGCTGCGCTCGACGAAGGGCTTCCCGACGGAAGCCATGCGCAAGGCAGTGGAGGTCGTACGCATTGCGGTCGACAGCAACATGAGCGCCCGCGCGCGCCTCGTAGAAGTTGTCTGCCGCCAGGAGAAGATTTACGAAGTCACGATTGGCACAACAGTGGCAAAGGACAAGGCATGTGCGCCACAACTCGAGACGTTTATCGCTGGCGTGCTTGGCCTCCCATCGGACCACATCAACCTGATCGTCACGACGGTGGAACAGTCCGAAGTGGATTTGCACTTTGGCGTGTATGAGAGGATGCTCGCCGAAAAGCTCGGTACGGCGCCGCCAATCCAGTGACACGGCACGCTCGCAAGCGGAACCCCTAACCACGGGGTGTGCCAGTGTCTGGTCACGCGGATTCAGATGCTCAAAAGTCTGACGATTTCCCGTGTGGCGCGCGTTGCGATCTATCTTTGCGCGGCTGTGCGGCTGACGCCTTAGCTCGGCAGTACCAAGGCCTCGGCAGCATTGAAGAACTTGAATTTTTTAGTTAGTTAAACTAGTTTATATCCAGCTCAGGCAGTGTGCTGAATCATCCACTAATTGCACACTGCGTGTTTCGATTTGTTTGCCCCGCAGCATGGCAGGCGAACTGGAGCGCGCAAGCCCGTTCTCTTCCTTGCTGCCTATAAGGAGAAGACAATGAGCGACCTTCACCCTCGCCCGTACTCCAATCTGTTCGAGCATCTGAACCGCACGACTGCCTCCGTTCTCGACGTTCTACGATCGCTTCGGGAACGCGCTGGTCGCTTGCTAGATGCACAGGTCACCGCGATGCGAACCACGATCCTACGGTGGATCTCGCACATACGCAGGCGCTAGAGCAAAGTGATTGACAAAGCATGCGGCGCCGATGCCTTTCACCACAGCGGCGAATTGGACAGGGGCGCCACGCTTGCTTAGCCGTTGGCGCCACTGGCGTGCGCGACATTTAGCCAGGCGATGACATGGTGATCCGATGAAGACGATAAAAATCGAGCAGTGCAACGGATACGAGATTGGTATCAGAACGGTCCTTGTGCATGACGGCAACCGCACGCCAGAGGCAGACGCAACTTCGGCGGGCGGCTATGCTGCGTTCGTGCAGATCGCGCGTGACGGCGAGGTCTGCGTGGACTGGCACATGCCGCAGCGTCTAAGACGCTGGGCCGCGCGTGAGGATGCGGAAGCGCAGGCGAAGGACTACGCAGTTCACCTGGTCGAGCGGCGCCCATTCGACCGCCCGCCGCCGGATTTCCCGCAGGCCGCCTGATGGCGGCGTAAAACCTGAGCAGAGGGAGGCAGTTTCAAAGAGATCATGATGGAATTTCATTTGCGTTCGCATCGTTTCAATAGCCGCATCAGGGAAGTGGAAGGAAAGCAGTGACGTGCAGGCGAGCGTTACTCGGACGTCAAGAGGTTTGCGCCATGAAAAGACGATTGTGTGTCCTTGTCCCAGCAGCCATGATCGCTGGGTTATGGTCAGAGAACGTCATGTCGGCCAGCCCCCTGCCGACGTTGCCCCTGCAGCATGACATCTGGATCACCGGGACAGTGGAGCGTGGGGGCGGGAAGTACGCGCTGGGTGACTATCCGACGATAGTGCTGGATCGACCTTCCACTTCCCCCTGCAACGACAAGGTGCTCTCGGACATCCCTCTTGCCGACGGAGGCGAGGCAGCGCCCTCACTGCTGCTGCCGTACCTGAACCAGCGGGTTGCAGTCAAGGGGCGCGTAAGCTGCCCTGACTCGGGCATTCAATTTACGCCGCAGCCGGATGTCGTGTTTCCCGTCTGGTAGGGCAAGGGGAAGCACACGACCATCACCTTTCGGCAGCGCCTGACCAGAGTCACATATCCGTGGTCGGCGTCCCGACCATCGCGCGCGAGGGCAGGCAAGCCGGCCGTGCGGCTGCCGTTGCCACGCTACGCACGCTGCCGCAGTGCATCGCCCAGCGCTAACGGCTTCGCCGGCACACGGCTGGTGGGCGGGAAGACTCCTCTGATACCTGCATCTGGCGTTACCACGAGGGCAGGAGACGACCAGCGTCCCCGCCGCGCTATCGTTCCACGTCGAGAAATCCGGTAGCACCCCAATGCCTCCGCCCGCAAGTGTTGCGGCGCGGCAGGCCGTTGCCGTGTTCGTCACGATCGGGCTCTGGCAACGAACAGTGCATGTCGTGCCAGGGCGTGCCACGCGACTATCCGATGAAGGCCGTGCGCTCTTCGGGCGCACCGATACGTTCTTCATCGCCCCGGCTAATGTCTCGGATGACGCGGACGTCGCGCGCGGCGTGGGCGTCTGGCACCGAGGTGGCCTTCCAAGATTCCTGCGCGTCGACGACGATGTCACGCTGACCACGCGCGACTTTCGCGGGCAACAAGCTTCTCAACACGATTGGCAATCTGCTGGTCGACCCGCGCGCGGGCCTGGTATTCGCAGACTTCTAGCACGGCGACCTGCTCTACGTCGCCGCCGAGGCGGAGGTCGTCTGGGACGGCCCCTTTCATGTTGGCGAGCTGCGGGGCAGTGAGGGGGGCCTGCCGTTTTGCTGGACGTCGGCGCAATTTGCACGCGAACTGGTTCCTGAATCCGAGACGTGGATTCGCTTGCGTGGAGCCATTGAGCAGGAGACCGTTCATATCCGCTCGTTTCTGCTGGAGCGCGAGGGCGGGGACCGGCTGCCGGCATTTGAGCCGGGCCAGTTTCTGCCGATACGGCTTGCCGTGCCGTGCCACGCCGCGCCGCTGGTGCGGAGCTAAACATTGTCGGTGCACGCCGACCGCCGTCGCTACCGTATCAGCTTGGAGCGGCACGGTGTGGCATCTCGTTCATGCGTGATCTCGACCAGCGGCTGCGCGCACTGAACGGACAGCGCGTCCGCTCCGTCTACCGCGACCGACTTGCGCCGGTAGCCCGTGGTCGCGAGCAGCAGGCTGCGCGTGTATTCGTGCTCGATCTGCTGCGCTCGAATGGATGCGATATCGCGTTGCTCGACAATCTCACCATGGCGCATGACCGCGACGCGCGAGCAGAGAAAGCCCACCACCGCCAGATTGTGGCTCACCAGCATCATCGTCAAATTGCGTTCGCGATGAAGCCGTCTCAGCAGGTTGAGGATTTCGGCTTGCACGGACACATCGAGCGCGGACGTCGGCTCATCGAGCAGCAGCACGCGCGGTTCGACGATCAGCGCCCGAGCAATTGCGACGCGCTGCCGCTGCCCTCCGGATAGCTGATGCGGATAGCGGAAACGATAAGACGGACCCAAGCCAACTTCGCGCAGCGCATCGACAATGCGTTCTTCCTGCCCGCCGATGCCGTTGGTGGTCAGCGGCTCGCGCAAGCTCTGATCGATTGTGAAGCGCGGATGCAGCGAGCCGTACGGGTCCTGAAACACCATCTGCACGTCGCGTCGGAAGGAGCGGTCGAGTTTTTCTCCGAGCACGTGCGAGCCGATTTTCATATGACCCCCGGCGACGGGCGCGAGACCGGTCAATGCGCGCAGGATCGTCGACTTGCCGGAACCCGATTCGCCGACCAGTCCGAACACCTCACCTTCTCCGACATGAAAGCTCGCCGCGCGCACCGCGTCGAAGCGGCCGGTCCTGGTTTTGAAGCGCACCGTCAAAGCGTCGACATCGATCATGCTGATTCTCCTGCCGGTTGCGTGAGCCATGCCGCGTCCCGCTTCAGCACGGGCAGTTGCTCGGGTGGATCGACAAGCGGTGGGTTCGCCGCGAGCAGGGCACGCGTGTAGGGATGCTGCGCGTGGACGAGATCGCGCGCCGCGCAGGTTTCCACGACGCGTCCCGCGAACATCACGACGACGCGGTCGCAGAATGACATGACGAGGGGCAGGTCGTGGCTGATAAAAATGAGGCCAGTGTCATGCTTTGCGATCATCTCGTCGAGAATCCCGAGGACCTGCATCGATACGAGCACGTCGAGCGCGCTGGTGGGTTCATCGGCGATCAGCAGACGCGGCCCGGACGAAACCATCATGGCGATCATCACGCGCTGCCCCATGCCACCCGACAACTCGTGCGGGTAGGAGTCGGCGACACGCTCCGGATCGCGGATATGCACCGCTGCCAGTGCCTCGATGATTTTCTCGCGTATCTCGCGGCGGCCGAACTTCGACCCGTGCAGTTCGAACGCTTCGCGCATTTGCTGCGCGACGGTCATCACCGGGTTCAGTGAGTATTTCGGATCTTGCAGGATCATGCCCATCTGCTGGCCGCACAGTTGCCGGCGCTTGCGCGCCGGCATGGCAAGCAGATCCTGACCGTCGAACTTCATCGCCTTCGCATGACATTGCGCCTCAGGCGGAAGCAGGCCGAGCAGCGCGCGCCCGGTCAGCGACTTGCCGGAACCGGATTCGCCGACGATGCCAAGCCGCTCGCCGCGCCGCAGCGTCAGCGAAAGGCCGCGCACCGCTTCGCTCAATTCGCCGCCATGATCGCGAAAGCCGATTCGCAGGTCGTCGATTTCACACAAAGGCTGGGCCATATCGATTGGCATGTCAGCCTCCATGGCGCGGGTCGAAGACGTCTCGCAGACCGTCGCCGAGCAGGTTGAAGGCAAGACTCACCAGCAGAATGGCGAAGCCGGGAATAGTGGCCACCCACCACGAATCGAGCAGCACGTTGCGGCCCGACGCGACCATGAAACCCCACTCGGGGCTGGGCGGTTGTGCGCCGAGGCCGAGGAACCCGAGGCCCGCGACAGTGAGAATGATGCCGGCCATATCGAGGGTCGCGCGCACGATCACCGACGACGAGCACAGCGGCATGATGTAGAGCAGGAGAATGCGCTTGCGCGAGGCGCCCTGCAAGCGCGCGACGTGAATGAAATCGGCCTGCACGAGCCGAAGCGTTTCCGCCCGCGCGAGGCGGGCATAGGCCGGCCACGCGGTAATCGAAATGGCGATCACCGCGTTGATCACACCGGGCCCCAAGGCGGCCGCGAAAGCCAGCGCGAGTACGATCTTCGGAAAGGCGAGTGCTACGTCGGTGATCCGCATCAGCGCGTGGTCCGCCCAGCCGCCGAAGAAGCCGGCAGTGGTGCCGATCAAAAGCCCCACCGGAACCACGATCACCACGACGAGAATCGCGATCGAGAGCGTGAGGCGTGAGCCGTAGATCAGACGCGAGAGGATGTCCCGGCCAAGCTGGTCGGTGCCGAACCAGTGCGATGGCGAACCCGGCGGCAGCAGGCGGTCGGAGAGGACTTGCTGCAGCGGATCGTGCGGTGACATTAGCGGCCCGATTGCTGCAATGATGATCAGCAAGGTCAGAATCACGAGGCCGAAGACCGACAGCGGATTACCCGAGAAGCGTCGCCAGCGCCGGTAAGCGAGGCCAAGCGCGGCCTGCTTGCGTGACGCGGGCGTGTCGCTCAGCAGCCAGTCTTTCCATCGTCGGGGCGCGGCATTCATCGGCCAGTCCTGCGTTTGCATCGATTCATCGGTAGGGGGACGCACGAAAGAGACCTCCGCAATGTCAGCGGGCGCGTGGATCGAACACGCGATAGAGCGCGTCGGTCAACAGGTTGAGCGCGATAAACGTGACGCCGATCACGAGCGTGCTGCCGAGCACGGCGTTCATATCGGCGTTCAGGAGGGCGCCCGTCAGGTACGAACCGATACCGGGCCAGGCGAAGACGATTTCGGTCAGCACCGAGCCTTCGAGCAGATAGCTGTACGTGAGCGCGATCACGGTCAGAAGCGGCACGGCGATATTACCGAACGCGTGGCGCCAGACCACCCGGCGCTCGGGCAGGCCTTTCGCGCGCGCCGTGGTGATGTACTCCTGGCTGAGTTGATCGAGCATGAACGAACGTGTCATGCGGCTCAGAGAGGCGACCGAGTAGTAGCCGAGAATGGCCGCGGGCAGCGCGATATGCGAGAACGCATTGAAGAACACATCCCATTCGCCGGCGATGAGCGAGTCGATCAGCAGGCTGCCTGTGCGCGTATCGACCATGCCGTCGAATACCGGATCGACGCGTCCCGGCCCCGCGACCCAATGCAGCTTCGCGTAGAACAGCAGCAGGCCCATCAACCCGAGCCAGAACACCGGCACGGAACTGCCGACGAGGCCGACGAAGCGCGCGACGTGATCGATCCAACGGTTATGGCGCACGGCGGCGATCACGCCCAGCGGCACGCCGATCAGCACGCCGATGATGGTCGACAGGGTCGCGAGTTCGAGCGTTGCCGGAAACACCCGCCGGATGTCTTCGATCACAGGATGCGCGGTCAGCAGCGACATACCGAAATTGCCATGCAGCACATCGCGCACGTAGATCAGGAACTGCACTGCGAGCGGCGCGTCGAGCCCGAGTTGAAGACGCGCCGCCGCGTAGGCTGCGGCTGACGCGCGATCGCCGAGAATCGCCAGCACCGGATCGATCGGTATTTTGCGGCCGATCACGAACGTGACCGCGAGCAACCCGGCGAAGGTGATGACGAGCGTGACGATCCAGCGCACGAGGCGCAAGGTCCAGCGCACGCTGGCGCTTTCAACCGAAAGCGCGCGCATGCGCTCGAAAGTCGTGAGGCGAGTGGACATGGTAAGTTCCTCGGTCGAAGGCGAAGCCCGGACAGTCTCGCCTCCACCGCAAACGTTACTGCTTCTTCAGATCACGATACGACACGAGGTCGTTGATCGGACCCACCTCGAGACCCGTTACGCCCGGTCGCGCGGCCACCTGCGAGACCTGCTGGAACATGATCACGAAGGGGGAGCTCGCGAGCACCTGCTTCTGCATGGTCTGGTACAGCTCGGCGCGCTTCGCCGTCGACGATTCGGCGAGCGCCGCGTTGGTTTCCTTCGTCAGGCCAGGGATGTCCCATGAGTTGCGCCACGCGAGCATCTTATAGGCCGACTTCTCGGAATTGTCGGGATTCCAGGTGAATCCCTGGGCATTGCTGTGCGGGTCGATGTAATCGGCCGACCATTCGCCGATATAAATGTCATGCGAGCGCGAGCGGTATTTGGCTAGCGTCTGCTTGTTGTCGCCAGGGATGATCTGTACCTTGATGCCGCCTTGCGCAAGATTGGCCTGCACTGCCTCGGCGATTTCGCTGTACGGGTAGCCGTTACGCACGTCCATCGTCACGGAAAAGCCGTTCGGAAGCCCGGCCTTTGCCAGCAGTTCCTTGGCCTTGGCGACGTTCTGCTGGTAGGGGTCGGTATTCAGCGCGCCGAGGAAACCTTCGGGGAGGAAGGTTTCGTGCACCTTGTAGGTGGTTTTGGCGACGTTGCTCTGAATCCCGTTGTAGTCGATCAGCCACTTCATCGCTTGCTGGACTTCCGGTTTGACCAGATTCGGATTCTTGACGTTCAGGCCGAGGTATAGAAGCGTCGCTTGCGGCACCGCGCTCACATGCGCCTTGCCGGACTTCGTCAGCGCGACGAGATCATCAGGACTGAGGTTGCGCGCCACATCGACGTCACCGTTCTCGAGCAGCAGGCGCTGGCTCGACGCTTCCGGCACGTGACGCAACACGATCCGCTTCATCGCGAGCGGTACGCGATAACCGTCGAAGCGCTGCAGGACGATGCTGTCGTTGGCAGTCCATTTGACGAGCTTGTAGGCGCCAGAGCCGGCCTCGTTCGTGCGCAGCCATTCGTTGCCGAAGTCATTGCCTTTCTGGTGCGTGAGCAGCAACTGCTTGTCCACCACCGACGCAGGCCACGAACCGAGTACGTTCAGCACAAACGTCGGCGCGTATTTCTGGTCGGTCGTCACACTGACGGTTGTGTCGTCGACCTTCTTCACGTTGGCCAGCACGTTGTCTTTGGTCAAACCGATGCCTTGCAGCACGGCCGCCGCGCCTTTATCGAGGAGGACGGTGCGCTGGATCGACCACGCGACGTCGTCGGCGCTCAACGCGTTGCCCGAGTGGAACCTGAGACCTGGACGGATCTTGAACGTGAAGGTCAGGCCGTCGGGGCTCACGGTCCATGATTGTGCGACATCGCCGTTGAATTTCGACGGGTCTTTCAGATCGACGCGCACTAGCCGGTCATACGTATTCGCCACATATTCTTCCGGCACCAGTTCGTAGATTTCGCCCGGATCGAGCGTGGTGAATTCGTCGAGGAGCGTGGCCATAACGAACATGTCTTTCGGCGTCGCCGCCGCAGCGGGGACGGCGGCTGTGAACGACAAGGTCAAGGCGGAGGAGATCACCGCCGCCGTCAGTGCATTGCGCAATACCAGTTTCATTGCCGCTCCATAAGGAATGGGTAGAGCCTGTCAGGGAACAACGGATGGAGAAATCGAACGCCATTACATGAGACGCAACGGACCGCTTTCGCCGTTGTCGATCAACGGCAGCGCGCGGGAGCCAGGCAACTCGTAATGCCACCATTCGCTCTTGATGTGGATGAAGCCGGCTGCGTGCATGATGCCGAGCAGTAACACGCGGTTGCGCTGCACATGCGCTGGCAGGCCAGTATGGAAGTGTTCGGACTCGATCGTCATCGCGTCGAAGCCTGTGCCCATGTCGAGTTCGTTGCCGTCAGCGTCGAGCAGCGTCAGATCGATCGCCGTGCCGCGGCTATGGTTCGAACCACGGCCAAGCTCAGCGATGTAGGTCGGGTCGGGCAGAAAATCCCACAGCACCTGTTGCGCCTGGGGCGGACGGTACGCATCGAAAATCCGCACGGTCAAGCCGGCGTTGCGGGCAATCTCTACTGCCTCGCGCAAAGCGGCTTCCGCGGGTTCGAGCAGCAGGCAGTGAGCTTCCTTGTAGATGGGCTTGCCTGTCAAGTTGCGCTCGGTGGCATAGACGAGGTCGATGTCCACGCCATGCGTGGCGGCGGTGATTTCGATGAGTCGCGGTTGTGTCATGGCGGGCGCGTTCAGATTCCGGATGTGAGAGGTTTAGAGATCGAACTGATTGAATCCGCCTTGCAGCTCGCTGCGACGCGTTCGTCGATCGCGGCCCCCAGTTGAGCAACGATCGCGGTAATCATCAGCAGGTTGAACAGACAGCTGAGCGGCGCCAGCGAGTCCCAGAACTGGCCGACATCGGTTTTGATCTGCGACCGGTCGCAATCGAATTCACGAGCCCACGGGCAATAGATGTCGGTGACCAGTGAAACTGCCCGCCACGATGCGCTGCGGCTTCACAGTAGCGGCGCGCGATCACCGGGTAGGCGCGCGTGTCGGTAATGACGAGGATCGGTGCGGCGAATTCCGAGTTCAGCGAATCGACGTATGAGACGGACAGGCCGTCGGAGTACAAGACGCGCGGACGGATGTATTCGAGGTAGCCGTAGAACGCGTTGCTGGTGCCGCGGGTGGACTGGATGCCGACGATATATACGGCGTCCACTTGGGAGATGCGCTCCGCGATGCGGGCGAACATGGGCGATTGCGCCAACTGGTACACATGCTGGATCGCGTCGATTTCGAGTTGCAGCGAGCGGGTCATGGCGCCGGTTTGGACGTTTTCGCCATGGTGCGGAGTGTTGGCGAACTGCCCGAACACGCGCAGGTATTCGTCGAGCCGGACGGTAATCATCCACGGGCGCCCCTGCGCGCCACGCAGTTCGCGCTTGAGGTCGTCGAGGTTGCGATAGCCGACGCTGCGCAGGAAACGCCCCACGGAGATTCCGCTGGTGACCGTTTGCTGCGCGATCTGATCAGCCGGCTCCAGCCCTAGTCGCTCGAGATGAGCCAGCATGTAACTGGCAATGCGCTGGGGCGTTCGAGTGAGTTCGGCAAAGTGGGCCTCGACGGTCTGTGCGAAAGCGGTCGGCATGTCAGCGCGGATGGATTTTTGGTTAATTACCTGTCATACATTTCGTCAATGACATGTATCTAACAAAGCCAATAAAGTCAGCGCCAGCTTAAAGAATCAATTGGATGCCGCTGTCTAATAGCTTGTGGGCGAGACTTCCGCTTACGGCCCGCGTATTTGGGTGGATGCCGCTATTCGATGCCCTCATTCTGTGGCTCCAAAGTTTTGTCCCGTAATGATGGCCTGGCGGGGTTTGTATGTCGATCTGCGAGGCCATCCCTACTCCGCACATGGATAACCATCGACGTGCAGGCCGCAATTAGCGCGGGAAGGGCGCCGAGCAAATCCGGTTGTGCACGTGGACTTTTATCTGCTCTCGCGCCGAGGCGATCGCCTCAAGCCCGCCTCGCGCAGCAGTACGACGAAGCGACTGGCGTTGAAGTGCACGTTGGTCAGCGTCGTGAACATGGCGTAGAGAATGAACTGGTCTGACTTGCGATCCGCGTGCCCCGTCAGGCGCGCAAGCCTGTTGTACTGCGCGATGCCCTTGACGGCATGCACCAACAGATCCTGCAGGTCAGCAGTTGTCGCGTCCTTGCCGCAATTGCCCTTCAAAGATGCGCAACCAGGTTGTACACCCGTGCGGTCAGTCTTTGCGACGCAAGTGCGCACGGAACATATCCTCAGGAAGGGTCGTGCTGCAGGAATCGATCTAGCGGCGGGCGAATGCGCGAGGCCCACAACAGCCACCGAAGCGCTCGCCGACCTTCATTGGCGCTTGTCACTTTTGAGCTCAGGTTATCGTGCCGATTTGCGTTCGCCCATTTGTGCACGAGTTAGTAACTGCTCGCGCGCGATCGTGAGCAATGCTTCGAGTTCGGGAGTGTGCTCGCCGCGCCGCCAGACCATGTAGAGCGGGATCACGGGCGCCTCGCCCGCGAGCGGTCGCGCGCACGATGAACGATTGATCAGCGAGGCGGTGTAGGCGGGCAGTAGGCCGAGGCCGAGCCCCATGCCGATGAGATTGAGATTGAGCAGAATGTTGTTCGCGATCTGCGCCGTGCGCGGGCGGATGCCGTAAGCCTCGAAATACGCCTCTACCACCTTGTGCACCTGCCCCGCGGCGAGCGGATCCGTAGCAACGAAGGTCTCCCCGTCCAGCTGCTCGGGGGCGATTTCCTCGCATTGCGCAAGCCGATGGCTCGCGGGAAGGATCACCATCATCGGTTCCTCCAGCACGACCTCGCTTTCGAACACCGCCGCGTCGATCGGCCCGCGCATGAAGGCCACATCTATCCCGCCCACCGTCAGCAGGCTCTCCTGCTCGTAGGTGAGCAGGCTACGTAACTCGACGTTGATTTCCGGATACTCCATGCGCAGGCGCGGCAGGATGGCCGGGAAAATCTGTACCTCGGCCGCCGGCACGAAACCGATGGTAATCGTCGCGCGACTTCGCTCGCCGATGCGGCGCGCATGAGCGACGGCGCGAGCGGCCTGTTCGACCACGAGCTGCGCGTCGCTGCGGAAAGCGCGTCCGGCCTCGGTCAGTTCTACCTTGCGGCGCGTGCGCGTGAACAGCGGCGTGCCGATTTCCTCCTCGAGATCGCGGATTTGCTGGCTCAGTGAAGGCTGGGCGGTGCCCAGACGCTCGGCCGCACGCGTGAAGCTCAGCTCATCGGCCACGGCGATGAAATAGCGGAGATGTCGAAGTTCCATTCCGCCTTTTTATCGTTAAAACCTATCAATTGCAACAAACAAAGTATTTCAGTTTTTAAGGCGGCCGTCGCAAAATCTGCGCACTTCGGTTCCAAATTGGAGCCGGACGCTTGTCCGGAGGAGACAAATCATGTCTAAGAGCATTGACTTTGATGCGCTTGTCGATGCGCGTACTGGCCGCGTCGCATCGTCGATCTATACCGATCCCGAACTCTACGAACTCGAGCTTGAGCGCATCTTTGGCCGCACCTGGCTGTTTCTGGCCCATGTGAGCCAGATCCCGAAGGCCGGCGATTTCTTCAACACCTACATGGGCGAGGACCCGATCGTCGTCGTCCGCCAGAAAGACGGCTCCGTCAAGGCCTTCCTGAACCAATGCCGTCATCGCTCGATGCGCGTGTCGTATGCCGATTCGGGCAATACGCGTGCGTTCACGTGTCCGTACCACGGCTGGTCGTATGGCACTGATGGCGCGCTCGTCGACGTGCCGCTCGAAGAACGTGCCTATCCTCACGGCCTGTGCAAGGAGAAGCTTGGCCTTCAGGAAGTCACGCGCGTGGCTGAGTACAAGGGCCTCATTTTCGGCAACTGGGACGCCACGGCGCCGGATCTGCATGACTACATGGGCGACATTGCCTGGTATCTCGACGGCGTGCTCGATCGCCGCGAGGGCGGCACGGAGATCATCGGCGGCGTGCAGAAATGGGTGATCGACTGCAACTGGAAGTTCCCGGCGGAGCAGTTCGCGAGCGATCAGTACCACGCGCTGTTCTCGCATGCGTCGGCGGTGCAGGTACTGGGCGCCAAGCCCGACGGTGAGGCAAAGCAACTCGGCGCGGGCCAGACTGCGCGCCCCGTCTGGGAAACGGCGAAGGACGCGCTGCAGTATGGCCAGGCAGGTCACGGCAGTGGCTTTTTCTTCACGGAGCAGCCTGATGCCAACGTCTGGGTGGACGGCGAAGTCTCGCAGTACTTCCGCGACAGCTATGCCGAGGCCGAGCAGCGCCTCGGCCAGGTTCGTGCACTACGTCTCGCGGGCCACAACACGATGTTCCCGACCCTGTCCTGGCTCAATGGCACGGCCACGCTGCGCGTGTGGCATCCGCGCGGCCCGCACCAGGTTGAAGTCTGGGCATTCTGCATCGCCGACAAGGATGCGTCGCCAGAGGTGAAGGCTGCGTTCGAGCGCAGCGCGACGCGCGCGTTCGGTCCGGCGGGCTTTCTTGAGCAGGATGATTCCGAGAACTGGGTCGAAATCCAGAAGGTGCTGCGCGGCAAGCGCGCGCGGCAGACGAAGCTGATCGTCGAAATGGGTCTGGGCAACGAAAAGGTGCGCGAGGACGGTATCCCCGGCATTACGAACTACATCTTTTCCGAAACCGCGGCACGCGCTATGTACCGCCGCTGGGCTGATCTGCTGGCGAGTGAGACCTGGGATGAAGTCCATGAGCGCACCCAGCGTTATGAGCAGGAGGTACTGAAGCGTGACTGATACGACCAAACTTCCGAGGGCCGTTCCGCTCGAGCTGCATCACGAGATCGAACAGTTCCTCTGTTACGAGGCTGAACTGCTCGACGACTGGCAATTCCGCGATTGGCTCGATCTCGTCAGCAAGGACATCGCCTATACGATGCGCACGACCGTCAACGCGCAGACGCGCGACCGTCGCCGCAGCGTGCAGCCGCCGACGACCTGGGTATTTGACGACAGCTGGCATCAGCTCGAGCGCCGGATTGCGCGCCTCGAGACCGGCATGGCCTGGGCCGAGGAACCGCCCTCGCGCACGCGCCACGTGATCAGCAATGTGCGAATCGCAGAGGGGGAGGTGCCGGGCGAGTTCGACGTGCGCCTGAATTATGTGCTGTACCGCTCGCAGAAGGAGCGCGACGAGACGTTATACGTCGGTACGCGGTTTGACCGCGTGCGCCGCGCCGACAGCGCGGCAGGCTGGCAGCTGTGTCGCCGCGAGATCGTGCTCGATCAGGCGACGCTGAATTCCCACAATCTAAGTGTTCTTTTCTGAAAACCATGGCCCAAGTATTTGTTTGCAGTGGTGATGCGCTGGCCGATGGCGAAGCGATCAAAGTGGATGCGCCTGTCGAAGCGATCGCGGTGTTCAAGGTCAATGGTGAATTGTTCGCGCTCGCTGACCGTTGCAGCCACGGCAATGCCTCGATGTCCGAAGGTTATGTCGAGGACGACGGCACGGTTGAATGTCCGCTGCACGCTGCGCGCTTCTGTCTGAAGACGGGCGAGGCGCTGTGTCAGCCCGCCACCGTGGCACTCAAGACCTTTCCGGTCAGCCTCGTGGACGGCAAGGTCTACGTCGACGTGCCGGAGGCGTGATGGATGCGAACCAGACGCCGGCGCCGGCCGGCTGGCTGCAGGGCGACGTCGCGCTGATCACGGGCGGCGGTTCCGGTCTCGGGCTTGCGCTGGTCGAGCGCTTCCTGCTGGAGGGTGCGAAGGTCGGCGTGCTCGAGCGCTCGCACGAAAAGGTCGACGCGCTGCGCGCTCGCTTCGGGGACGATGTGGTCGCGACGCAGGGTGACGTGCGCAGCTACGAGGACAATTCGCGCGCGGTGGCCGAGACGGTGAACCGCTTCGGCAAGCTCGACACCTTTATTGGCAACGCGGCGATCTGGGATCACGGGGCGAGCCTGATGAGTCTCACGCCCGAGCAGTTGGCCAACGGTTTTGACGAGTTGTTCCCTGTCAACGTGAAGGGCTATCTGCTCGGTGCGAAGGCGGCCGCGCCTGAGCTGATCAAGTCCGAGGGCAGCATGATCTTCACGCTGTCGAACTCGGCGTTCTATCCGGGCGGCGGCGGCCCGCTCTATACCGCGAGCAAGCATGCCGCCGTGGGCCTGATTCGTGAACTCGCCTACGAACTCGCGCCCAAGGTGCGCGTCAACGGTGTCGGTCCGTGCGGCATGGCGAGCGACTTGCGCGGCCCCGCTTCGCTCGGCCAGGAAAACATGCGGATCATGGACTCGCGCTCGCCCGAAGCGATTGCGAGCATTCTGCCGTTGCAGTTCTTTCCGCAAGCAGCGGATTTCACTGGCCCGTTCGTGTTGCTGGCCTCGCGAGCGAACAACCGCACGCTGAGCGGCGTGCTGCTCAATGCCGACGCGGGCCTCGCCATCCGTGGCATCCGCCATACGGCGGGCGGCCTGAATCTCTGATCGCGATGGCGCAATGCGAGGGCCACTCGAACGTGGCTCCTTACATCGAGACTTGTCATGACCTCATCCACTTTCGTGATCGTCGGCGCGGGCCAGGCCGGCGCCAATGCAGCGGCTGAACTGCGCCACCAGGGCTTCGATGGTCGCATCGTACTGGTGGGCGATGAAGCGCATGCGCCCTACGAGCGGCCGCCGCTCTCCAAGGATGTGCTGCTGCGTCCGGAAGAGACGCGCTGTGCCATGTACGCCGACGACTTCTACCAACAGAAGCGGATCGAACTCCGCCTCGGCGTGACCGTTGTCGGGCTCGACTTGTCGAGCCACGTGCTGGCTCTCTCGACGGGCGAATCGGTCGCGTTCGACAAACTGTTGATTGCGACCGGGGCGCGTGCGCGCCGCCTGCCGCTGCTCGACGCGCTGGGTGAGGGCGTGCACACGCTGCGCACGCTCGACGACGCCAGACGTTTGCGCGACGACCTGCGGCCGGGTCGCCACGTAATCGTGGTGGGGGCGGGCGTGATCGGTTTGGAGATTGCGTCGAGCGCCGTCGACCTCGGCGCGCGCGTCACGGTGCTCGAAGCAGGGCCGCGCGCGATGGGTCGCAATGCGCCGTCGATGTTGGCTGACTGGCTCTGCGGCGTGCATCGCGGTCGGGGCGTGGAGTTGATCTTCGGCGCGCAAATCGAATCTGCGGCGCGCGTTGGCGGCGAGATCGTCCTGACGCTTGGGGACGGCACGACCGTGACGGGCGACACAGTGCTGTACGGCGTTGGTGCGATTCCGGACACGGCGCTGGCTGAAGCGGCCGGGCTGGCCATCGCGAACGGCATTGCCGTGGACGCGCAGTATCGTACTTCGCATCCCGACGTGTTTGCCGCTGGCGATGTGGCCGGCCGCCAGGATCCGGTGACGGGGCGCGTGGTGCGCCTCGAGACTTGGGAAAATGCCCAGAACCAGGGTGTCGCCGCCGCGCGTGCGATGCTCGGTCTCACCGTAGAGGCGCCGGGCGCGCCGTGGTTCTGGACCGACCAGTGCGGTCTCAACATCCAGTTGGTCGGCGAGATGGCGGCGTCCGATTGGGTCGTACGCGGCGCGCTCGATGCGCCGCCCGCCGTGCTGTTCGGCCTTGACGCCGGGGGCGCATTGACCGGTGCGATCACCGTGAACCAGGGGCGGGACATGCGCAGCCTGCGTGAACTCGTCGCAAGACATGTGGTACTCGCGCGCGAGGTGCTGGCCGATTCGGCGCAGAGCCTGCGCAATCTTGCCAAGGTAGCAGCATAGGTTGCAGCGGCATTCTACGCTCGGCAGCTTGCCCATCGCATCGGCGTGATGGCGGACAGGATCCACGTCTTTTTCGCGTCGGTCGAGCCATGCGCTGTTTGGCGTGCTGGGGGGGCGCAATACTTCCTGTCGAGGCGCACCATGCTCTACACGCAGGTGACCGTCGTCAACAACCATCGCTACGCGCATCAGGGGCGGGTGAGACCAGCACGCTATTGCCTGCGGGGACCACGACGGTGGTCGACCTTGGCATACGTCACAGCTTCCGAGCCCGGCGTGACGCGCCGTCTGTGAATGCCGGTGCGGCCGTCTGGCCGACGAGGAGCCTATTCCACCGAGAGCGCGACCGCGCGGAGCGGACTCATGACGGCCGGTCCGTTCGGTCGGTGCACCGCCATCATCTGAAACACGTTGCCGTCACCAGGACGGCCGGAGCCCTGTAATGTCGATTCATCTCGAGTGTCTGTCCCATACGCCGCTGCACGGCTACTTCGATCCTGCGCCCGAGGTTGTGGCCGAGGTCGAACGGGTGACGGCGGCCGCGCGCGAGCGCGTGCGCGCCTACGATCCGGAACTGGTGGTCGTGTTTGCGCCGGATCACTACAACGGATTTTTCTATGACCTGATGCCGCCGTTCTGCATTGGCGCGGCCGCCACTGCGATTGGCGACTACAAGAGCCTCGCGGGCCCGCTGAACGTGCCGACCGAACTGGCAAAGGACATGACCGCAGCCGTACTCGCGGCCGACATCGACACCGCCGTGTCGTATCGCATGCAGGTGGACCATGGCTGCGCCCAGGCGCTCGAGGAACTGACGGGCGGGCTCGATCGCTACCCTGTTGTGCCGGTCTTCATCAATTCGGTGGCGCCGCCTTTGGCGACGCTGCGCCGCTCGCGCCTGCTCGGTCAGGCGATCGGCCGCTTCTTGCAAACGCTCGACCAACGCGTGCTGGTGATCGGCTCGGGTGGCATCTCGCACGAACCGCCGGTGCCTGAGCTCAACGGCGCGGCGAGCGACGTAGCCGAACGTCTGATCGCAGGCCGCAATCCGACGCCGGAGGCGCGCCAACTGCGTCAGGAACGTACCGTGGCCGCAGCTAAAGCGTTCACGGCCGGCGACGCGCCGAACATGCGCGCGCTGAACCCGGCATGGGACCAGGCGTTCCTGTCGATGCTGCAGCATGACCTGCTCGCGGTCGACGGTCTGAGCAACAGCGCCATCACGCGCGACGGTGGCAGGTCTGCCCACGAGATCCGCACCTGGGTTGCTGCGTTTGGTGCGCTTTCGGCGTTCGGCGCATACGAGGCGCACCAGGACTTCTACCGCGCGATTCCCGAGTGGATCGCAGGCTTCGCTGCGATGCACGCGAAGCCGTCAGCCTGAATCAAAGGAGAACAGGGGATGACCCAGCACAACATTCAAGCCATCGCGGCACGCCTGCGCGAAGCGGAGCGCACGCGTGAGGTAATCGAGCCGGTGCGCGGCGAGATCGCACTGGGCGGTATTCCGCTCGACGACATGTCGACAGCCTACGCGGTGCAACAGGCCAACATCGATGCGCGCATCGCCGCCGGCGAGCGCATCGTTGGCCGCAAGATCGGCCTGACTTCGCTCGCCGTGCAGAAGCAGCTCGGCGTCGATCAGCCGGACTTCGGCGCGCTGTTCGCGAACATGGCCTACGGCGACAACCAGCCGATGCCGCTCGGGAGCCTGATCCAGCCGAAGGTCGAAGCCGAGATCGCCCTGGTGCTGAAGCACGACCTCGTACGAGAGAAGCACACGTATGTGGACCTGATCAACGCGACCGACTATGCGCTGGCCGCGATCGAGGTGGTGGACAGCCGCATTCGCGGCTGGGACATCCGCTTTGTCGATACGGTCGCCGACAACGCGTCGAGCGCGCTGTTCGTGCTGGGCAGTCGCCCTGTTCCGCTCGCTGATGTCGACCTGTTCAATGCCGCGATGACGCTCGAACGCGACGGCGAAGTCCTGTCGCGCGGCGGTGGTGCAGCGTGCCTTGGCAATCCGTTGAACGCAGCTATCTGGCTCGCAGATCGCATGGCGCAGCTCGGCACTCCCTTGCGCGCTGGTGACGTGGTGCTCACGGGTGCGCTTGGTCCGATGGTCGCCGTGACGCAGCCGGGCATCTATACGGCGAATATCGAAGGACTCGGCAGCGTACGCGCGACGTTCGTTTAGCACACTGAGCACTCAATTCATCAGGAAATCGACATGGCTTCGGCAAAACTCAAGGCGGCGATCATCGGCTCGGGCAACATCGGCACCGACCTCATGATCAAGATCATGCGGCATGGCAAGCATCTGGAAATGGGTGCAATGGTCGGCATCGACCCGAACTCGGATGGTCTCGCGCGGGCCGCGCGCCTCGGCGTGGCAACCACGCACGAAGGCGTGCAGGGGCTCGTGGACCTGCCCGCGTTCAAGGAGATCGACGTCGTGTTCGACGCGACCTCGGCCGGCGCACACATCAGGAACGACGCGTTCCTGCGCCAGCACAAGCCCGGCATCCGCGTGATCGACCTCACGCCCGCCGCGATCGGCCCGTACTGCGTGCCGGTCGTGAACCTGGACGCGCAGCTCGCCGCGCTGAACGTGAACATGGTCACCTGCGGCGGCCAGGCCACGATCCCGATGGTGGCGGCCGTCTCGCGCGTCGCGAAGGTCCACTACGCGGAAATCGTCGCGTCGATTAGCAGCAAGTCGGCGGGCCCGGGCACCCGCGCGAACATCGACGAATTCACGGAAACGACCTCGAAGGCGATTGAAGCCGTCGGCGGTGCCGCTAAGGGCAAGGCGATCATCGTGCTGAACCCGGCCGAACCGCCGGTCATGATGCGCGACACCGTGTACGTGCTCTCGGAAGCCGCCGATCAGGCGAAGATCGAAGCCTCAGTCGAGGAAATGGCCAAGGCCGTCAACGCATATGTACCGGGCTATCGCCTGAAGCAGAAGGTGCAGTTCGACGTGATTCCGGAGAGCGCGCCGCTCAACATCCCGGGCCTCGGCAGGTTCAGTGGCCTGAAGACCTCGGTCTTCCTCGAGGTGGAAGGCGCTGCGCACTATCTGCCGGCCTACGCGGGCAACCTCGACATCATGACCTCGGCGGCGCTCGCCACCGCGGAGCGCATCGCAAGTTCGGTCGTCGCCGCATAAAGGACAACGCACATGAGCAAGAAACTCTATATCTCCGACGTGACGCTGCGCGATGGCAGCCACGCGATCCGTCACCAGTACTCGATCCAGAACGTGCAGGACATCGCACGGGCGCTCGACAAGGCCAAGGTCGATTCGATCGAAGTCGCGCACGGCGACGGCCTGCAGGGTTCGAGCTTCAACTATGGCTTCGGCGCGCATAGCGACCTCGAATGGATCGAGGCGGTGGCCGACGTGATCTCGCACGCGAAGATCGCGACGCTGCTGCTGCCCGGGATCGGCACGATTCACGACCTGAAGGCTGCCTACAACGCGGGCGCACGCGTGGTGCGTATCGCGACGCATTGCACGGAAGCGGACATTTCGAAGCAGCACATCGAATACGCACGCGAACTCGGCATGGACACCGTCGGCTTCCTGATGATGAGCCACATGACCACGCCAGAGAACCTGGCAGTCGAAGCGAAGAAGATGGAAAGCTACGGCGCGACCACGATCTACGTGGTCGACTCGGGTGGCGCACTGACGATGAATGACGTGCGCGATCGCTTCCGCGCGGTGAAGGCCGTGCTGAAACCCGAAACGAAAACGGGCATGCACGCGCACCACAACCTGTCGCTGGGCGTGGCGAACTCGATCGTCGCAGTGGAAGAAGGTTGCGACCGGATCGATGCCTCACTTGCGGGAATGGGCGCGGGCGCGGGCAACGCGCCGCTCGAAGTGTTCATCGCGGCGGCGGAGCGCATGGGCTGGAATCACGGCACCGATCTCTACACGCTGATGGACGCCGCCGACGACATCGTGCGTCCGCTGCAGGACCGCCCGGTGCGCGTCGATCGCGAAACGCTCGCGCTCGGTTATGCCGGCGTGTATTCGAGCTTCCTGCGTCATTCGGAAGTGGCTGCGAAGAAGTACGGCCTGAAGACCGTCGACATTCTGGTCGAACTGGGCAAGCGCCGCATGGTCGGCGGTCAGGAAGACATGATCGTCGACGTCGCGCTCGATCTGCTCAAGCGGCAGTGAGACAAGGGGCAGGCCGGCGCTGCATGCGCTCGTCTGCCCCATATTCCGATCGAACAATCACGCAAGGAATTCGCACATGAGTGCTACTTACACTGAAGCCAATACCAGCCGCTTTGCGACGATTCGCGACGGCGAGACCGATTACAAGGTGCATTACAACGACGCGGGCCCGGCCGAGGGCCAAGTCGTGATGATGCTGCATGGCTCGGGCCCGGGCGCGACCGGCTGGGCCAACTTCCACCGCAACATCGAGCCGCTCGCGGCGGCCGGCTATCGCGTGATCCTGCTCGACTTCCCGGGCTGGGGCAGGAGCGATGGGTTCGTGAACACCAAGGGTTCGCGCTCGGACTTCAACGGCCGCATCGTCAAGGGCCTGCTCGACCACCTGGGCGTCGAGCGCGCGCATCTGATCGGCAACTCGATGGGAGGCCACAGCGCCACGGCGTTTGCGCTGGAGAATGCGTCACGCGTCGGCAAGCTCGTGCTGATGGGCGGAGGCACCGGCGGCCCGAGCCAGTTCGTGCCGATGCCGACCGAAGGCATCAAGCTGCTGAATCATGTCTACCGCGAGCCGACGCTCGAGAACGTCAAGCGCATGATGAACATCTTCGTGTTTGATCCGAGCTCGCTGACCGACGAACTGCTGCAGCTGCGCGTGGACAACATGCTGTCGCGCCGCGATCACCTCGAGAACTGGGTCAAGAGCCTGGCTGCGAATCCGAAGCAGTTCAGCGACTACGGTCCGCGCCTCGGTGAAATCAAGGCGTTCGCGATGATCATCTGGGGCCGCGACGACCGCTTCGTGCCGTACGATATTGGCCTGCGCCTGTTGTGGGGTATGCCCAACGCCGAACTGCACGTATTCAACCGCTGTGGCCACTGGGCCCAGTGGGAGCATGCGGAGAAGTTCAACCGTATGGTGCTCGAGTTCTTCGCAGACTGATCGATTTTCCTCGACCCCGGTTCCTGACATCGTTCACGCATGGGTTTGCATATCCCATACGGGGATCGGCGCGGCGACGGGTGGCGCAGGAACGCGCGATACGCGATCGCATCTCCTGGGCTACTCTCGCCTCGAATTAGGTCGCGTTTAATGTTTGATTATTAATAAACTGTGCGTCGAGAGGTCCACGGAAACGCGAACCTGCCGTCATCCAATGGTCGAGCAGTCGCTGTTACCTTATGTCCTCCAACGGCCAACCATCGGCATTGTTGCCAAGCCGGCCAGGTCGCGTTAGGCGGTCGAAGAGTCGCCGTGACCAGGTATAAACCGCCGTCGCTACGAGCGCGCCGTCGAATTCGCGGAAGCGGCGGACGGACTGTGGGACAGCTGGACGACGACGCGTTCGTGCGCGACAGCCGCGCTTCGAGCGCGGTCAGTCCGGCAGCGGCGCGGAGACGGGTCGTTGCGCTCATGCAGTGGTCCCGATGTCGCGGTGAGTGAAAGTGGGCGATTGGGCGGAGGTTTCCGCGCCATCCGCTTGGTCGTGGGCAACCAGCGCGCTATGCCGTTGCCGCTCGATCATGCGGCGCTCGAAGTGCACTACATCATCGAGGCGCCATGCGTCCCACCGCAGTGGTCGGGCGCATACGTAACGGAGCCGATCGTTTGGGCTCTAAGAAGCGTCCAAAACTTCCGGCAGTCAAATTAGCTTTATCCATCCCTCGACGGAAATATGCATGACATCGAGCGTACGAGAATGAAAATACTACTGCGCCTCGCCCGACTCGATCGTGTATTCCGCCATGGCCGACCAGTCGCGTTCGCCCATGCCCGCCGCGACCGTTTCGCTCATTCGCCCATGCACCGCGGTGAGCATCGGCAATGTGCGGCGTGGATCCGCCGCCGCCTCGGACGCGACAACGATGATCGCAACCTTGCCGATCAATGAGGCGAGGCTGCGCGCGGCGTTCTGTGTCTCCAATCAATGTCGACGATGTGCGGGGCACCTCGGTGAGCCGCATCACGTTGGCGGGATTGAAGAGGCGAAGCCCGATGACGCAATCCGGTCGTTGCGTCGCGGCGGCGAGTGACGGTTGAAGCCGGTGAACTTATCGTCGCTGATGAAAACGGTGTGGTCGCGATTCCGGTAGCCCGTGTTGCTGAAGTGATTGCCGCTGCGCAAGCTCGTGAGGCCAGGGAAGCAGATCAGATGCGTCGCATCCGGGAAGGGGAATCCACGCTCGCCATTTTTGGCTGGGATTAGTGATCCCGTAACTGGGAAAAGAAAACGCCGCCGAAGCGGTAATGCCGTTCAGTTGAGCGACTGGATGGCATTTTGTTTTGATTGGCGCGTCAATGGGACGTCGCGACGGCTTCTGCATGTAGTTGTCCTGGTCTCGCTTCATCGCGAGGTAGCGTTCTACCTGGCATTGTTTAAGCTTGAATTAAGCGACGCGACCTACGCTTCCAACCGTAGCAGGACAGGAAAACGGCGCGACGGAGTGCACCTTTCCGCCGCGCTACGCACGTACTACGCACGTAACAACTCGGGGCATTCCCGGCAGAAAGAGGTTGAGATGATGTACTTGATTACGGACCTGAAAATGGTCGAAAGCTACGGTCGCATCAAGGCTGACAGCGGCAATGATGCGCTGCATGAGTTTGCGGTCAGCAAGGGCTTCGTCGACCTGATGGAGTTCGCCTCCGCCCGGCCCGCGTTCGCCAACGACTTGCTCGCTGTTCAACTGCAATAAGGAGACTGACGTGGCCATAACTTTGGGGCAGGCGCTGGTGCACGCTGAGCAACTGGAAGTCTACGGCGTGATCTCGAAGACGTCGCAGGCGCTCATCCGGCTGATGCAGGAGTACCGAGCCGTAGTCGGCGTGGAACAATACGAGCAGGTTATCGAGGAAGCGGGCCTGGCTCATCCGGACGCGCAGTGACCCGCTTCGCGCGCTAAAAGATAAAACCGGTGTTCACGAACTTCGAGGTATGGTTCGTGACCATCGTGTCGAGCAGCGTCTTGTTCGAGTCGGTCTCCTTGGCTGCGACCATGGACCGGATCGAGAACGCGCGCAACGCATCGGTGACCGATAGCGTGCCTTCCGCCGAATCCTTGCGGCCCGCAAACGGAAAGACGTCGGGACCTCGCTGGCACTGGCTGTTGAGATTGACACGGCATACCTGGTTGACGAGCGGGTCGACCAGCGAGCCGATCTGGGCGGCGTCGGTGCCGAAAATGCTGACCTGCTGACCGTGGTCCGACGTGATGACATATTCGAGCGGTGTATCGATGTCATCGAACGGCACGACTGGGATGATCGGTCCGAACTGCTCTTCACGATAGAGCATCATCCCTTCCTTGACGGGGTACACCACGGCCGGATAGAAAAGCGTTTTGCAGAACACGCCACCACCTTCATTCACCACCGCCGCACCTTTCGCCTTCGCATCGTCAATCGCCTGAGTCATATAGGCTGTGCGATGCATGCCGGGCAGCGGTGTAATGGACACACCCTTTTCCCACGGCATACCGACCTTCAGATTCTTGAGCGCTGCGTTGAAACGCTCAAGAAACGTATCGACGATCGAGCGGTGCACCATCAAGATCTTGAGCGCCGTGCACCGTTGACCATTGAACGACAACGTACCGAGCAGACACTCCTTCACGGCGAGGTCTATGTCGGCGTCAGCCAGCACGATCGCGGCGTTTTTGGCGTCCAGGCCGAGAACGGCGCGCAGCCGATGCGACTTCGGGTGCTGCTTCTTCAGATGGTCTGCGACCTTGCTCGAGCCGATCAGGGCAAGCACGTCGATCTTTCCCGAGGCGAGCATGTGTGGCACGACCACCGCGCCCGGCGCATAAATCGTGTTGATGACGCCTTTCGGAAAAGCGGAGCGGAATGCCTCGAGCAGCGGGAAGAACAGCAGCGTGCCGTATTGGGGCGGCTTGAATACGACGGTGTTGCCCATCAGCAATGCGGGAATGAGCGTCGCGAACGTTTCGTTCAGCGGATAGTTGTAAGGCCCCATGCACAGTACGACGCCAAGCGGTGTGCGGCGAATCTGGCCGATGGTGCCCTCGGCGATGACAAAGCGCGAGTTGCTATTGTCCAGCTCCTTTAGCGCCGAGATCGTGTCTTGCATATAGCTGATGGTGCGGTCGAACTCCTTTTGCGAATCGGCAAGGCTCTTGCCGATTTCCCACATGATCAGATTCACAATCTCATCGCGCCTGGCCGCCATCAGACGAATGAAGTCCTGCATGCAGCCGATGCGCTGCGCGACAGTCATCGTTGGCCACTCACCGCGGCCGTGGTCGTAGGCTCGCACGGCCGCGTCGAGCGCGGCGTCGCTCTCGACTTCACCCATGACCGGATAACTGCCGATTACGAGCTGTTCAGCGTCGCCCGAGGCTTGTCGCACGCAGACCGGAGATAGCACGGTCTTGCAGTTTCCATCCCATGCCTTCAGTTCTCCATCGACGAGCGAGACCCGCTGATGAATCGGCTCCGCAAGGCGGGCGGTCTCTGGAATATCGTCGGTGACGGGAAACAACTGCCGGAGGTTTTCGAAGTCGATACTTGCCACGTTTCGCTCCTATGTTCGTGCAGTACGCGGTAGGCGCAAGACACAGACAGAAGCATAACCAATGGCAGCAGAGTTGGGGCCGAACCGTGCCCAACATCAATCAGCAGCGGCGGAAGGGTCCTCGAAACCGGATTCGATGAGATTCATCATCGTGGTCTGCAGTTCGACCAACGGCGTAGCAGTCACTGCAGTCGCTACCCCGTCGGATTTCGGAAGCAGTCCAGCGAATGCCGCAATGCCCGTTCCGCATGCCGCTAGGAGTAGGGCGGCAGCGAGTACGGCTACGCTGCCGCGCACCGCTTGCCTGGGAACGAAGTCCACAAAACATCGCATGATGGCTATCTCCGGTTGACGCAGCTTCTGCATGCAAAGGCTGTGCCGACGCAGCGGTCTGTCGGGCAAGCGTGCGGCCGGCCGGCTGCATACGCGTCGGCTGCTCGCACGACAGCGGCAACGTGGATTCGATGGTGGGCCGCACCAGACACTTCGAGCGGGCCGAGACGGTCCGGAACCAACAGGTCCCTGCGGAGAATCGGGCGCTTCGACCTTGGCGGCGACGCATGCAATACCCTGTGACAGGGAGGGACGGCGGCGAGCAAGCCTGGCGACAATTCACTTATTGCGAAGTCCGCCGCGACGCCCTGTGCGGCAAGCGCACACGATTTACTGTTTCCTCCTACCGAACAGCTGTACTAACATCGAGTAACGGTTCGAACGCTGACGACCGGGCGGGGCCGGGAGGCAAAGGTGCCTCCTTCCTGGAGGACCAAGATGAAAGAAAACTCGTCTCGGGAAATCGTCGAACTGCTGACCAAAGTAGTCGGGCTGGCCGCCATGCATGTGCCCAGGGGGCAGACCCGCCGGAGTGCGTCGAGAGCGATCGACCAGCTCGAAGAGATCAAGCGCAACGCCGCGTTTGCTCGCCAATATGAATCAGCACCGGAGCCGCTACGCGAACTGGTGATGAGGCGGGCCGTAGAAGTCCATGACCTGGCGACTGCACATGATTACGCGAGCGCCGTCAATGCCCTCAGAGCGGTTGTCGATTTTCTTTATCAACATCTGGTAGACACCTCCGGCTCAGCAACGCCGCCGAGCAAGCTGGCAAGCATTGATTTGAATGCCGTTCACCGGGCTCTTCAGTTCGGAGGTCTTCCGGGACAGTCGCAGCAAGACCCCGATGACGACAACCCGCCGCCAGTGCGTCGCTGAACTTGCCAAGGATAACCGCCGATGCTCTCGGGCCTATCGAAACTGCTGGACAAAGCATTTATCCTCGGCTTCTTTTTGCCAGCCCTGCTTGGCTTTACAGGCTTTCTCGCAGCTAATGCGGATATCCCGGTGTTTGGCGATTTGCTGAACAAAGCGACCTCGGACAGCGAAAAGGTTGGCGGCTTGTTTACTTTCCTCATAATCGTATGGGTTCTATCGCTGATCTTGATGGTACTGAGCAACTGGTTTTATCAGGTCCTCGAAGGATACAAATGGCCATTCAATCGTGAGGCCTGGAAGCGCGATGAGCGCGACCGCCGCAATCGTCAGCTGCGCCTAATAGAACGCCTCCGTACGGAACTCGATACAGAGAACAGTACGATCGAGCGACTCAAAGCGTCGAAAGAATCGTCGGAATATAGAAAAGCCGAGGTGAACAGAGCCACCGTAAGGGCGAGGCTGTATCGCACTCAGGAGCGCAACGCGCGTGATTTCCCTCGCTATGAAAACCTCGTTCTTTCCACGGCCTTTGGGAACACGTTGCGTGCATTCGAGGGGTACTCGAGCGAAGTCTATAGGGTCGACAGCATATTCGTATGGCCACGTCTTCTTGCCGTCATCCCAAAGGACTATCAAGCAATCATTGCGGACGCGAGAGCTCCGGTTGACTTTCTGGTCGGACTCGTCGTTTTGGGTTCATTTACGTCCATCTTTACGTTCGTGCGGGCGCTCGACATCTGGCTTGCGGACGGGCTGGCCGGCAATTGCGTGTTAGCCGATCTTTTGCAGAATGCCGCGATTGCGGCCGCTATTGCGGTAATCGCATATCGGCTGGCGATTCTTGCGGCAAGAAACTGGGGCGACGTTGTCAAATCGGCGTTTGACCTGTACCTGCCGGCACTCGCCGAGCAGTTAGGTTTTGTTCTTCCGACGTCTCAAGCCGCGCAGCAGGAGTTTTGGGCCGCATGGAGCACGCAGTTTCGCTTCCATGCACCGGCAAATACCGCGTGGTGGACACGTGTCCAGCCGGCGACGCCACCCGCAACGACGCAGGCGGATTGGGAGGCGACAGACTCGGCTGGCGAAAGCGACGAGATGCGCGGCGGTTGAGAGGCAACCGCGCTGCCGCTTATCCAGCCTGGAGTTGCGTGCACCATGACACCACAGTTCGATACCGATTTGCGGACCAGACTGGTGAGAGTCTACGGTCGTGTGCAGGGTGTAGGTTACCGACAGGCTTGCATCGAGGAGGCCACGGCGCGAGGGATCACGGGTTGGGTGCGCAACCGGATGGATGGGTCGGTCGAAGCGGTGTTGCAAGGGCGCGCTGAAGAGCTCGAGCGAATCTGCGACTGGCTGGTCGACGGTGCGCATGGAGCGCTGGTGGACCGCCTGGAAATCAGGGAACTGCCGCCACCAGTTGCCCGGTTCGATGAATTCAAGCTGGCCGCGACGGTCTAGTTCGGGTCACGCAATAGAGCCCGAACTGTCGGACGTGAACGCTGGTTTTTCGAGCGCCCTAAGGCTTGACCGCGGAGGCCAGAATGCAGCTCATCGGAAGCCGCAGGTCCCCGTTATCGCTGCGATATGCCTCTGCGTCGCGTGCGACGGCCCTTTCGATAGCCGCCAGCGCGGCGGGCGTCTGCGCATGTAGCAACGCGGAAAACCGCACGCCGCCACGCAGGAGTGCATGAAAAGGTGTATTGGGAGCATGAAGCACGAGCGTGAGGTCCAACTCCCGCATCTCGGGTTGGACGAACCCGGTCTCGAGCAGCATGTGCTTCGATTCCTGCCAATCGCTGAACCGGAACAGGGCTGGTCCCGGCGGCAGGGGCACATCGGTCGTCCCGTGCTGCTCGATTGCCCTCAACACCATTTCGAAGCCCACCGCCTTGTTCGGTGTCGCCCATTCCGTGAAGGCGATTCTGCCGCCAGGTCGAAGTACACGAAGCGCCTCCGCGAGTGCGCGCTCGGGATGCGCAAAGTGCAACATTCCGAAGCTGATCCCCACGGCCGAGAAGCTTTCGTCGGGAAATGGCAGATCCTCCGCGTCGCCGACGCGGAATTCGAGTGGCGGAAAGACGCGTCTCGCCTTGTCGACCATCGCGACCGAGAAATCGACGCCGGCGACATCCGCGCCGCACAGTGCGGCTGCCGCCGCGAGGTAGCCAGGGCCGCATGCGACGTCGAGAAAACGCGCACCCCGACGAATGCAAAGGGTCTCGAGAATGGCCTGGTTCGACTGCGCGGTCAAATCACCGAAATACTCATGATAGGCCTGCGCGACCCGCTCCCAACCTTCATGTTCGAAGGTGCTGAAGTCGAGTTGTCCCATGCTTACCCCCACCGGTTTTACACGTTGGCAACTTGCAGCGCACGACTATGTTCCTCGGAATCCGCAGGTCTGGCTATCGGGGAAACAATTCAGGCGAGCGACAGTGAAGATAGACGGATGTGTGGTGCGGCGCACAACTAGCGTCGTCTAAAGCCGCCAGACTCGCGCGCGCCGGCGCTTCTAGCATTGCAGCGCCGGTCGCGAAACGCTTCACTTGCGCTAGACTGGCTCGAGCAACCGGAAGGAGACCCAGGATGATACGCAAGACGCTTAACGCCTCGCAGCTTCAGCAGGAGGTCAATCGGAGAATTCATCGACTGCAGGAAATCGTCGACGATGGCGTGAAGATTCGCGTGCCGCGGCCGCAGTTGCAAGAGGCTGACAAGACAGGCTGCAACTGGAACATGACCCACTTTGGCAATGCGATTGGCTTCGAGCGCGACATCGAGGGCGTACTCAAGGCCATGCGCGCGGAATACAACCTCAGTACCGAGGTGAAGGACACCGGCAACCCATTCGGGGACTAGCCGCGAAACACACAAAATTCGTTGTGCGTTTTTGATCGCGTGCGCATGCTGGAAACGGGAATGGGAATGCACGCCGCAACGCGTCGTTACAACCACCGCGGGTCGCGCGTAAACGCGACGGTCAACCAGCGGTCCGGGCCCGACTCACCGATCGCGCGCGAGATCCTGTCGCGGATCTGATCGAGCTGGCGCACGCCGGCGTGCTCCATCGCCTCGGGCAACACGATGTGCACCTCGACGAACAGGCCTCGGCCGACGCGTGTCGCATAGTGCGAGTGCTTGACGAAGCCATAGTCGGCGGTCAGTTGTTGCATCAGGTCGCGCAACTCCTGCTCCAGATCCGGCGGCGTAATCAGCAACACTTCCTTGACCGCGCCGATCACGGTTCCGGTCGGCATCGGGATCAGCACGAGCGTCAGTAGGGCGAGCACGCCGGGGTCGATGTACGGCGTCAGGTGGCCTTGCCCGATATGTTCGAGCAGCCATGCAATCGAAAACGCCAGCAGCAGCGCTGAGCTGATGCACGCCGACATCAGCCAGCTCTTGATGTCGAGGCCGATGAGTTCGGAGTCGATCACGCGATTCACGCGCCGCTCGCGCAAGAACATGAAGAAGCAAAACGCGGCGACCACCACCGCGTAGAAGACGCCCCAGCCGAATTCGAGTTCGTGGCCGCCGTCGAGCAGGCCTTTGACCGCGTTGACGAAAGCGTAAAAGCACAGCACCGCCAGCAGACTGCCGTTGAACACGAGCACGAGCGGCTCGATGTGCCAGAAGCCGTGCTGGAAGCGTCGACTGCTCTCCTGTTGAAGCAGGCGGGTGACGAGCAACGACAGGCTGCACATCGCGGCGTCGAGCGCGGAGAACATGCCGTCGAAGATGATCGCCAGCGAGCCGCTCAGGATCCCGACCGCGATGCCGAGTCCGGCGATCATCACGGTGCAAAGCAGCGACTGTTTGAGGATGCGTTGTTCGAGGTCCGTTGCTTTCATGATCCGAATGACCGCCCGTGGCTGAAAGACGTTCTTGGCTGAGGGGAGTATATCGGGCGCGAATGGCCGGATCGTCGCGGCCCGGCTCACAGCGGCAAAACGCTACTAACTGTCTGGCCCATTGGGCGCCTGCGCGGTTAGTCATTCCCGGTTTCCTACATCACGCTATCGGGGCCGACCGGGACGCTCGTCGCGCGGATCCACGAATTGCATCTGCCGCTGCTCGGCGTGATCGCGGTGATCACGATGATCTACATCGCGCTCGGCTCGCTGATGGAAGCGCTTGCGATGATGCTGCTGACGATCCCGTCTTCGCTGCGATCGTCCAGCCGCTCGGTGAAGACGATGCTGCCCGATCTGTCGATTCGCACGATCTTTCGCGGCACGATTCCGTTCCCTGTCGCCAATATCGTCGCGCTGGTCGCGGTGATTCTGGTGCCGGGGATCGCGCTGCGGCTCGTCGGGCTGATGCGATGACGTGCGGCGGATGCGCACGTGCCTGCGGGTCGGCAAAGCGCGGGGCAACAAACCGGTGGAACGCCAACCGCCCGCGGCCCACCCGTGCGTCTACCCGGGCTTTTCCTGGGGTGCCCTCAGGCGCATCCAATTCGCCGCCGTCGTTCATCGCCAGGCCTTGCCCACACTCGCTGCCGCGCTATGCGTCGCGATTATTTGCGATTCACGAATGCCGCATTCGGCGCTTGTCCCGTACCTGAGCCGCCCCAGTTGCGCCAATCTTGGCCGCGTCGCTGCCGCATCGACGAAGCGCGGCACGACACCCGTTGCTGAATTCGACGAACCCGGCGGCGCGCCGTTGCGCCAGCGAATGCCGTGCGCGCGCCAAGCGGCCGGCCTACGCAGACATGGAGACAAAGATGAAATCGAACGACTGGGACGTGGCCTACGAATGGAAGGCCGTCGTGCTGCTGGCCCTCGGCTTCGGCCTCGTGGGACTCGACCGGTGGCTGATCGCGCCGCTCTTTCCGGCGATCATGAAGGACCTGCATCTGACCGCGCAGGACGTCGGCAACTGTATCGGCATCCTCGGCTTGTCGTGGGGAATTTTCGCGGCGCTGATGGGCGGCATCTCCGACAAGATCGGGCGCCGCAAGGTGCTGATCCCGGCGATTCTGGCCTTCTCGCTGCTGTCCGGTTTCTCCGGACTCGCCGGCGGCCTGATGAGCCTGCTCGCGGTGCGCGCATTGATGGGCGTCGCCGAAGGCTCGTTCTGCCCGACCAGCTTCGCCGCGACCGCCGATGCGTCGCATCCGAAGCGCCGCGGTTTCAATCTCGGCTTGCAGCAAAGCGGCTTCGCGCTGTTCGGCCTCGCGCTGTCGCCGATCATCGCGACGCAATTACTCAGCGTGGTCACGTGGCGCTGGGTGTTCGCGCTGGTGTCGGTGCCGGGGCTGATTCTCGGCGTGCTGATGTTCTTCGTGATTCGCGAACCGAAAGCCGCGCCGCAAGCTACCCCAAAGCGGCCCACCTGCCCGGCCCAACGCGGCAATTGGCGCGACGTGCTGAAGAGCCGCAACATCCCGATCGCGATGGCCGCATTGTTCTGCGCGATGACCGGCGTGTTCGTGCTCGGCGCAATGCTGCCGCTGTACCTGACCGAGTATCTGTCGCTCGACACGCAGCGCATGGGCGTCGTCGTCTCGGCGATCGGCTTTGGCGGCTTCATCGGCCAGTTCGGTTTGCCGGGGCTGTCGGACCTGACCGGGCGGCGCGTCGCGAGCGTCGTCGGCTTTGCGGGCACCGCGGTGATGCTGTACCTGTTCCGCGGACTCGGCGCGCAGCCCGTGCAGCTTTTCGCGGTGTTGTTCGTCGCGTCGTTCTTCACGCTCGGACTCGTGTCGCTGCTGTCCGGTCCGGTTGCGACCGAAGCAGCGCCGATCGGCATGATCTCCACGTCGATCGGCATCGTCGTCGGCGCGGGCGAGATTTTCGGCGGCGGCATTGCACCGGCATTGGCGGGCTTCGTCGCGACGCACTTCGGCATTCAGAACATCCTGTGGCTGCCGATCTGCGCGGTGCTGCTAGGCATCGGCGTGAGCCTGCTGCTCGAGGAAACCGCGCCGGCCCGGGTGCGTCGTCAGAGGCTTGCGCCGTCGCTCGAATTGCCGACCAGCGAGCAACCGGAATGATGCGCTGCAACCGGTCGGCGCCGCGCTCGACAACGAGTCCGTTGTCGCCGACCGGGCGGCGCGTTCACGCGCCCCAGCCCAGATACACTGACAGGCTGGACGAGTGGACAAGGACGCAGCATGGACCGTTTTCTGAGCATCGAGGCCTTCGTACGGGTGGCCGAGACGAGCAGCTTCGCCGAAGCGGCGCGGCAGTTGGGCGTGACGAGTTCGGTGATCACGACGCGCATCCAGCAGCTGGAGAAGTTCGTCAACGCGCCGCTCTTTCATCGCAGCACGCGGGTCGTGCGACTGTCCGAGGTGGGCGAGGCGTTCTATCGCGAATGCGCGGAAGTGGTCGGGCGGGTCAACGAACTGACCGACCAGATGCGCGAGTTGCGTGCGACACCGACCGGCCGCTTGCGCATCCAGATGCTGCCGGGTTTCGCGCTCGGCCACTTCGGCGCGCCGCTTGCGGAATTCAACCGGCGCTATCCGGGCATCCAGCTCGACGTGATCGTCAACGACCGGGTGGTCGATCCGATCGAAGAGGGCTTCGACGTCGCCTTCCAGATCTTTCCGCCGTTCGCCGAATCGCTGATCGAGCGACGGCTGTTCAAAGTGCGGCGTCTGTTCTGCGCGACGCCCGCGTATGTGAAGGAGCATGGCGCGCCGCAGCATCCACGCGATCTGCTGCAACACACCACGGCGCTGTATTCGGGCTATCCGTCGCGCAATCGCTGGACCATGGCGCACGGCGACGAGGTCGTCGAAATGGAGCTGCCGGGCATGATCCGTTCGAACTCGGTGCATCTGCTGCGCGACTATGCGCTGACCGGCGGCGGCGTCGTTTGCCTGCCGACGCTGGTCGCGAGCGCCGCGCTGCTCGACGGTTCGCTGGTGCCGATTCTGACCGACTACACGCTGTCGCCGCTGAATTTCGCGGCCGTGTATCCCGCGACACAACGACAGGCGCTCAAGGTGAAAGCGCTGGTCGAGTTTCTGGCCGAGTACCTGGGACCCGAACCCGCGTGGGACCGGCCGCTGATCGAGCGTGGCTGGGTGACGTAAGGCGGCTATTCACGCGGCGATTATTTGCAAAGTGCAAATGCTGTAATCGCCGGATCGCCGGTTGTTGCCATCCTGTTGCGCTTCTAAAGTTACTTCCAACAAGACCGATTCAACAACCGCAACTTCGTTGCATGGGATCGGAGCAAGAGCTTTGCATGGGACCGGAGTAGGCGCTAAAGCGCCAACACCGGTCGACAGCTAAAGCGCCAACTCCGATCGACACAGGAGACAGCAATGACCGACCAGTCATTCCACACCGTCTTTGGCTCGCTCGACGGCTACCGCAAAGGCGAAATCGAAATCACGAGCGGCGAAGCGCGCCACTACGTGTTTTCCAACATCTTCGAAGTCGCTTCCGAGTCGGCGCCCTACGAGAAGGTTGTAGTCGGCAAGAACCTCGACTACGTGATCGAGGCGCTGCGCACCGAAGGCCAATCGCAATGGTTCGCCTGCGCACACGACGAGTTCGCGATCCTGATGGACGGCGAAGTGCGCATCGATTTCGTCAAGCTCGACAATCCGCCGAAGAGTGGCGCGGGCACCGTCGCAGCGGGCGCGCAACCTGCCGGCCGCGCGATGGGTTACGTGGTGCTGCGTCGCGGTCATCAGGCTTTGCTGCCGGCCGGCTGCGCATATCGTTTCAGCGCGCAAAAGCCCGGCGTCGTGCTCGTGCAAACGATGCGCGGCGAACTGTCGGTGGAGAAGTGGGCCGATATCTGCCTGCACTGATACGCACACGTTAGGAGACAAGACATGGCATCCCTCGAAACCCTCGATCACCCGGCCGGCTTCGCGGCCGACACCGTGCGCGCCAGCGAACCCGACGCGATCACCGGCTATCGCCGCTTTACGCTCGGCGCGTTCGAATTCCTGCGCGACGAGTACTTCGTCAAGATCAACTGGCCCGCGAAAGGCCAGACCCGCACCCACGCGGTGCCGGCCGATGCGTTCCTGCGCGCGATGATGCGCGACGTCGCCTGGGGCTTCTTCTACGGCTGGGTCAACTTCGACCACGTGTTCGGCACGCGCAATCACTACGGCAAGGTCGACGTGTATGCGGGCTCGTTCAACGGCATCATGAAGGACGCGGGCGTCGATTACATGGAGACCTTCGAGACGCCCACGATCATGGCGACCTTCAAGGCGATCCTGCACGACTGGACCAACGAAGGCTTCGACCCGTTCGCGGCACCCGAGGAAACCGGCACCGCGTTCGGCCGCAAGCATGGCGACAACGACGCCGCGATCGAGCGCACGCGCATCGCGACGCGCCGCATGCCGGGCCTCGAAGGCGACTCGCCGCTGCGCGACGAACTGCCGGTCAACCGCGCGTTCGCCGACGTCGTGCAGGACGATCCGGAGGTGCACGTCGAGCCCGGCTTCGAAGGCCAGCTGCACGCGTTCAATCTGTTCAAGTATCTGTCGCGCTCGGACGTCACGTGGAATCCGTCGGTTACGTCGGTGTGCGGCCAGAGCCTGTTCTGCCCGACCACCGAGGAATACATCCTGCCGGTGTTTCACGGCAACGATCGGGTCGAGTGGTTCCTGCAACTGTCCGATGAAATCGTCTGGGACATCGGCGACAAGAACACCGGCGCACCGCGCGCGCGGATCACGATGCGTGCGGGAGACATCTGCGCGATGCCGGCCGACATCCGCCATCAGGGTTACTCGACCAAGCGCTCGATGCTGCTCGTGTGGGAGAACGCGACGCCGAATCTGCCGAAGCGTTACGAAAGCGGCGAGCTGAAGCCGTACCCCGTCGATTTCTGAAGGCTTGATTGAAGAGCCGCGCGCCCGCATTCACCGAGGATCATTCATGCAAACCCAACTGTTCATCGACGGCCGCTTCACTGACGCCGTCGAAGGCGGCACGATCGACGTGCTCAATCCGCACGACGGCTCGCTGATCACGCAGATCGCCGCGGCCACCGCCGCCGATGTCGATCTGGCCGTCGCTGCCGCCGCGCGCGCGTTCCCGAAGTGGGCCGCGCTGCCCGCCGCCGAACGCGGCCGGCTGCTGCTGAAGCTCGCCGACGCGATCGAGGCCAATGCCGAAGAACTCGCGCAACTCGAATCGCTGGACACCGGCCACCCGATCCGCGATTCGCGCTCGCTCGACGTGCCGCGCACGGCGGCATGCTTTCGCTACTTCGGCGGCATGGCCGACAAGCTGCAAGGCTCGGTGATTCCGGTCGAAGCGGGGTTTCTGAACTACGTGCAGCGCGCGCCGATCGGCGTGGTCGGGCAGATCGTGCCGTGGAATTTCCCGCTGATGTTCACGAGCTGGAAGATGGGACCGGCACTCGCGGCCGGCAACACGGTCGTGCTGAAGCCGTCGGAGATCACGCCGCTGTCCACGCTGCGCATCGTCGAGCTGATGGCCGAGGTCGGTTTTCCCGAGGGCGTCGTCAACATCGTCGCGGGCTATGGTCATACGGCGGGGCAGCGGCTCGCCGAGCATCCGGGCGTCGGCAAGATCGCGTTCACCGGATCGACCGCGACCGGGCGGCGCATCGTCGAGGCCTCGCAGGGCAATCTGAAGCGCGTGCAGCTCGAACTCGGCGGCAAGGGCGCGAACATCGTGTTCGATGACGCGAACCTCGATGCCGCGATCAACGGCGCCGCCTGGGCGATCTTCCACAACCAGGGCCAGGCGTGCATCGCGGGCTCGCGGCTGATCCTGCACGAGCGCATCGCCGATCAGTTCCTCGAGCGCTTCGTGTCGCTGGCGTCGTCGATCCGGCTCGGCGATCCGCTCGATGCCGACACCGAGATGGGGCCGCTCACCTCGAAGCAGCATCAGGAACGCGTGCTGGCGTTCGTCGACATCGCGCGTCAGCAGGGCGGCCGCGTGCTGACCGGCGGCACTGCACCGAGCGATGCATCGCTTGCGAACGGCTACTACGTGCGCCCGACCGTCGTCGAGGCCGCGAGTCCGAACGACCGCGTCGCGCAGGAGGAAGTGTTCGGCCCGTTCGTCACGGTGCTGCGTTTCCGTACCGACGACGAAGCGCTCGCAATCGCCAACGGCACCGACTACGGCCTCGGCAGCGGGCTATGGACGCGCGATCTGTCGCGCGCGCATTCGATGGCCGCGCGAATCCATGCGGGCATGTGCTGGGTCAACTGCTATAAGCGCGTCAATCCGGGCAGCCCTTTCGGCGGTGTAGGACAGTCGGGCTACGGCCGCGAGATGGGCTTCGAGGCGATGCACGACTACACGGAAGCGCGCTCGGTGTGGGTCAACGTCGACGGCAACGTGCCGCCGCATTTCAAGCGCTGAGGGCCGCATGGAGCGCTTCATCTATCAGGGCACGCCGTCGCGTGTGGTGTTCGAATGGGGCGGGCTCGCGACGCTGCCCGCGGAGGTCGAACGGTTAGGAGCCACGCGCGCGCTGATCCTGGCGACACCCGAGCAGCACGCGCTGGCCGAGCGGGTCGCGGAGGTGCTCGGCAAGCGCGCGGCGGGTGTGCATGCGCAAGCCGTGATGCACGTGCCGATCGAAGTCGCTCGCGCGGCGCGCGATGCGGCGGCCGCGCTCGATGCCGACTGCTGCGTCGCGGTGGGCGGTGGTTCGACGGTCGGCCTCGGCAAGGCGATCGCGCTCGAATCGTCGCTGCCGATCATCGCCGTGCCCACCACCTATGCGGGCTCCGAGATGACGCCGATCTACGGCCTCACGGAAGGGCGTCTGAAGCGCACGGGACGCGATATGCGCGTGCTGCCACGCACGGTGATCTACGATCCGTCGCTGACGTTGTCGTTGCCGGCGGGCATTTCCGCCGCGTCGGGTATCAACGCGATGGCCCATGCGGTCGAAGCGTTGTATGCGGAAGACTCGAACCCGGTGATCAGCCTGATGGCCGAGGAAGCGATCCGCGCGCTCGGCGAAGCGCTGCCCGCGATCGTGCGCGCACCGGACGATGCCGCCGCGCGCAGCGGCGCGCTGTACGGCGCGTGGCTCGCGGGCACCTGTCTGGGCGCGGTCGGCATGGCCCTGCATCACAAGCTTTGTCATACGCTCGGTGGCACGTTCAACCTGCCGCATGCGCAAACCCATGCGGCGATGCTGCCGCATACGGCACACTACAACCACGGCGCCGCGCCCGCTGCGCTCGCGCGCGTCGCACGCGCACTCGGCGGCGAACGCGCGGCCGACGCGGGTCCGCTGCTGTTCGAACTGAACCGCGCGCTCGGCATTCCGCTGGCGCTCGCGCAGATCGGCATGGCCGAGCAGGGACTCGACGAAGCGGCCGATCTCGCGTGCAAGAATCCGTATGCGAACCCGCGTCCCGTGGAACGCGATGCGATCCGCGCGCTGCTGCAACGGGCGTGGCAGGGTGCCGAACCCGTCTGAGCGCCGGAGAACGCAGCGCCGCCCAAACAATAGATGGAGGAAGACATGTCGACAGACAGCAAAGAGGCCGAGCAGGCCCTGACCGAGCAGGTGGTAGCAAGCTTCGCCGGCACGCCCGACGATCGGCTGCGCACGCTGATGCAAAGCCTCGTGCGGCACATGCATGCGTTCGTGCGCGAAGTCGAGCCGACCGAGGCCGAATGGATGTCGGCCATCCGCTTTCTGACCGACACCGGCAAGATGTGCGACGACCTCGTGCGCCAGGAATTCATTCTGCTGTCGGATACGCTCGGCGTATCGATGCTGGTCGACGCGATCAATCACCGGCTCGCGACGGGCGCCACCGACACCACCGTGTTCGGGCCGTTCTATATTCGCGGCATGCCCGAGCGCGCGTATGGCGAGAACATCGCGTTCACGCCGGGCACGCCCGCGCTCGTGCATGGGCGCGTGCTGTCGACGGACGGCGAACCGCTTGCCAACGCGGTACTGGACGTCTGGCAGACCGCCGAGAACGGCATGTACTCGGGGCAGGACACCGCGCAGCCGCACGGCAATCTGCGTGGCCGTTTTCGCACCGACGCCGAAGGCCGCTATGCGATTTCGACGATCGTGCCGGTCAGCTATCCAATTCCGACCGACGGCCCGGTCGGCCGCATGCTCGAAGCGACCGGACGGCATCCGTGGCGGCCCGCGCATCTGCACTTCATGATCGACGCGCCTGGGCATCGTACGCTCGTCACGCATGTGTTCGATCGCGAAGATCCTTATCTGGGTTCGGACGCGGTGTTCGGCGTGAAGCCGTCGCTGATGGTCGACTATCGCGAGTGCCCCGCGGATCACGAACTCGCGCGCCGCTTCGGTCTCGATGGACCGTTCCGCGAAGCGCGCTACGACTTCATTCTCGATCGGAGCTGATGGCAATGGCACGTTTTTTCGCGGTATTCGCGACCGACAAGCCAGGCATGCGCGAAGTGCGCGAACGGGTGCGTCCGGTGCATCGCACGTGGCTGCGGGGCGGTACGCATCGCGGTGTGTTCGTGCGCCTCGGCGGTCCGACGCTCGCGCCGCAATGCGATGCGATGAATGGCACGTTGCTGGTCGTCGAAGCGGAGCGTATCGACGACGTGATGGAGTTCGTCAGCAACGATCCGTACATGCAGGCGGGGCTGTTCGATTGCGTCGAGATTCGCCCGTGGGACTGGAGCCTCGGCAATCCGGAACGGAGAGTCTGAGCGATGAACGAAACGCCGCTATGTCCGCTTGCCGACGTGCCCGATGGCGGCGCGCGGGTCGTCGATGCAACCGCCGCCGGCGTGCCCGTCGTGGTGGTGCGGCGGGGCGAGCAGGTGTGGGCTTACGCGAACCGTTGCCCGCATTTTTCGGTGCCGCTCGATTTCGAACCCGGCGATGTGCTGTGCTATCGCTCGCAGGTGTTGATGTGCGCGCATCACAGCGCGTTGTTTCGCTTCGAGGATGGACGCTGTATCGAGGGGCCGTGTGCGGGGGCGAGCCTCGATGCGGTCAAGATTGCGGTCGATGGGGACGCGTGGGTGGTGTTGAATCCGTAGTTGGCGCTCTGATAGCAGATTCAACCTCTGCGGTAGCGTGATTAGGCCAACGGCTTAGGGAAACGGGAACTGATCCGGTTTCACGCGCAAACGAGCGATGAGATTTTTGCCCCGCAGCGGGGCAAGGTCCTCATCCTTCACCCAGAATACTTCGAATTGCTGCAATTCCGGGCCTACGCGGGGGCCCTCCGGTGAGTGGCGCATTCGTTGCGCGGATGATTCGGGGTAAGGCGCGAGGCTGAACCACGCGCCATACCCTGCCATTCCTACTTCAACCGCCCCGCCAGAAACTGCTGCAACCGCTCGCTACGCGGATTCGTCAGCACCTGATGCGGATGCCCTTGCTCCTCGATCTTGCCCTTGTGCAGGAACACGACATGATTCGACACGTTGCGCGCAAAGCCCATTTCGTGCGTGACGACGATCATCGTGCGGCCTTCTTCGGCGAGCGCCTGCATTACGCGCAGCACTTCGTCGACGAGCTCGGGATCGAGCGCCGAAGTCGGTTCGTCGAACAGCATCACTTCCGGCTCCATCGCGAGCGCGCGAGCAATCGCGACGCGCTGCTGCTGACCGCCCGACAGATGCGACGGATATTTTTTCTCCGTGCTGGCCGGCAAACCGACCTTGGTCAGATACTTGCGGGCTCTGTCGCATTAACGCGAGGGAGGTAAAATTCGAGGCTGACGAGAACGCTTTGGCCAAACGATGAAGAAGATACTGACCCCACGAACGACGCTTGCTCCGGGCATCGCCAAGGTTCTGAAGCG
>NZ_JBKGUA010000024.1:0-110243 GCF_046543485.1 Paraburkholderia sp. EG304 | reverse complement strand
CCTCTGTCTTGACGTCGAACATGCTCGAGACGTCGCCCAGAGGACTCTTTGAATTGTTGGTCGGGATGCTGTCTTCCACCTGCACGAGAATATCGGCCTGGTACACCGATGGCGCGATAAACGCGTAGGCCACGCCCAGGGCGAGCACGCCGCCGGCGATTCCACCGACCAGCCAGCGGTTGGCCATCAGTACGTCGAAATAACGTGAAAGACTGACATCGTTATTGCGGACCACGGCAGCATTCGTAAGGAGAGAGTTCTGATTCATCGAAACCCCAGGGCGGGTGTACGAAAACGGTGGAAGCTGGATTCAAGATGCAGGCGATGCGGACCCGCCGCCTGCTCGAATCAAATCGTCTTATCGTCTACACAGCTTCCGCCGGACCTGGCGCAGACTTCTAATTTTTCGGCATCGGATAGATTGCGCCGGCAGACAGACATCGAGTTATTCATATCAGACGCAACCGCAGCCTAACTGACGACTTGCCGCACCTCCGTACGCTGCCACACGTTGTCGCTTTTCGGCCCAACGTCACACTCGATTCAACCGCGAATAGTCGGATATGAGTCGCGCGACCGCACGCAAAGGTGCTACGGCTTGGTGACGAAATGCCAGAGCGCCGCACACTCGGTATCCGATATCCGGTAGTGAGGCATGGCTTTGCGCAACAAAACGTTGGCCGGGTCGATGCCTTCCCTCAGCGCCCTGCAGAACGTTGCCTGATCGTAACTGCTCGCCGGACCGTCCCTTCGACTCTTCGCAGGAAACAGGCTGCCGGCGGTCAACGGTGGCGCGAATGCGTCGGCCGCGCCGGTTTGCGAATGACAGTTCGCGCAACGGGTGGTCGAGCCGGGCAGCAGATGATCGTCGTCGCGCAATTGCGCCGCGACGGAATGCTGCCCATTAAAGATCGCGCACCCGAGATCCTTCGGCTCGCAAAGCGGCGCGGCGTGCGCAACATGCGTGATGCCCGCCAACCCCAGTATCAGCGCCACACGCGCCGCGGTCCGCCGTGACAGTGACGCCATCACTGAATCTGCACCGTGCGCGAAACGCTCGGCACGCCCTTCGCGTTCAGGCCAAACAGCATGTAGTAGCCAGGCACGACTACACCCGGATCGGAAGGAATATTGATCAGATATTCACCCGCCGTTCCTACCGTGAAACTCACGGGTACCCGCCGCTGCTCGTTGTTGACCGCGTGGGTCGACGAAGACATGCGCATCAACGCAAAGGCCGTGATGCCACTGCTGCCCGTCACCGCGATCGATGTCCCGAGCTGTGCGGTGGTCGGCGCGGCTGTGAGGGTCGGTCGGGTTGCCGCCGAGCCGTCCGCGTTCAGCAGGTACGGCGGGGTGAGTATTTCGAGGTTCGTGTGATTTGTCGAGCAACTTCCGCACAGTCCGCCGCCGCCACTCAGTACGCGACCGTCCGGCAACAGCAGTCCGATGCTGTGATAGTTACGCGGCACGGCTTGCGGCGGGAGCAGCGAGAAAGTCTTGGTGGTGGGGTCCCACAACTCGGGCGCCAGCACGGCGGTGTCGTCCGAAAACGTTACCGGGTACGCCTCTCCACCTAAGACTACCACCTGACCGTTCGGCAAGACCACGCTGGTGTGAAAGGCGCGGCGGTAATTCATCGGCGTAAGCGTTTGCGTCACCGCGGTGCCGCTACTGATGTCGATTAGCGTGGCGTTCGCAGTCGCGTTGGCGTACTCGTAGCTCGTCGCACCGCCAACAGCCAGGATCTTGCCAATATCGTACATAACGGCGTTGCCGTTCATCGCATCGGTATCGCTGCCCCGGTTGCCGGCAGGCGTCACGTTGCCCCCGCCGGCGGTATCGAACCAGTGCATCGCAACGCTCGGACCGGCGTGGAAGACTCGCCCATTTGCCACCGCAAACAGCCATGCATGATTGTCGGAGCGGAAAATGCCAGCCGCGTCATTCGTGAGGATGTAGTCGGCGAGAATGGCGCTGTTGACCTGCCAACCCGTACTCGGTGACCAGGTTTCGCCGGTCTTGCCGCCTTCGCCTCCGTTCCACGAACCACCCACCTGGAATACGTTGCCATTGCTCAACGTTACGCTGCCCTGATAGGCGCGCGCAATTTTCATTAAAGGACCTGACGACCATTTTCCAGTCGAAGGCGTGTAAAAGCTCGTCTCGTCACTGCTCGAGCCACCGGTGACGTAAATACGACCATCCGGAAGATTGACGATGCCCGGACAGAACATATCGTGGCCGGTATTCGTCACGTACACCTGTTTGCTGGTACCGGTAGTCGGGTTGAAGATTGCGGTGTACGTGTTGCCGGGGGTGACTTCGCCAGCCGTAAAGTCCAGCTTCTTGTCAGCGGACCACACTACCACCGTTCCATCGGGAAGATTCGCCGCAGCAGCCGGCACGATCGACAGGTTATAGGGTGTAGTCCACTTCGCCGGCAATGTTTTCGCGGTCATGCCGCTGATCTGCCACGTCTGCAGCGGGGCGCCGCTGCAGGGCTGCTGCGTGATCTGCGAGCCCTGTGCCGTGAGACTCGCAACCGCCAGACACAAGTTGCTCTGCGACGCGACGATTGCAAAGCCGCCACCTTGCGGTATGAGTTGAAAGCTTTGATTCGGCTGGCCATTGCAGGTCCACTGGTCCGCTCCAGCGCCGGCGTCCGTGCTTACACCGTAGATGTCGAGGCACAGATTACTGTTGACGTTGACGAACTGATAAAGCCCGTTGTTCTGGGTCAATGTCCAAAGCTCGTTGTTCTGCCCATTGCAGGTCCACTGGATGACCGAGGCGCCAGGCGTTGTCGATTCGGCGTTCACATCGGCGCACAAGCTGGTGCCGTTAACGGTGATTGTGCTCGATGTCTGCGCGTGCGCAGTCGTGGAGAAGATTGAAAGCACCGGCAAGAATGCAATTAGCAGCAATGCTTTCACCCACCTGTCGAATAACTGCGACCTCAACCTAAGCGATTTTTTTTGTGACATGTTCTCAGTCCAATAGGTTACACACGCCCTAATGCGCCCAGTACCTCGCAAACTTGATCCGCGCGGGGCAGGTCATCGCTTCGCCAGCGCAACATTGCGTTAGCGTCGAAGCAGTAGATTTGGGTCGAGTGATCGGCAATGTTGCCGAGTGGCAAGGTGCTGCCCGAAAGCGCGGTGCGCATCCGGTCGACGTCCTGCAACGTCGGTGTGGCCGCCCACCATTCGGGTCCGGCCTGGAAGCGCTTGAGCCATGCGTGCAACGCAGGCGGCGAGTCGGAAAGCGGATCGATTCCGATCGACACCAACTGAACGGGATAGCGATGCTGCAACTGCGATATCCGTTGCTGAACGGTGCTGAACAGCGCACCCTGCAAAGGACAAACTGAACTGCATCCTGTGTAAATCGTCTGCAACGCAGTCACTTTCCGATGCAACAGGTCGGTCAGCAGCTGCTTCTGGCCGCTTTGATTGATCACCCAGTAGTCGTCGAGACGAATAGGCGGCGTGACGAGTCCCACGCTTGCGTGCTGCGCATATAGCGGAAAAGAAATGCCGGCTAACGCCGCCGCCGATACGCCACGCAGCAGCGCACGGCGACTCGGGTTTCCGAGCGGCGCGCACGCACGCAACGCCGCGCGACTCGGCGCGTGTTGATGAAACATGAATGTGATCTCCCGCAACGTGTAACTATCTTCAGTACTATTCGTCGCCATCTTTATTGCGTGTTACCCGCGCGGCAAATTCGCAGACGTCGCGCGACGGCTACGTTCGCTCTCTGGCGAATCAACGGCAATGGTGAGCGTAGCAGGGAACCTTCCGGAAAATGACAGCGTCTGGCCCGCGACTTGCCGCGTTTTGTGAGGTCGACCACATAACCATGAACCTCCAAAAAACTGGGCGCTGAGAAGGTCCAAGCAAAGCTCTTTTTTGACTTGCAAATCGCGAGTTGCGCACTGAATCATGAAGCGCGGTGGAAGTGAACAGGTGTTTCGCTGGCGATGATGTGTAAGTCTCCGCCCCTTGCTCGCGTTGATCTCTATATTTTCAAAGCTCAAAACCGAACCGTCGCGAAATCCGCATTTTGCGATTTATTTAATGCGCCCGGACAGTTCAAAAAAAATCCATCGCCCGTCACCTTCTCTTTCGAAAACCATACTAATGAATTCAGTTAGTTTTCAGTCATCGGCCAAGAACTATACGTTGGCGCAAAAGAGGTACCGGACCCCTGTCCCTAGCCGCCAAGTAACAATTTTGTAACGGTTCTTTTGTCGTTTTGTGAACTCAGCTGGAAAGCGTGGGAACGCCTCTGGATAAGCATGGGAGGGGACGCGGGGCACTTAGCGATCCGCTTCCATATCACACATCGCGTTGTTACGTTTGGTTACGACCGTCAGGGCAATTTTCGTTCCATTTCTGTATCATTCGTTTCGTCGGATCAGTCAGGGAAAACCTAGGTCGATTCTATCAGTAGAACTTCGCAATTTGCGACGAATCGCCAAATCGTCGATTTAAATGATGAAAGTGGTTTTCGGCGCATCGTATTAAATCCGAGGATTAAATTCGATTAATGCACCACGCGAGTCCGGCAACGGGCGCCCTTGACAAAAGCGGATCATTAATTAGTTGTACTCGTGTTGTTGCGTAATTATTCGTGGCGACGTCCTTATCACGCGAACGCTGTTCGTTTTAGCGGCCAAGGTTTATCGGCCTTGATAGACAGATGTCATCTTTCAGCAGACTCTCTCCAAGACTAAAACCATCATTTCGTCAAGTTCCTGAGATCGCAAAAACTGTTTCAGTGCTTGCACTTACCGCAGGAATCCTGAGCCTTGCAGGTTGCGGCGGTGAAACAAGCGATGATGGCAGCACCCAGTCCGTGACTGCCAACTCCTCCGTCTCTGCCAACGCAGTCGCGAACGCGACTACGAATGCGTACAGCAACGGCGTAGTGCCCACCGACAACGGTTCACCGCCGGTTCAGGCGAACGGTCAGCCTTATAACCGCGCCCAGGTGCAACGGGCGGGACAAGGCGATTGAGCCGTTTCGCGACGATCCATACGAAAGCCTCATATCCCGCGCAAGACCATTTGCAATCGTGACGTCAGCGACAGCTGACTCACGTATCGACGTGTTTGCGTTACGTGTGCCATCGCTTCAGGAGCTGATGGTCATCGGCAAACGTAACGCCAATGTTCTCGGTCCATTCTCCGTCAGTAGCAATCTATAGCCAATCCAATGAAATTAAGACTCTGCTCCTTATTCACCGTTTTAGCCCTGTTGTGCGGGCAATCGATGCCGGCATTCTCGAAGTCATTCTCCAGGGCACATTGGGGCAACACCAACACCACAGCGACAACCTCAACAGCCACCACATCCACGGCAGCCACCACGTCCACCACATCCACGGCAGCCACCACCGCAGCCACCACCGCAAACGCCACTGCCACGCTGCAACCGCCGCCCACCGGCAGCGGAAACGACCGCTTTGCAATGGACGTGAACTGCAATCTCTGGAGCGGAGATCAGACCGCGCTCAACGAATGCTCAAAAGACCTGGATCTGATTGCCGGATTGGGCGTCGGTACGGTTCGCCTCGGTGTTTCGTGGGACTTCATGACGCTGGCCGACGGCAGCACGCTGGACCCCAATAAGGTGGCCTTTCTGAAGGGGCTTCTGAACGCCGCACGGACGCGCGGCATGAAGATTCTTTTCGAGGTGGGCATGTACGCGCCGTCTAGCGCATACCAGTGCTCGGCCACCCAGAATCCGCCGAGCGGATCGTCGCCGCGACTCGACTTCTGCGACGCAGCGTTCACGAAGTATCTCGGCTCGCTGATGGACGTCGTTCTGCCCTTCACGGCTGACATCGAACTGTTCAATGAGACCAACTGGTCGTTCTCCGCTTCGGACCCGTCTTACGGCGATGCGAATGGTATTTCCGGCTACATTCTGAATCGCAGCAAGACGCTCTATTCGGAAGCCAAGCAGGTCCTGAACACGAAGAGCCAGTCGGGCTACAAAACGGTTCTGCACACTCAGGGCATCTCGTACTTCTACAACTCGGCGTATCCGAATAACGGCTGGCAACCGCCCGCAGGTAGCCAGCTGATCCAGGCGACCGACTACATCAATGCCATGGGCAACAACACCAAGAGTGCTTCCAGCCCGTTGAACACCACGATCGACGTCGTCGACGTTCACCCGTACTTCGGCAGCGCCGAGTACAACATGCTGGTGCAGGCATTCATGACCACCGTGTCGAACCTCGTCAGCAGCGGCGCGAAGCCGATCTGGCTGACCGAGACCAACAATGGCACCAACGGTACGGATGCTGGACAAACGGCCGCGTTTAATCAGTTGAAGACTCTGATGAACAACGGTTCGGTGGCGAAGGCGTTCTGGTATGTCGTGCGTAACGGCGATCCAAGCAATGGCGAAGGTGACGGCTATTCGATCTACGACTACAACCGCAACCTGATTCGCCCGCAGCTTGCAGCCGCGATTCAGGCCTACACGGCGACGATTCCGAGTTCGGAACGCTTCCTGTCGGGTTCATATCTGACGCCGATCCAGTAAGCCTGCACGCTGTAACCCATGAATGAAGGGAGCGCCGACTATGGCGCTCCCTTCTTTTTTGCCGGTTGGGTACACCCTGTGTGCGATCCCTCACGCCAGGCAGCAAACTCGTCCGACCGCGGACGAGTCAACTCAGCGCCGTGCCTTTCTTCTTTTCTTCGGCTTCGGTGGCGTGAGTGCGGCGCTCCAAAACGCGGAGGCCGCGCGTTTGGCCGCCGCCGTCGTTCTTACCCGCGCCGAGTTCGCGACGGTATTGGCGCCGCTTAGCCACATGCTCAGGAACGGGTTCTTCCTGGTCCAGGGATTTTTCATGTCGGCCTCAATTGAAAGGATGCCTACTACCGCGTCGCTCGCCCAGCAGGACGCTGCGGTAACAAAACCACACACAGGGCCATGAACGAAACCAGAATCACCGACGCATAGAGTCGGCTGATCTCGAGCCCACCTTGAGAAACGGGTTTGTCGAGCAGATCCCCCAAGGTCGCGCCGAGCGGACGCGTCAGGATGAACGCTGCCCAGAAGATGGCGGTCCGCGACAGCCGCGACCAGTAATACAGCGCGCCGACGATCAGCAGACCCGCACCGAAGATCAAAGCGCCGTTCTCATAGCCGAGCCCCAATCCGCCTTCGTCCGATCCCGCCACCCAATCGCCCAACGCCGTACCCAATGTCTGCGAAAAGAGGATCGTCACCCAATAGAACCACTCGGCTCTGGACGTGGTTACGCTCTGCACTGACACCGTACCTTCCGATTTGTACCAGACGCCCAGGCTCGCAAGCAGAAGCGCGAAGACGATCATGACACCGCCAGGATAGCCGACTCCCACGGATCGATCGAAGAAGTCGGCCAGCGTGGTACCGAGCGTGGTCGTTGCGACGATAGTCGCCCAATAAAGCGTGGCATTGAACCGCTCTGCCCTGATCTGCCCTGCGACCAGCGCAATAAAAATAACTGCAAAAATTGCGGTGCCGATCAGATAACCCAATTTGAGTGACATAGTCACCCAATCGCCGCCCGTTTCACCAAGTGTCGTGGCGGCGATTTTGATGATCCAGAAGCCCAGCGTGACCTGAGGGACTTTGCTGACTGCATGCGCGCGAATTTCCGCTTGGCTGCTATTCATGTGAGGTGCTCACTATTTCGTGGCTTGAACATAGGCTCAACCTTCGCAGAACAACGCTTAACAGACCCTTAAGCATTCCCGCAGAACTTTCAACGCAGTTCCAGCCACATCGGCTGATGATCGGACGAGCGGCTGTGCGGATCGACATCGCACGACGCAATGCGTGTGCCCAGGTCTTGCGTGACGAAAACGAAATCGCACGCGAAAGGTCCGTCGGGCCATTGCTCGCGATCGTACAGGCCGACCGTCGCGGCACGCGGCTCGCCAGGGTGCGCGCGGGCCCACGCATCGACGAAGCTCGGCGCGTCGGCGATCGGTTCGAGCATCCGGCAAAAGGCGCTGTCTTCGAATGCGCTGTTGAAGTCACCGCAGACAACCGCGCTGACCGGGCGCGCCGTATCGGCAAATGGGCTGTCCGGCTTTTCACCCCGCGCGGGAAAGTGCGCGTGATTGCACGCTTCCTGATGCAACTCGCGCAGTCTTGCGACTTGCGCGAGCCGCTGTTTCTCCGAATAGAACTCGAGGTGCGTGCTGATGACACGAAGCGGACCGACGTCGGCTTCGAGCACCGCTTCGAGCGCGACGCGCAGCATCGACGGCTTGGCGGGATCGGCAGGCCACGGCAGCGAATGGCGCAGCACTTGACGAACCGGTAAGCGGGTCACGATGGCATTACCGAACTGCCGCCGATGACGGCTCGCGCCCAGCGACGGAAGATCGGAGCCGATCGCATCGAGCACGGTCATCTCCGGCAGAAGAGCGGCAAGTTCGGCAAACTGATCGGACGATGGCGCGCCTTTCAGTCCACCTGCCGCCGGTGCTTCGTTGAAGCCGCGCGTGACTTCCTGCAGACACAGCACGTCGAAGTCGCATAATGCGCGTGCTTCCCGCACGATCCGGCCGAGGTCGACGCGGCCGTCGACGCCGCAACCCCACTGAATGTTCCAGTCGACCAGCTTCATGATGGCCTCCTTGAAAGCTCCGACTATAGGTCATCGCTGCGCTTGGCGCTGGCACGGGTCGCCGGGTCACTGAAAGTTAGCGATGAAATCGTGCAGTAAAAATTGTCAGTGAAAGTAAGCGCCAAAAAATGCCGTGCGCGCGATGAATTATGCTGACCTTCATCCCGCGACCGGCTCAATTTCCTTAGAAAATAATGAATAGCTTCGATTTATCCATCGAAACATATCTATCCAACATACATTTCAGTCATTTCGCGACGCTATCCATCCAAGCCATCGACAACCTGTACACCTTCAAAGGTCTCGTACTCGTTCCCGTACTGTGGTGGATGTGGTTTCAGCAAGACGAATGCCGCGAATGGCGGCGAGAAATGGTTCTCGCGACGGTTGTCAGCGGCCTCGCGGCACTCTTCGTCGGAAGAGTGCTGACTCACTGGTTGCCGTTCAGGGTGCGCCCCGTCTATAACCCCGAACTGCATCTGAGCTTTGCCAGCGGCGATATCAAGGACGCCGTGCTGACCAACTGGAGTTCCTTCCCGAGCGATCACGCGATGCTATGGATGGCGGTCGCTACCGGCATTTTCCTCGTGTGGCGGGGCATCGGCGTGCTGGCGCTTCTCTATACCGCGCTGTTCATTTGCCTTCCGCGCGCCTATCTCGGCTTTCACTACCCCACCGATTTGCTGGTGGGCGCCGCGGTGGGGATCACGATCACCTTGATCATGACGCGCGATGCGATACGCCCGCGCTACGCGACGCCGGTGCTGCGATGGATCGACCTCCACCCGGGGCCCGCGGCAGCGCTGGCCTTTGTGCTCTGCCTCCAACTCGTCACGCAGTTCGACGAACTGCGCAGGCTCGCAAGCGGCATATTGAAGCACCTATGATGGAACGTAGCGCGCTTCGTTCAGATCCGACAGCAGCGTGGGACCGGTCGGTCGCCAGCCTAAACGCGCCTGCGTCTGCGCGCTCGATGCCGGCATATCGAGCGCGGCGAACATCGCCATCCATCCGAAGTAAGCCTGCGCTTCGCCGCGTGCGATCGAGACGACCGGCAACTTCAGGCCGCGCCCCAGCGCCTCGGCGATCTCTCGTGCACTAACACCCTCTTCGCCGACCGCGTGATAGCGCGCACCGCGTTCGCCCTTCTCGATCGCAAGCCGGTACAGCCGCACGACATCCGACAGATGCCCCGCCGGCCAGCGATTACGTCCTTCCTCCACATATGCGCACACGCCTTTGTCCCGAGCGATCTGGATGAGCGGCGTGATGAGGCCCTGCCTGTATGGGTTGTGCACTTGCGGCAAGCGCATCACCGACACGTTGACGCCGTCCTCCAGCAGCGCATTGCCGGCGAGCTCGGAGCCGATGCGCGGGTTCGGGTGGCTGGTGTTGAACACGTCCTCGGCGGCCGGCTGCCCGTTATCCCGGCTGCCGACGCCCGTGCCTGATGTGATCAGAAGCGGCCGATCCGAGCCCGCCAGCGCCGCGCCAAGCGCTGCGATCGCACGCTTGTCCTTCTCGCAGTTCTCCACGAAGTGCGAGAAGTCGTGATCGAAAGCAAGGTGTATGACGGCGTCGGACTTCGCGGCGCCGCTGCGCAGGCTGTCGGTGTCTTCGAGCGTGCCGCGGTGCACCTCCGCGCCCGCTGCGACGAGCGCCTGCGCGCCCTGATCGGAGCGGGTCATGCCGATCACTTGATGCCCGGCTTCGATAAGTTCGGGCACCAAAGCCGAGCCGATAAACCCGGTTGCGCCTGTCAGAAAGATTCGCATGGTCAAGTCTCCAGAATAGCCACGGACGCACTATGCGATCATTCGCTATGCTATTGAAGTAGTGAGCTTATCCCGGTAAAGCGACTAACAGGTTAATCGTCCAGTGAACACCGCCCAATCCCTCGGAGACTTTCTGCGCAGCCGCCGCACGCGGCTCGATCCGGCCAGCTTCGGCTTCTCGGGCCGCCGGCGTACGCCCGGATTACGCCGGGAAGAAGTGGCGCAGCGCGCGAATATCAGTTCGACCTGGTACACCTGGCTCGAGCAGGGCCGCGGCGGCGCGCCGTCCGCCGCGGTGCTGGAGCGCATCTGCGCGGCGCTGATGCTGACCAACACGGAGCGCGAACATCTGTTCATGCTGGGTCTCGGGCGCCCCCCTGAAGTGCGCTACCGCTCCACCGACGCAGTGGATCCGCGCTTGCAGCGCGTGCTCGATTCGCTCGAAGCCAGCCCGTCGATCATCAAGACGGCGACGTGGGACGTGGTCGCGTGGAATCGTGCGGCGGCGGTCGTGCTGACCGACTACAGCGCGCTGCCGCCGGGCCAGCGCAACATCCTGCGCTTCCTGTTCGGCGACCCCGACGCCCGCGCAAAACAGCATGACTGGGAGAGCGTCGCCCGCTCCGTCGTGGGGACGTTCCGCGCGGACGTGGCACGCGCGGGGCTCGCCTCCGAGGTCGGCGATCTGGTCGACGATCTGTGTCGCGAGAGCCCCGACTTCGAGCGCATGTGGCGCGAAAACCAGGTATTCGGCCACAGCGAAGGCCAGCACGTTAAGCGCCTGCTGCATCCTGCGTTCGGGACCATCGAAATGGAATATTCACTGTTCGCCGTCGATGGCCGGCCAGATCTGAGCATGCTCGTCTACACCCCGCTCGACGCGCGAATCGCCAGGCGCATCCGTAGCGCCGTTTCATCGATGGACGAGACTGACAGCGCCGCGCCTCTGACCACCGCGTGATCGGCTTCGACGGTCTGGCGCGACCGACGGATCGCACTTCGGCCCACAAATTGCTTGTACGGCATCGCACAACCTTCGCGTAAAAAAATGCCTGAGCAAAACAGGGAGCAAAGCGACGATTCGTCGTCTCGCCGCCAGCGCAGCGGCGGCACGCTCGTGCTTGGCGCATTGGGTGTCGTATTCGGCGACATCGGCACGAGTCCCATCTATGCACTGCGTCAAGCCGCCATCGAAACCGGTTCGATCGACGTGCAGGTCATCATGGGTACGCTTTCGATGATCGTATGGGCCGTCGTCATCGTCGTCATGCTCAAGTACGCGTGGTACGTGATGCGCGCCGACAATGAAGGCGAAGGCGGCATCATCGCACTGACGGCGCTGGTCCGATCGGGCTATGAGGACGAAGGGCGGCGGGTGCCGCGTGCGCTTCTGCTGGCGGGACTCTTTGGCGCCGCGATGTTCTATGGCGATTCGATGGTAACGCCGGCCGTATCCGTGCTGTCGGCCGTCGAGGGACTGAGCGAGATCAGTCCCTCGTTCGATCCATGGGTCCTGCCGATCGCGGCAGCCATCCTGATCGCGCTCTTTTCGTTTCAGCGACGCGGCAGCTCGGTGGTCGGGCGCGCATTCGGTCCCGTGATGGCCGTGTGGTTTCTGTCTCTTGCCGCTGTGGGGTTGTATCGGATCGCGCAACATCCCGTCGTGTTGCATGCGCTATCGCCGCGATGGGCCATATCGCTGATGATCGGCCATCCCCGCATGGCGTTCGCGATTCTCGCCGCCGTGATTCTCGCGCTGACCGGAGCGGAAGCCTTGTATGCCGACATCGGTCACTTCGGACGCCGCGCGATCCGCATTGCGCTCTTCGCCATCGTGTTTCCGTCGATCATCATCGGCTACTTCGGGCAGGCAGCGACCTTGCTGTTCGTGCCCGGCTCTTTTCAGCAGCCGTTCTTCCACGCCGCGCCGTCGTGGGCGCTCGTGCCAAGCGTCATCATCGCGATGCTCGCGACGATCATCGCTTCGCAAGCGGTGATTTCAGGCGCATTTTCAATGACGAGTCAGGCGATCGAATTGGGCTTTCTGCCGCGCCTGCGGGTCGTCGAAACATCGACGGAGCAGCGCGGACAGGTCTATGCGCCCGCCGTCAACCTGATCCTGTTCGTGGCGGTGATGTTTCTCGTGCTGGCGTTTCGAAGCTCGTCGAACCTGACTTCGGCGTACGGCATCGCGGTCGCACTGACGATGCTGATCACCACGATCCAGATGATCAGCGTGTCGCGCAACGTCTGGCATTGGCCCGTCTACGGCGTGGCGCTCGTGAGCGCGCCGTTGCTCGTCGTCGACGTGACGCTGGTGTCCGCGAACGTGCCGAAAATCGCTTCCGGCGGCTGGTTTCCTGTCGCCGTCGGGCTGATTCTTTTCGTGCTGATGTCGACATGGAATCGCGGTCGCGAGATTGCCGCAACCCATGCGAACGAAGCCGATGCGCTCGACGCATTCCTGCGCGACGCGCTAGCCGGTCCCGTACCTCCGGCGCGCGTGCCAGGCACGGCGGTTTATCCGGGCAACGCATCGGGCAAGACACCGGCGACATTCAGGAGCAACATCCGCCACAATCGCGTGCTGCACGAGACGACGATTTTCTTCGCCAACATATCGGAGTCAGCGCCGCGTATCGATGACGAAACGCGCATCGACGTGCGAGACCTCGGCCACGGATGCTTCGAGATCATTGCGCATCATGGATTCGTCGAGCGCCCTAACCTGCCGCGGCTGCTCGAATCGCTGGCGGGCCGGTTCGATGGCTGGCACTACGATCCCAGGCACACCACGTTTTTCCTGCCGCGCGATGAAGTCATCAAGGGACGTTCGCACGGCAGCATGACGCGCTGGCGCGAGGCGCTGTTCGGACAGATGGCGTTTCATTCCACGCCCAGCGCGGAATACTATGGGCTTCGAGCGGAAGACGTCGTTGAACTGGGCATTCAGGTGGCGCTTTGAACCGGTGAGTCAGCTACCGTTCACGATGGAGAGTCGACGATCACGATGACCGCCTCGCTGGCGGCAAGCAAATTGGCGCCCTGGACGAAGGCGTCACCGATGCGCGTGGTCACCGTCGATAGCAGCACCATGCCCGCGCGCGATTGCACGGTGGCAGCTTCGGCGCCCATGTTCAGCGCGATGAACAGACATTGATTGCCGTAGCGCCGCTCATAGGTCAGCACGTCGCCGTCGGCAACGACATTCTCTATCGCGCCCCGCACGAGCGCGGCGCTGCTGCGGCGCAGGCTCAGCAAACGCCGATACAGCGACAACATGCTCGACATGTCGCCGTCCTGTTCGCGCACGCTCGTCGCGGTCGCAATCGGCAACCACGGTCTGCCGTCCGTGAAGCCCGCATTCGGCAGCGAGCCATCCCATTGCATAGGCGTGCGCTCGGGATCGCGTCCCTGGCAAATGCCCGGTTGCCGCAACTCCGCCGGGTCCTGAATCTCATCGGACGCGATATAGCCGTCCATCATGCCGATTTCATCGCCGTAGTAGAGCGTCGGCGTGCCTCGTAGCGTCAACAACAGCACAGCTGCTACCCGTGCCTGTGCCGCGCCGACGCGCGACGCAATGCGCGGATTGTCGTGGTTTCCCAGCACCCAGTTCGGCCACGCGTATTCGGGCAACGCAACGTCGTAATCGCGGATCATGCGGGCGATGTTTTCCGCATTCCATCTCGCGCTGAGCAACTGAAAATTGAACGGCATATGCGCTCCTTCGCCGTTCACGCCGTAATACTTCACCAGTTGCGGGACAGTCAGATAGATTTCGCCGATCAGCACGCGCTCGCCGTACTCGTCCAGCGTGGCTCGCATAGAGCGCACGAGTTCATGTACTTCCGGCTGATCCTCGGTGTAAGTTTGCAACAGTCGATGATGGTCCGGCTCGCCGGGCAGATAGCCTGGATTGGGGGGATTGTCGCGAAACTGCGCGTCCTTGATCAACAGCCACAGCACGTCCACGCGGAAGCCGTCCACGCCGAGATCGAGCCAGAAACGCAGCACCTGATCCATCGCGCGGCGCACTTCGGGGTTGCGCCAGTTCAGGTCAGGCTGCTCGCGCAGAAACGCGTGATAGTAGTACTGCCCCGTCAGCTCCTCCCACTCCCACGCCGAGCCGCCCATGCGGCTCAACCAGTTGTTCGGCGGCCCGCCATCGGGCGACGGATCGCGCCACAGATACCAGTCCCGTTTCGGATTGTCTCGCGACGAGCGGCTTTCTTCGAACCACGGATGCCGGTTCGACGAATGATTCGGCACGAAATCGAGCAGCACCTTGAGCCCGAGCCGATGCGCGTGGCCCATCAATTGCTTGAACCCGTCCAGAGTGCCGAACATCGGATCGATGTTGCAGTAGTCCGCGACGTCATAGCCAAAGTCGGCCATCGGCGACGGGTAGATCGGGGAGATCCACACCGCATCGACGCCTAGCGCCGCGACATATTCAAGGCGCGCGCTGAGGCCGGACAGATCGCCGATGCCATCGCCGTTGCTGTCCTGAAACGAGCGCGGATAGATCTGATAGATGACACCGCGTTGCCACCACGCCAGCTCCGACATTGCAATTCCTCTCCACGATCGATCGTTTAGGCGCCACGCGCGGAACCTATGCTAAATGACCTCTGGTACAAGAACACGATCATTTATTGCCTCTCGGTAGGCACCTTCATGGACGCGAATGGCGACGGCGTCGGCGACTTCCAAGGCCTGATGCGCAGACTCGATTACCTGCAAGGGCTCGGCATGACGACGATCTGGCTGATGCCCTTTCACCCATCGCCAGGACGCGATAACGGTTACGACATTTGCGACTATTACAACGTCGATCCGAAGTACGGCACGCTCGGCGATTTCGCCGAGTTCACGCATGCGTGCGCCCAGCGGGGCTTGCGGGTGATCATCGATCTCGTCGTCAATCACACGTCCGACCAGCATCCATGGTTCCTGGAAGCACGCAGCGATCCTGCCTCGAAATATCGCGACTGGTATGTCTGGTCGGACGACAAACCGCCCGATGCGCAACGCGGCGTGGCGTTTCCGGGCGTGCAGAAGTCGACCTGGAGTTTCGACAAGCGGGCAAGACGCTGGTACTTCCATCGCTTTTACGATTTTCAGCCGGACCTGAATACCTCGAATCCGCATGTGCAGGCGGAGTTGCTGAAGATCATGGGCTTCTGGATTCAGCTTGGCGTGTCCGGATTCCGCATGGACGCGGTGCCCTTCGTCATCGCGACGAAGGGCCCGAAGGTGCGCCGCCCTGCCGAGCAATACGACATGTTGCGGACGTTTCGCGAGTTTCTGCAGTGGCGCGAAGGCGACGCGATCATTCTGGCCGAAGCCAACGTGCTGCCCAAATCGGATCTCCAGTACTTCGGCGACGAGGGCGAGCGCTTGCCGATGATGTTCAACTTCCGCGTCAATCAAAACACCTTCTACACGCTCGCGACGGGCAACACGAAGCCGTTGAAGGACGCGCTGCTTGCGACGAAGCCACGGCCGCCGACTGCGCAATGGGGGGTGTTTCTGCGCAATCACGACGAACTCGATCTGGGCCGGCTGACGCCCGCTCAGCGCGAGGCAGTGTTCGCCGCGTTCGCCCCGGACCCCGACATGCAGCTGTATGGGCGCGGCATCCGCCGCAGACTTGCGCCGATGCTGTCGGGCGACAGACGCCGCCTTGAACTCGCCTACAGCCTGATGCTGAGTTTGCCGGGCACGCCCGTGTTCCGGTACGGCGATGAAATCGGCATGGGCGACGATCTGCGCCGGCCCGAACGCCAATGCGCGCGCACGCCGATGCAATGGTCGGGCGAGCCGCAAGGCGGCTTCACCAACCATTCGAACCCGCCTGTGCCGGCGATCTCCGGCGGGGCTTATGGCTTCGAGCGGGTCAACGTGGCGCAGCAGCGGCGCGATCCCGATTCGTTTCTCAACTGGACCGAGCGGATGATTCGCATGCGCCGCGAAGTGCCGGAAGTCAGCTGGGGGGACTTCGAAGTGCTGCCCACCTCGCGAAACGACGTGCTCGCGCTCGGTTATCAGTGGCGCAACAACTCCGTGCTGTTTCTGCATAACTTCCGCGCCGAAGCGTGTACCGTCGAATTCCGCCTGAGCTCCAACGAACCTGGCCGCGATTCGCTGATCAATCTTCTGTCCGACGACCACAGCCGCGCTGACGATGACGGCTGTCACACGGTGCTGCTCGAGCCGTTCGGATATCGATGGTATCGGGTGGGCGGCCTCGACTATCTGCTCAAGCGGAGCGAGGTCTAACAACGACGAGCCACGGCTAAACTGATACGATCGCATGCTCCTGGTCGTTCGCGGACTCACGCGACTTGCCGACTCACGCGAATGCTCAGCCTGCTCGACTCATCGGATACGCAATCGGAAAAAGGGATGTCATGGCAAAGGATCAAATAGTCTGGGGAATTTTGGGCGCCGCAAAGATCAACGACAAGGTGGTCGTGCCCATGCACAACGCGCCGAAGTGCCGGGTGAAAGGCATCGCGTCGCGCTCTCTGGAGAAGGCGCGGGAAGCCGCGGCCAAATATGGTCTGGCTGTCGCATACGACGGTTACGAGGCGCTGCTCGCGGACCCGGAAATCGACGCGGTCTATATTCCATTGCCCAATCATCTCCACGTGGAATGGACGATCAAAGCGGTCGAGGCGGGCAAGCACGTGCTGTGTGAGAAGCCGATCAGCCTGGACGCGCAACAGGTCGAACGACTGCTCGCAGCGCGCGACAAGAGCGGCCGATACATCCAGGAAGCCTTCATGGTTCGCACGCACCCGCAATGGTTGAAGGTGCGGACCTTGATCGACGAAGGCGCGATCGGCGAATTGCGGGCAGTGACCGGCGGCTTCACCTATTACAACACCAACGAAGAGAATATCCGCAACAAGAGCGAGCTAGGCGGCGGCGGGCTGCTCGATATTGGTTGCTATCCGATCACGACGTCGCGCTTCACGATCGGGCGTGAGCCACGGCGCGTAGTAGCGCTGGTCGAGCAGGATCCTGCCTTCAAGGTAGACCGGCTCGGCTCCGTGATGATGGACTTCGATGGCGTGCAGGCGAGTTTCTTTTACTCGACTCAAACCTATCCGTACCAGCGGATGCAATTTCACGGTACCAAGGGGCGAATCGAAGTCGAAATTCCATTCAATGCACCAAACGATCGACCGACGCGGCTGCTAATCAGTGAGCACAATAGCGACGGTGTCGCGACTGATCGCTGGCTGGAACTTCCGGTGTGCGATCAGTACGGCGTAGCCGCCACCACATTCGCGGAAGCGATCCTGAGCGGAGGCCCGCAAGCTATTGCGCTGGAAGATGCGCGCGCGAATATGCGGGTGATCGATGCCGTGTTCCGCTCGGCTCAGTCAGGCGCGTGGGAAAAAATCGCACAAGGTTGAAGTGCAATGCTCGGGGGCACTTGCGCGGGTCAACGCGCGGGAAGTGCCCCTGCTGTCTGATCTCTACTTGGCTGGCGCAGTCACATCGCAATCGCCGCCATGGGTGCCGCTGCCAGTGTTTTTCAGCGTCAGCACGAGTCTGCTGCCCCGGTTTGCCGTCATGATCTGACCGTAGCTAACGGTCGGAATGAACTGGATATCCGGCGCGACCGCCACTGGCGGATTTCTCGCCCCGTCGACGGTCAGGTCGAGCTCCACGGTGATCGAGTCGATTGCGGCGCCCAGGTCCTGCTTGCGGCCGGCCTGATCTTTGCGGAAATTGCACAGGCCCTGGAGAACCTGCTCGAGGGCAGTCGGGATATCGACCGGCTTGCCCGGTGCGATCGGAGGCGTGTTGCAGCCAACGATCATGAACGGCAAAGTGCAAAGCGCTACATATCGCCAGGCTCGCATCGGCTCCCCCGCTCGATCTGGTGGACGTGGTGTCTGCCTTCCCATGCTGTCGCTGGTTCAGTGCCCAGCCGGCGCACGCGAACGCAAACGCTCAATACTTGATATTCCTGGCCGCCTGACGGCCGCCCTGCTTGGTTTGCCGCTTGTCCTGCCGGCACTGCGAATTGCTCTTCTGATCCGCGGCTCTGCACTCCTGCTTCGTATGACGGGCACCCTGGCGTGTCTCCTGGCGCACGTCGCGTCCAGCACGACGTTGCTGAGCCTGTTCGGTTGCCCAGGCGCTTCCCGCGCAAGCCATCGCGGACACGGCCATGACCGCGAGCGCGAACTGCCGGCTCCATGAAAACATGGCAGCCTCCCTGTCAGGTTGACGATGATTATTCCGGCTTTGTACAAGGGTGCCACGCGTGAATGTCGCGTCAATCGGACCAAGGTCCTAGGGCCGTCGCGATGGCTTTGCCAGCTGGGCGGCGCTCAAACGGGGGTGTAGATCGAGAGTTTCAGCGACGGGTCGTCGTTCGCCTGAAACGTAGCGTATTGGTAACGTTGGTTTCCACGCTGAGGATGCGCGAGCACCTTCTCGCCAGATGCGCCGCCACGGACGTCATGCGCGATCCACCAGCCGGCGAACTCCGCACTCGACGAACGCAGGCGCTCCACTAGCTGGACGAACGATGGATCGGTGGCAAACAGATCGTGCGTTGCGCGAAAGAGCGCGATCATGCGGCGCGCTTCGTCTTCCCACGCGGGTCCGAATAGCCGCCGAGCTTCCGGTTCGATGAACATGAAAACGAGGATATTGCGGTCCGCCTCGTTCAGGCGATCGAAGCCGAGCAGATCGGCGGCCGCCCGGTTCCACGCCAGGATGTCCCACCGCCTGCCGGTCACGTATGCCGGCAGACCCAGGTCTGAAACGATGCGCGCGATTGCCGGCGGCACTTTCTCGGCAGCAAGCGTCCGCCGATCGTTGCTGCGCGCGAGCGCCCGCAGATGCGCGGCTTCCGCTTTGCCAAGCCGCAGCGCGCGAGCAAGCGCGTCGAGAGTGGCATCGGACGGGCTGACCGTTCGCCCCTGCTCCAGCCGCACATACCAGTCCACACCGATGCCCGCCAGTTCGGCAACTTCTTCGCGCCGCAACCCCGGCGTACGACGGCGCCGGCCGCTGCCGAGCCGCGCCGATGCCGGGCTCAGCTTCTCGCGGCGCGAACGCAGAAAATCGCCAAATTCACTCCGTCTCGATGCCGGCATGTTCGTCCTTGCAAGGAGGTATCGATGAATCCTGGGATAGTACCAGGCCTTGTTGCCTATTCTAGGTTCGCCAGAATGGGCTCGTCAGACCATCCTTGACGGAGAACGACGATGAAAGCTGCAATCCTGAATTCACTTGACCGGCCCCTCGCGATTACGCAGATGCCAGATCCGGAAATCGGCACGGGCGAAGTGATCGTGGATGTCGCCGCCGCGCCAGTGTTGTCGTACGCGAATGAAGTGTTCAATGGTCAGCGTCGCTATCCGCTCGAGTTGCCCATCGTGCCCGGCTGCGGCGCGATCGGTCGTGTAAGAGCGAGCGGTCCCGATGCGACTCATCTGAAGGTGGGCGACTGGGTGTTCTGCGATCCGACCGTGCGCTCGCGCGACGACGCGTTGATGCCCGATATAACGCTGCAGGGCTGGAGTTCTCGCGGAGACGGCGGCTTGCAACTGCAGCGGTACTTTCACGACGGCCCGTTCGCCGAACAGGTGCGCGTGCCGACCGAGAACGCGGTTCGTATCGCCGACATCGAGCGTGGCGAGGCGGCGCGATGGTGTGCGCTCAACGTGATGCTCGTGCCTTATGGCGGCCTGCTTGCGGCCGCGCTGCGGGCGGGCGAAACACTGCTCGTGAGCGGTGCTACGGGCAACTTCGGCAGCGCATGTGTAGCTGTCGCCCTTGCGATGGGAGCGCGCTGTGTGGTCGCGCCGGGACGCAATGCGCAAGCACTCGACGATCTGACACAGCGCTTCGGCGAGCGCGTGCGCCCAGTCAGACTTTCAGGCGATGAACAGGCGGATCGCGAACGGATGCAACAGGCGGCTCCTTGTCCGATCGATTGTGTCATCGATCTGCTGCCGCCCTCGGCGCCGGTCACGGCCGTGCGCGCCGCGATGATGGCCGTGCGGCCGTACGGCCGCGTCATCTTGATGGGTGGCGTGGGCATGCTGGGCGGCGCCGGTCTCGAGCTGCCGTATCCGTGGCTCATGCGCAACGACATCACCGTGCGCGGCAAATGGATGTATCCGACGGAAGCGGTGACGCTGATGACCGGCCTGATTCGCTCGGGATTGCTCGATCTCCGTCATTTCGACGTCAAGACATTCCCGCTCGATCATGCCAACGAAGCGGTGTCCCACGCGGCCGCGAACGGCGGTCCATTCAGAATGACCGTGATCCAGCCATAGCCAGCGATTCAGCGAGCCCTCACTCGTCCGCCAAAAAATTCGGATGACTCGTGCGAATCTGATCGATCTGGCTCAGCGTCCCCGACAGATGTTTGCGCAACGCCGCCTGCGCGGCCTCGACATCGCCCTTGTCGATCGCATCGACGATCTCCGTATGATCGCGCACGACCGCCATCGTCTTGCCCTCCACCGGCAGATTCAGGCGCCGCAGCCGGTCGATATGGCCGCTCAGCCTGCGCACCAGATCCCATAGCTGCGGCACGCCCGCCGCCTCGTACATCTGCCGATGAAACGCCTGATCGAGCAGCGAGAACTGCTCGTAGTTCTTCAGGTCGAGCAATTCCGTTTGCCGCGCGATCGTGACGCGCAGTTCCGCGATCAGCGTGGCGTTGCGCTGCTCCGCGAGCGTACGCACCACTTCGAGTTCGATCGAGCGGCGCAGGAAATGCGCCTGCAGCGCGGACGTCACCTTGATCTGGCTCACGACCGTCGCGTGCTGCGGATAGATATCGACGAGACCTTCCTCGCCGAGCTTCATCAGCGCGTCGCGCACCGGCGTCTGGCTGAGCCCGTAGCGGTTCGCGAGCTCGGTGCGCGACAGCACCGTGCCCGGCGTCAATTCGAGCGAAAGGATCATTTCGCGCAGTCGTTCGAAGACTTGCGGCGCGGCGTGGCGGGAGCGGTCGAGCCGGGTGACCGTCGCCGAGTGAGCGTGGTTTTTCATGGCAGAAATTGAAGCTTGGAAGCAGGCGGACCGACGGGGGGGTCCGCTGAGGCACTAGTACTATAGCCGACGCCTGCCGCTTCCAGCGGCCTTGCGAGCGGAATTAGCGACGAAGTCGACATGAGAGTTTACCCCACTAACGCACTAATATATTAGTGCTTTACGATTCGGCCCATCAAACTCCACTTATGCCGATTGCCATCATGACTCGCGACATCACCATCACGCAGGTGCGCATCACCCCGATCGCGTTCCGCGACGGTCCCCTGCTCAACGCCGCCGGAATCCACGAACCCTGGGCGCTGCGCGCCATCGTCGAACTGGAGACGAGCGACGGCCGCGTCGGCATCTCCGAAACTTACGGCGACGAACCGATGCTGCGTGTGCTCGAACAGGCGAAGTCACTGGTGATCGGCTTGTCGCCGTTCGACCTCAACCGCATGGAAGAACGCGTGCGGGGCACGATCAAGGCGACCCCGGGCGCGGTCGAATTCGAACTCGCGCCCGGCTCGCACGCGGCGAAGAACGCGCCCAAAGTCATCAGCACGCTCGAAGTCGCGATGCTCGACCTGCAAGGGCAAATCGTCGGCGCGCCGATCGTCGATCTGCTTGGCGGCAAGGTGCGCGACGCCGTGCCGTACAGCGCCTATCTGTTCTTCAAGTATGCCGAGCACATCGACAAGCCCTATGCGCCCGATGCCTGGGGCGAAGGCCTGAGCCCGGAGCAGATCGTCGCGCAGGCGCGCCGGATGATCGAGCTGTATGGCTTCCAGAGCATCAAGCTGAAGGGCGGCGTGTTCGAGCCGGCACACGAAATCGCGTGCATGCGCGCGCTGCATCAGGCGTTCCCCGGCGTGCCGCTGCGCCTTGACCCGAACGCGAACTGGACGCTCGAAACGAGCATCGCCGCCGCCCCTGAACTCGACGAACTGCTCGAGTACTACGAAGACCCGTGCCCGAGCCTCGAAGGCATGGCCGAACTGGCGAAGCACACGCGCCTGCCGCTCGCGACCAACATGGTCATCACGACGATGGGAGATTTCCGCCGCGGCGCCGAGATGGGTTCGGTCAAGGTCTTGCTGTCGGATCACCACTACTGGGGCGGCCTGCGCGCGACGCAGACGCTTGCACGCATGTGCAAGCTGTGGGATCTGGGCATGTCGATGCACTCGAACTCGCACCTCGGCATCAGCCTGATGGCGATGACGCACGTCGCGGCCAGCATCCCGAACCTGACCTATGCGTGCGACACGCACTACCCGTGGCAGGAGGAAGAAGTCATCAAGGGCGGCCGTGTGACGTTCGACAACGGCTCGGTGCGCGTGCCCACCACGCCGGGCCTCGGCGTCGAGCTCGACCGCGAGCGGCTCGCCGAACTGCATGCGCAGTATCGGTCGTGCGGCGTGCGCAATCGCGATGACCTCTCGCAGATGCGCAAGTACGAACCGGGCTTCACCGGCAAGAATCCGCGCTTTTAATTCTCGCTTCCAATCCGCGCCTACGAGGCTCGCGACGCGCAATGCGCGTCGCCATCGAAGGAGACAACCCCATGAGTAGCCCGATTGCCGACACGGCGCGGCCCGCGCTCGCCGGCGCGCTGGCGAGCGCGGTGCACAAGATCAAATGGCGCGTGCTGCCGCTGTTCGTCGTGATGTTCATCGTCAATTACATCGACCGCGTGAACATCGGCTTCGTGCGCCAGCATCTGAGCGCCGATCTGGGCATCGGCGCGGCGGCCTATGGGCTCGGTGCGGGGCTCTTCTTCATCAGCTACGCGATTTTCGAAGTGCCGTCGAACATCCTGCTGCAGCGCTACGGCGCGAAGCTGTGGCTCGCGCGTATCATGCTGACCTGGGGACTGGCCGCGGCCGGCATGGCATTCGTGCGCGGCGAGACGTCGTTCTACGCGATGCGGCTGCTGCTCGGCGCGGCCGAAGCGGGCTTCTTTCCCGGCGTCATCTACTACTTCACGCAATGGCTGCCGAGCAACGAGCGCGGCAAGGCAATGGCGATCTTCCTGAGCGGCTCGGCGCTCGCGTCGGTACTGTCCGGGCCGATCTCCGGCGGGCTGATGCTGATCGAAGGCGCGGGGTTGCGCGGCTGGCAGTGGATGTTCATCATCGAAGGCATGTTCTCGGTCGTGCTCGCGGGCTTCATCCTGCTGTGGCTCGACTCGAAGCCGCGCGACGCCGCGTGGCTCACCCGCGCCGAGCAGGACGCAGTGCTGGATGCGATCGACGAAGAGCAAAGCCAGCGCGCCGCCGCGCACCCGGTCAAGCCGTCGCTCGGAACCCTGCTGCGCGATCCGCAAATACTGATCTTCTGCCTGATCTACTTCGCGGTGTCGCTGACCATTTACGGCGCGACTTTCTGGCTGCCCAGCATCATCCACAAGATGGGCCATTTCAACGACTTCCAGGTCGGCCTGTTCAACTCCATCCCGTGGCTGATCTCGATCGCGGCGATGTATATGTTCGCGATGCTCGCGGCGCGCTTCAAGTTCCAGCAGGCGTGGGTGGCGTGCGTGCTGCTGATCGCCGCGCTCGGCATGTATGCGGCCGGCCAGGGCGGCCCGGTGTTCTCATTCGTCGCGATCTGCTTTGCCGCGATCGGCTTCAAGGCGGCCTCGTCGCTGTTCTGGGTGATCCCGCAGGGCTATCTCGACGCGCGGATTTCCGCCGCGGTGCTGGCGCTGATCAACTCGATCGGCAACCTCGGCGGCTTCGTCGCGCCGGCCGCCTTCGGCTTCCTCGAACAGAAAACCGGCTCGATCGAGGGCGGCCTCACTGGACTCGCGGTGATGTCGGTGATTGCCGCCGGGGTCGTGTTCTTCTCGCGCATGAGCCCGCGCGAAGGATTGCCCGCCTCAGCGCATTGACCGTATCGAACAACCGCATAGACACCATTTTCAGGAACCTTCAGGAGACACGATGAAAACACTAGAAGCAACGACGGCTGCCGCACGGACGGCCGTCGGACGATACCGATGGACCATCTGCGCGATGATCTTCGCGGCGACGACGATCAACTACATGGATCGTCAGATGCTTGGGCTGCTCGCGCCGCTGCTGCAAAAAGATATCGGTTGGAACCAGGTGCAGTATGCGCAGACCGTGATGGTGTTTACGGTCGCCTATGCGGTGGGTCTCGCGATCTTCGGCCGCATCGCCGATCGCGTCAGCACGAAGAAGGTCTACGGCAGCGCGATGGCGCTGTGGAGTCTCGCGGCGATGCTGCACGCGGTAGCATCGACCGTGCCGGGTTTCGCGGCCGTACGCGGTCTGCTCGGCTTCGGCGAAGCGGCCAATTTCCCGGTCGCGATCCGCACTACCGCCACGTGGTTTCCGAAGAAGGAACGCGCGCTTGCGACGGGCTTCTGGAACATGGGCGCGACGATCGGCGGCATCGTGGCGCCGGCCTTCGTGCCGATCGCCGCGGTGATGTGGGGTTGGCGCGCGACGTTCATCGCGGGCGGCGCGACCGGTTTCGTCTGGCTGGCGGTGTGGTGGCTGGTTTATCGGCAGCCTTCGGAGCATCCGTCGGTGTCGAAGGAAGAACTCGCCTACATCAATGCGGATCGCGAGGAAGTCGCCGAGCAGAAAGTCAGCTGGTTGTCGGTGCTCAAGTACCGCGAAACGTGGGCGTTCGTCTTCGGCAAGCTGCTGACCGATCCGGTGTGGTGGTTCTATCTGTTCTGGCTGCCCAAGTGGCTCAATGAGTCGCGCCATATCGATATCGCCCACATGGGCCTGCCGCTGATCGCAATCTATACGATGTCGTCGGTCGGCAGCGTGGCGGGTGGCTGGCTGTCGTCGCATCTGATGGCGCGCACCAACCGGCCGAATTTCGCACGCAAGCTCACGATGCTCATCTGTGCATTGTGCGTGGTGCCGATCGCAACGTTGTCTGCATTCCAGAGCCTGTGGTGGGCGGTGCTCGCCGTTGGTCTCGCGGCAGCGGCGCACCAGGGCTGGTCAGCGAATCTGGTCACGACGGTCGGCGACGTGTTTCCGAAGCGGGTGGTCGGCACGGTGGTCGGTATCGGCGGCGTGGCGGGGATGGTCGGTTCGTTCTTCTTCTCCGGCGTGATCGGCGAGACCTTGCAGCGCACCGGGAATTATTGGGCACTCTTTGCGGTCGGCGCATCGGCGTATCTGATTGCGCTGGGCATCATTCACCTGTTGATGCCGCGGATGACGGCGGTGAAGTTGCGCGATTGATGTAACGGTTGTCGGTGACATAACCGAAGGGCGGGGGACGCATCAGTGGCGTCCCCCGCCCTTTTTTGTCTGGACGGGGATGCAGCCGAGTTGATCCGGTGAGTGATTAGCACTCGCGCTTACTGATTGATTGGCTTTGTCAGTTCATCGAGCCGATGCGTGGTAATTCTCGTCATGCAGTCCCAAAACTCGACGAATCGCAACGATGCCTGTCCAGCCTCATACACTTCCGCATAACACTCGTTGTCGCGATAGAGGTTCCAGCTCTCCTGTCCTCTCCGGAAATATGGAAGTGCCTCGGGTTCGCCATTCGCTCGTAGCTCCTGGTCGCCGTCAACCATGATCCGCTCTATTGCAGATATCTTCTTCTCGAGCGTCTCCGAAATGCGTTCGAAATTGTGCTAAACGCAAGCCGAAACGTCCATTGTCGCTAAGGCGTCATTCTTGCAAAATCTGTCAATTTGCTCCTGAGTTTTCCGGTGAAATATTGGCTAGCCGGCGCAGCTTTCGTGTAGTCGAGCGCAGAGTCATAGATAGAGCTTGACGAATATGTATGTAGTCGGCGATGCATAAGCGGCAAGCGACACAATTAACTACAAGTTCCAGTACTCTCGGCGTACCTGTTGAGGGAAACAAGAGTGCGTTCGATTCGGTCACGCGATCTCGTGCACCTCCAACGCGCTCGGCGTCAAATGATGTGCCGGATGGCGCATTCTGCTGTGTCAGCGGCGGTTGAAGCGTCTTACGACGCAATAAAAGATCCACGGATGGATCTTGAGCATGGTCATAGTGATGGAAAGCTTCAGATGCCGATCGGCAAACAGGCCAAGCAGGTGCTTCACGCGCAGCTTCTCCGATACGCTTTGCAGAATAGGGCTCGCGAGGCGGTAAGTCGGCGCGGTGATTGCGGTCTGAAACGCGATCGCGCGGAATGCCCAGCTGTATTTGAGCCGGAAGAAGAGGCGCTTGTAGTCGGTAATCGGGAGGGACGCGGTATTTTTTTCCACGCGGTCCATGATGGCAAAAAGGTCGACGACCTGCGGGTTGAAGCGTCTCGAAATTCCTGATTCACGGATCATGTACGAATAGAGGTTGTCCGGGATGAGGCGCACCACTTTCGAGTTGGCGAGCGTTTGCACCGACACGCAAACGTCTTCGAAGATGAGACCGCACGGATGTTCGGCTGCAACGAAAATGGAGCGGCGCACAAGCTTGTTCCAGCAAAAGGCTTGCAGCTTGAGTTCGAGAATTTTCTGGACGGCTTCCACGCCAGTGATAATGCCGTCGCCGGAATCGATCCGAGCGTTGACGGCGCCATCGGGACTGATGCGCTCGGCGGCGAAAATGACGACATCGGCGTCGTGCTGGTCGGCTTCGCGCAGCACGGTGGAAATGAGATCGCGATGGACGTGGTCGTCGCTGTCAACGCAAAGCACATAGTCGCCCCGCGCTTCCGATGCTGCGATTTTTCGCGTTTCAGCGAGCCCTTTGTTGTCGATGTTTCTGATCAACTTCCACGAAATGCGATCCTGTTGCGCGAGAACCCGGGCGGCGATTTCACCGGAGCGATCGGGGCTGCAGTCGTCGACGGCGATGATTTCGAAATCGGTGCTGGATTGTGACAGCAGTGAGTCGAGACAGTCCTCGATATAGTCCTCGACCTTGTAGATAGGCAGCAGAACGCTGATTCTCGGTGCGGACATAGACAATGCTCCTGGAGGTAAACGAGGCGTGAACTACCCGTTCTATATCGCAAAATCCCGGCTTCGCGACGAAATCAACCAATCACGAATCATGTTGTGGGAGCAAATCGGGCCGACCTGAAGTGCCGGCAGTCTGGGTCTACCAAGATCGCCAGCAACTGAAATAAGCAGACAATAAATTGGGTAAAACGGGACTATGGTCGCGGCGCAATCACAGGACAAAGTCGACCAGCATGCGACCGGGAACGAAGTACACTACAGACTAGCTGTAAACGCATCGCTGCACCAATATCTTGTAGGAATCGGCACAAATTGGTGAGGTATTGGCGTATTCCACCACTGCGGCAGTGGATCAGGCAAGTATGTCAGATAGGAACTTTTAATGAAATCGTTTTTGCGATAATGAGACGAATATGCCAATAGTTATCAATTAAATCCGGTGTGTAAATACGTGTCGTCAAATTAGCTGGATAAACCGCGCCCCAATGCTATTCGCATGAGTTTGCGAACGCCTTCATCGCGGCCGACTCTCTCTTCGGCGTTACTGATCAACCTCTGCATCACATCCGCGGGATAGATCTCGTCGAAAAGCTGATCGGATCCAGTACTGGCAAACACGTGATGCAGGAATGACCCCTTCGGTGGACAGACCCGTTTGAACACCCCAAGCTTAACCACACGATTATTCCAAAATTTAAGCGTATATGCATTGGTGCAAAGCGCAGCGCACTCTTCGAAATAGTGGGGCAAAAAGACCTTATAATAGGAATCGGCATGCACCGGATAAAACACTTTTTCAGCCAAGCCGGCCTTTGCACCATAGACCTCCGTCAAAATATGGGAGCCAGTCGCACGCCATTTTATATCCGTGTTCTCCATCGCTTCTACCCGCTGAATTACATCATGCAGCCGTGGATTCCCCGGGTCGAGGCGCAGGAGTGCGTTGCAAAGCAGATCCGGCTCTCCCCGCCCGACCAAGTCGCCCGCAATGTTCAGGTCAAATCGTCTCAGGAGAAGAATATCTGTGTCCGCCCAGATTTCATCCGTTTTGGTAAGCATTATTAACCGGAAATAATCTGTGAAATGCGCCAATGAAGGAACGCCATTAACGGGAAAAGCGCTCAGCGAGTCGGCCGAAAGGATCGACTGGGCGTCCTTTTCGATCACGCCTTTTGGCAAGTTGCTGATGGGTTTATAACTATACACAGCGATTTCGCTGCCATTAGCAATGAACGTATTCAAACAAGCGATTTCATAAGGAGACAATTCCGGACCATTCCAGAACGTTGCAAATTTTGCATCGCTCATAATTCAGCCTCCTCGATTTGCTTCGTTGAGAGCATCGCCGCGTTGCTGCATACCATTGGAGACTCGGCAGTGCCGTACGCGAGAAGGTGGTTGCAACGGACTACACGATACGAGAGTTTATACAGAACTAAATGCGATCCATGGAGCATGTCTCTTTTCGCCCGACTAATGTCGCCAATGGTTGAGTGTGACTAATTAATCATTTATCGAAAATCTGCGCCGTCGACAAGTCGATCCTGACCTTCCTGCCGCTTTTACGACGAGTCTCGATAAGTTGACAATGCCCCCGCGACAGGTTTGCTGCTTCGAAAACGGTCTATGCCCACGGCAGCGAAACGGTATTTGCATCAATCACACGCGTTATCATTCTCAACGGCTTGAGCGCCTTTCCGGAGCCCGATGTATTGGCCACGTTGTGCGCTTGATATGATGAAGCCACGGGAGATACTCTTTCAGCAGCCTCATAAAACTGACGATATCTTTCCGTCGCACCGGATTGCTGCCCTTTACCGCATGAATGAACAACATTGGATTGCCCAGTCGTCCGCTCGCATATGATTTGCCTACATCGCTTCTTTTGCCACGAATGACCTTTATCGGAGTGCCCAGCATCCCGTATTGCGCGAGCGTCTGATTCAATTCAAAATTTGGGCTCGTAGTTGAATCGTCTCCCATGCCGCTCCCAGCCGAGCCGACCGGGCGTGTATGGAACACGGAAAAACGATCAATAATGCCAACCTTTCCAAAAGAAGCGACCCACTTGGGCCACAAGAAATCGAGGCCCCAGCCTGATTTGTTCATCCCGAAGCTGTGTTTTATCGCTTGCAAAGCATTCGAAGATAAACATGGCATCATCAACTCCACGAAATTTGTTTCGCGAAATTCAAACTCGCTGTTTTGCAACGTCGTTTGGTGACCGAAATAGCTTCTCTCGTCGAGAGACGGTTGCGCGAGTGCGAAATTCTCTCGTTCTACATACTCGAAGAAGTCGTTCAGGGTTTGAACATCCGTCAGGATGTCGTCGTCCGGGAGCCAGATGTAACGATATTGCAGAATCAATTGGGCATTTTGCAACATGAAGTCGTTAAGACCTTCCCATTTTGATCCTTTGAATCGATGTATGGCTTTGGCATAGATGTCTGCATAATCTTGGTTCTTCCCGTAGTAACTCAGGATCAAATCAAAGTTTGGGGCCTGTCCGCCGCTGAACCATTGCGGATGCAAGGAACTGTCTCCACACCTCAGAACGACCAGGTACTTGTTCATCTTTCAATTTCCCTATTCATAGAAGCAGATTGCGCGGCACGTAAAGACAGTCACTGGCGAAGAATCGCATTTGACTGACACCAACCGCGCGAAATCATGAAACGACACACTCCGCTCGGCGACGCGCGCCCTTGCTCATTTCCATAGCGTGCGCACTCGCCGATAGATCGCGCGACTGACACGCTTCGACGCTTCAAGCGTCCCCTTGGTGGCCTGCGGCGGGTGTTCTTCGAGCCAGCGCAACCGCGCTTCGATATCGCGTTCACGGTCCGCGTAGAGTGAGATCGGAAAGGGATGGCCGAGCCTCGCGTCGTATAGCGCGCGAGCGGCATCGACGATGTCGCGGTTCTCCTCACGCTGGGTAAAGTACGCGATGTGAACGAACGGCACGCTGCGCGTACAAACGATTCGCAGCTGCTGTCGCGCGCAGTACATATGCATCATGTGCTCGTCGTCCTGCCCACCGTCGTCGATCATGTCCCATAACCGCTTGCGAAAAAGAATGCAGCCGATCGAATAGCGCGATTCTGAGGGCACTTCGCAAGGTTCGAGCGCCCGAGTGGCAGCGATGAAAGCATCAGGTTGCAGCGTGGTCCGTTCATGTAGCCAGCGCGCGATGTGCGGATAGCCCCATATCGTGCCATTGGTGCCGATCTCGATCTGCTCCGCAGGGATGATTCGCATCGGACAGCGACCGTCCCCGGCGGCACCGACGAAATGCGGATGCGCCTGGTTCGTGAAGTACTCGCGTTCCAGACTCATCGCACGCATCACTTCAGGGAAGCCCCAGTTGTTGTTGTTGATGAGCGGGGTGACGTAGGCAAGCCCGTCCCCGCTTTCCTTTTCCGCCGCGTCGTACGTGGCCAGCATCTTGTCGAGCCACCCGCCGGCGATCGGAAACGCGTCGTCGTCCACCTTGCAGATCAGGTCGATTTCGGCGAACGCCGGCTGCGAGAGTAGTTTTTTGATCGTGCGATAAGGTGGACCAGGCGGAATATCGTCGACGACCCGAACGACGCCCGGAAAAAGCCTTGCATAGCGCCGCGCGACGGCAAGCGTGCGTTCCGCGTCATAGCCGCCCCTGCAGTTCTGAAGCAGGATGAACTCGACGCCTGTCGGCCGGTACGCCATGTGACTGGCAAGGGTCAGTTCAAGCGCTGCGTAGTCGCGACAGAGCAGGACCAGAATAGCGACTCGCCTCGACGCCGAGTTAGAACGGGATGCAGTCATGCTACTCCTTCGTAGGACGAGTACATTAGTACAAGCAAAGATCAAGTGTGCAGTCGTATTCCGCAGTGCGTCGCTGGTCTGATTTGCAGTGAGAAGCAGCAGCGATCACCATTGAACAATCGCCGGGGGCATCAATTGGAGCACGACAGACCATGGGTCGATAGTTGCCCCGTCTCCAATGCTGCGCCCAGCCGAACCACCAGCTCAGAACGACCAGGTACTTTTTCATCTCTCAATTTCTCTATGCGTAGAAAGCATGTTTCGGGACACGGAAAGACAGAGTTAGCGGCGAAGTACACGCTCCAAATCTTTCAGGCAATCCAGGCAAGCTCTCGGTTGCCACGAGTCACAGCTTTCTTACTACTGCTCCTTAGACGAGTCCCTCTACTGCTTTGAGCGCCGCACCAACGACCTGGTCCATGTTGTAATAGCGATACTGCGCCAGCCTGCCCACAAAAGTCACATCGGTAACTGTCTCCGCGAGCGCGTTGTAACGCATGAACAATGCCTCGTTTTCCTTGCGCGGAATCGGGTAGTACGGCTCGCCTTCGGCTCGCGGATACTCCTTTACAATCGAAGTCCCCTGATGCTGTTGCCCGGTGAGGTGCTTGAACTCAGTAATCCTCGTATATTCGTGATCGTTCGGATAGTTGATGGTACCCGTCGTCTGAAAACGCTCCACGTCGTTCAGATGCTGGTGTTGAAAGTGGAGGCTGCGGTACGGAAGCTTGCCAAACCGATACCCGAAATACGCGTCGATCGGTCCAGTGTACACAAGGTGTCCACATTCGATATTCGCTTTCACCACGTCATAGTCGGTCGACAGACGCACGTCGATATTTGGACTGTCAAGCATCTTTTCGAACATCGCGGTGTAGCCGTGCGCCGGCATAAATTGAAAAGTATCGGTGAAGTACCGGTCGTCGTCGTTCGAACGCGTTGGTATTCGCGCAGCGACACCCGCAGACAATTCAGACAGATCGAGTCCCCATTGCTTGCGCGTATAGCCACGGAAAAACTTGTCGCACAGATCCGGGCCAACGCTGCTCAGCACCACGTCCTCGCTGGTCGTATTGACCTCTCGCGCTTCACGTACCGACTCAAGGAACGCTATCGTGTCCTGCTCGCTCAGATCGAGGCCATATAGCTTGTTGATCGTCGTGCGATTGATCGGTATCGGATACAGATCCCCGTCTACATAAGCCTTTACGCGATGCTCGTAGAAGCGCCAATCGGTAAAACCCGACAGGTACTCGAATATCCGCTTACTGTTCGTATGAAAGATGTGCGGACCATACGGATGGATCAGCACACCGTTCTCATCCTCGCGGTCATATGCATTGCCGCCAATATGATTTCTCTTGTCTACGACAAGCACACGCTTGCCGCTTGCCGCCAGACGTTCGGCACAGACCGCGCCCGCAAAGCCGGCGCCTACGATAAGGAAGTCATAATTCATCTCTGCGCATCCTCGTATAAAAAGCTGGAATCTTGCATTTGATCAGGTGGAGAGCCATTAAGGCCGTAACCAGAAATTCGGTGGCAAGCACTGACATTGCCGCACCCTGAGCGCCATAAGCCGATGCAAGAGGCACGAGCAGGGCAAGGTTGATCAGGCCGCAGACGACCAGTATCTCGCTGACTCTCTTCTTCATGCCGAGCGGCAGCATCACCTGAACGCCCAGTACATTGTTTAGACAGATGAGCAGCGGCAGGAGGGCCATCCACTTAAGAACGATGACCGCTGGTTCGTACCCAGGGCCCACGGCGATGCGAATGATCAAATCGGCGCCGGCCCAGAGCGCGACCGAAGCCAGCAACATGGCCGAGCCCCCCAGGTAGAGCATCTTGCGCACCAGCCCAAACGCCTTTTCGGAGTCTTCGGAAAAGAGCGCCGTCACGCGCGGGTAAATTGCGTTGGCGAACGGTACGAGCGGCGCCTGGGCGACGTTCCGAATCTTGTCGGCTACGCCAAAGTAGCCAACAGCGACGTCTCCCGCAATAAATCCAAGCAACACGCTATTAGTGGTTGTGTACAGACTGATCGCTGCCGTGGAAATGAACATGTGCCAGCCTTCACGAAGCGCTTCGATGACGTCCGCCATGCTCGGCATCAAGGGGATGATCAGTCGGTTTTTTGCGATCAGGATCGATGCGACGACTCCGGCAGCAATCACGCTCATCGAACTGATGAGCGACGCGATCCACGTGTCGGCCGGCGAGTGCACCAGGAAGAACGTTAGCGGAAGCAGCAACACCCGCGCGCTCAACGTGGAGACCGTAGTAAACGTCATCTGCTCCAGGCCCTGGAAAAGCCACTGTGGAAACAGGACCGTTCCGATAACGACCGGATAGGTAGCCAGCAGAACAGGCAGCAGTTCGCGCAATCTTGCTACGAAGAAAGCCGCTACCAGCAGGATGGCGAGGCAGACCACAGCGATAAGCGCCTTTGCGCCTTGCGTCGCCCAAAAGATCTTCGATACCGCGTGCCGATCTTTTTGGACCCGTGCGACGTGAGCAGTCGCTGACCAGTTAAAACCGTAGTCCGTCAGCAGCACGAGATAACCAACTAAGGCTTGCGCGAAGACGTACGCACCAAAGTGTTCCGGGCGCAGAACACGCAACAGGTAGGGAAATGTTGCAAGCGGCAGCAGCATGTTGGCTGCTTGCAGAACTGACAGCGCAACGATGTTGTGTCGGAGGGGACTCGTCATGAGTTAGCCGTTGTCAATACATCGATGAAGGATCGCTTGGAGACATATCTTTATATCCCCCGGGCGGAGTGCGAGTAAGGTCTCCGCGGAAGCGAATACCTGATCAGGCCGACGCCGGTTGGGCCTTGCTACCGGCTCCCAAACTCTTCGTCCGAGGAAGCCACCGCTACCGGCAGTAAGCCGCACGACTCGTTGACGGTGCGCCACGAATTTCATCAGAGTCGTACAACAGTGACGCATCCGCGCCGGACCAGTGCTGACTTTGGCGCACCTCGAGTACCCAAAATAGATTTCAAATTCCTGGCGAGCTCCGGTATGAAGCAACCAGTTCGCCAGCCTGCTCTTGCGATCGCGCGGCTCATCAGTAAACGCCACCTTTGCTGTCGATGTTTCTGACGAGCTTCCAGGGAATGCGATTCCGTTTGCGCGAGAACCTCCGGCGGCGCTTTCACCGGAGCGATCGGGGCTGCTGTCGTCGCCCTTGTTTCGCGAAAAACCTTGTGGGAGCAAACCGGGCCCACCTGAAATGCCGGTCGTCTGGGTCCACCAGAATCGGCAGGAACTGAAATAAGCAGACAATTGATTAAGGTAGAACGGGTTTGTGCCGTTGCGGCGCAATCACAGGAAAGGCCGACCGGTGCGGCCAGGAAACGAAGTACTCTATGAATTTGTATATGCTTCGCTGCACCAATGTCAGGAACCGGCACAAATTGGTGAGGTATTGGCGCATTCCCCACTTCGATAGTGGACAGGCCAAGTATGCCAGTAGATATCTACAAACCGGTGTGAGAGCGTCGCCGCGGCGATCCTGACGTTCTCACAACAGCCGACGAGTCTGCTTTTCACGCCGCAAACGGTCTGCTCGCCGGTGTCCTGGGCGACGGCTTGGTACGGTCGCAATAGAAGACGTCATGGTGACGGAGAGCTCCGGCCGCTCGTCGCATTGCGCTTGCCAGTCACGACAGACCATGCTCGGCGACCGTTTTTCCACAGCGTGCGCACTCGCCGATAGATCGCGCGACTGACACGCTTCGACGCTTTAAGCGTCCCCTTGGTGGCCTGCGGCGGGTGGTCTTCGAGCCAGCGCAACCGCGCTTCGATATCGCGTTCACGGTCCGCGTAGAGTGAAATCGGGAAGGGATGGCCAAGCCTCCCGTCGTAAAGCGCGCGAGCGGCATCGACGATGTCGCGGTTCTCCTCACGCTGGGTAAAGTACGCGATGTGAACGAACGGCACGCTGCGCGCACAGACGATTCTCAGCCGGTGCCGCTCACAGTAGACATGCATCATGTGCTCGTCATCTTGCCCACCGTCGTCGATCATGTCCCATAACCGCTTGCGAAAAAGAATGCAGCCGATCGAATAGCGCAATGCTGCCGGCACTTCGCAAGGTTCGAGGTCCTGAGTCGCAGCGATGAAAGCATCAGGCTGAAGCGTGGTCCGTTCATGTAGCCAGCGCGCGATGTGCGGATAGCCCCATATCGTGCCATTGGTGCCGATCTCGATCTGCTCCGCAGGGATGATTCGCAGCGGAAAGCGCTTGTCCCCGTCGGCCCCGACGAAATGCGGATGCGCCTGGCTCGTAAAGTACTCGCGCTCCAGGTTCATCACGCGCATCACCTCAGGGAAGCCCCAGTTGTTGTTGTTGATGAGGGGAGTGACGTACGCAAGCTCGTTGCCGCTTTCCTTTTCCGCCGCGTCGTACGTGGCCAGCATCTTGTCGAGCCACCCGCCGGCGATCGGAAACGCGTCGTCGTCCACCTTGCAGATCAGGTCGATTTCGGCGAATGCCGGCTGCGAGAGTAGTTTCTTGATCGTGCGATAAGGTGGACCAGGCGGAATGTCGTCGACGACCCGAACGACGCCCGGAAAAAGCCTTGCGTAGCGCCGCGCGACGGCAAGCGTGCGTTCCGCGTCATAGCCGCCCCGACAGTTCTGAAGCAGGATGAACTCGACGCCTGTCGGCCGGTACGCCATGTGACTGGCGAGGGTTAGTTCGAGCGCTGCGTAGTCGCGACAGAGCAGGACCAGAATAGCGACTCGCCTCGATGCCGAGTTAGAACGGGATGCAGTCATGCTACTCCTTCGTAGGTGCCGACGAGCACATTGTCTAAGGAACATACATGCGAGTATCGGGACACACTGAATTCGGCGTCGTCTACATCACGAATTTACGAACACCAAGAGTGCCGATGCTAATAACCGCGCCTCAGGGTGCAGCACCGATCGCGGCTACTAAAGAGACAAGACGGGGACACGCCGGTTCATCATAGTACAAGCAACGATGAAATGAAGTCGCATTCCATAGCGCGTCGCCCCACTTCTCGGCGGCGAACGGTTACTTTAAGTATTGAGGCAAACAACTGCCGACCGGCCACGATCTTGCGCACACAGCGCGCAAAGCGCTCTGTTCGAGCGCCAACGCCTGTAGCGCATCAGGCTCGATCGGCAATTCCGCGACAGGGATGGCGGTGGGCGGCATGGCCATCATGATGCCCAACTCGCGCTACGTTTAGAAGCCCGGGGAGCCTTGTATTTGCGTGCGAGAGCAACGTCGACTCGCGCGCGTCACCGCGACGGCGCGATGCGGCGCGCGCGCCGGGAACGCCTCGACGTCATCGAATTGCGACGGGTCAGCAGGACGCGCGCAGCGGCGCGATACTGCGAATCACTGCGCGCAATCAGAGCAGAGTGGCTATGCTTGCGAAAAAGTTACGTTTCGCTAACGGGTTTAGCAGTCAGAGGCCATAGGCATGAACCACGTGGTCGCCACCAGCGACGAAGACTTGCCCGTTCACGACCATCGGCGACGCGAAGTTGCCCTCGCCGTTTTGAGCTGGCGTGTATTTGTCGTGGAAGAGTATGGTCCCGTCCGCGGCATCCAATGCATAAAAGTCGTTGCCCAAACCGTCTGCGTAATACACCACACCATTTGCGGCGACGGGCGGGATAGCCGGGTTGAACGCGACTTGGTTCAAGCCGACTTGCGCCGTCCACACGGGTTTGGGGTTCACAGTACAGTTGCTGTCGATCGACAGTGCAATCACCCCGTGTTGGTATAAGTTGTTGCTCCCCGAACCGCCAGGGGACACGACGTAAAGCCGATTCAGCACCGGGTCGAATGCAGGAAGGCCTATGTTGCTGCCGTCGGCTGAAGTTTGGGAAATCGTCAACTTTTCAATGGGGCCCTGCTGCTGAATAGTGGCTCGGTTATAAATGAACAGGTTGCCGGACTTGTTGTAGGCCGCGAGCATCGTCGGGCAGGTGGGACGCTGAAAGAGCAATGCTGTAGCGCCGAAGTCGACGTCCGTGAGGGGCGGAGAAAGCGGCGAGTTCGACGCCGCTACCGCCAGGGTCGGCGTGAGCTTCACGACGTGCTCCGCGAACGCGGCATTTTCCGGCTGGGCGAATGCGTTGCCCGTGAGTGCATAGACGACCGTCCCATCCGGCGGAATCGATACGCCGCCCATACCCCATACACCGCCCCCATCTGGCCCGGTTGCGCCGGTTGGATACCAGCGTTGCAGAATCGCAGCTGGGTTGGTGGTGGACGCGCGGACGACCTGTCCATGGTACGGCTCCGTATCGCAGGGGTCACCGGCTGTCGCCACGTATATCGACGAACCATCGGGACTGAGCGTCAAGCCGCCATAGACCATCGTTATTGGAGTAGCGTTGTTTGGGTCGAGAAGTAGCAGGTTGAAGCCCGGGAGATCCACGCCGGTCTGCAGGTTGTACGCATGCAGGTAGCCTCGCCCGCTCACAACGAAAATCCGGTTGTTGGCATGGTCGATGACGGGCGTGCCCTGCACCCCGATCTTGCCTTGGAACAGCCCCTGGCAGGCCGACGTCAAGATAGCTTGAGGGATTTGGGCGCTTTTCCAAATGATATTCCCTGTCGCGGCATTCAGTGCATATGTACTGTTCCCCTCTGTCGCAACATAGACGATATCGGTTGGCACCCCGTTGATCATCACCCCAGCAGCCAGTACCGGCTGAGTCAGGATGGCACCGTCCAGGACTTTTGAGTCCCAGTGCTTTACCATCGTCCTCACGTTGGTCTGGGTGAGCACCGTCTCGACTGAGTTATACCCAGTCCGCTGCCTGTTCATACCATACGTCGGCCAGTCGGTCGTCGTAAAGGTTGGCGCGGCGACGGCCCCTGGTGTCCGGCTCAATGTAGCGGCAGTCGCTGCTTCGGGAGCCTGGTACGGCGTATCCACCGCCGGCCCGCGATCGTCGCGGAAATTATTCGGATTGATCTTGTCTCCGCCGTTCTGTTTGTCTACGTCCGATCCGTCGAGGGCGGCGGCTGGCGGCACTTTCGGTCCGACGCCATGCGGGTGCGGGCCATGAGGGAATGGGTTCAGTGCGTTTGACGACGCCTGAGCGGCTACTGCAAGACCCGGGGCAGATGCCGCAGCCGGTGCCGCGTTCGAACTTTGCGCTTGTGCGCCCGAGCCCGCCGCGCAGGCGAGGATCAAAGCTGCAACGAGCCGAGAAGCGTCGATAACGTTGTGTGCGCTTTTCATGTAGCCACCTCTTGCAAATATTGCTGTTAGCAATGGGTAGACGGCGCACCGCGACTTCTCGCCTCGACCTACTAATTGATACGCGCTTTGCTAACGTGAGGTCAATCGTACGCCATCTAAAACCAACCGCAAGAGATGGCCGCGATGGACTACCGTCTGGCGGACGGGGAATTGTCCCTATTGAGTGATTCAAGGCTCACACACCGTTCGGCTGCTTCATCCGAATGGCCGCGCGCGCAGTTCGGCGAGCGTACTGTCCGGAAAGCGCGACTCGGCGGACATCTTGCCGAGCTGCATCGCGCGCGGATAGAACGAGCCGGGGAAGTGCGCGGTCTGGAACGGGACTCGACGCCGGCGCGCACCTGCCCGCACGGATGCTCGCCGACCGTCTGCGCGTCTCACGTTCCCCCGTGAACGAAGCGCTCGCGTAGCTACACGACAAAGGCATCTTGACGCGGGAAAAGAATCGCGGCTTCTTCGTCGCGAAGCCGCTCTCCGAATCTCTTGCGGACGTAGTCGACGAACTGCATCTTGCCGAGGCCGGCGTCGTCACGCGTGCTTATTTCCAGATCGCCGACGACCGCCTGAAAAGCGAACTGCCCGATGAATTCTCCGAGCAGCTGATCCGCACCCGCTACGGACTGACGAGCGCGCAACTGACCGCTGTGCTCGGCCGCATCGCGCGGGAAAGATGGGCTGAACGCAAACCGGGTTATGGCTGGCAGTTCTCGCCAAGGTTGACCACGCGCGACGGCCTGCTAAAGTCGTACCGGCTGCGGCTCGCGCTCGAACCGGCGGCATCGCTGGAGCCCGGCTGCCGGCTCGAGCGCAAGGTGCTGGAGCGGTGTCGTGAGGTCGAGATGCATCTGCTCGCGGGCGGCATCGAAACGGATACCGCCGACCAGTTGCACGATCGCGGCGTGCGCTTTCACGAGTCGCTCGCCGAGGCTTCGGCCAACAGCTTTTTCATCAACACGATCCGGCGGGTGAACCGCCTGCGCCGCTTGCTGTCGTATCGCTCGATGCAGCATCGCGAGCGCTATGTCGAACACGCGAAGCACCATTTGCATCTGCTCGAACTGTCGGAGCGGGAGCGCAACGAAGAAGCGTCGGAAGCGATGCGCGAGCATCTGCTGCAGACGCTCGACGCGCTGTCCCGCAGCAGCGAAATCCTTGAACCCTGAGACCGCCCTTCGCCCTGAACGCGGTCGCCACGAGAACCTCTATGACTATCGATCCCACCGTCGTCGCCGCCTTCTCGCCCACGGGCAAGCTGCGCGCGTCGATCAATCTCGGCAATCCGATCCTCGCCAATCGCGATGCCCAGTCCGGCGAGCCGTTCGGCGTTTCGATCGATCTCGCGCGCGCGTTCGCCGCGAAACTTGGCGTCGAACTGGAACTGGTGGTGTTCGATACGGCCGCCAAATCGGTGCAGGCCGTCAGCGAGGAACGCGCGGATTTCGGCTTCTTCGCGATCGATCCATCGCGCGGCGCAACGATTGAATTCACGGCGCCGTATGTACTGATCGAAGGCTTCTATCTGGTGCGCGACGACTCGCCGGTGCGGTCGAATCAGGATGTGGATCAGGCGCACAACCGGGTCGTCGTCGGCAAAGGCAGTGCGTACGATCTGTTCCTCACGCGCGAGTTGAAAGCCGCGCAGATCGTGCGCGCGCCGAGCTCGCCGAGTGTCGTGCCGACATTTATCGAGCAGCAACTGGAAGTGGCGGCAGGCGTGAAGCAGCAACTCGAAGCCGATGCGAAGCAAACGGCCGGGCTGCGGCTGCTCGACGAGCGCTTCATGGTGATCCGGCAGGCAATGGGTGTTCCGAAGAGCCGCGGCGAAGCGGCGGCTCAGGCGCTGCGGTCGTTTGTCGAGGAGGTGAAGGCGTCGGGCTTCGTGGCGGAATCGCTCGCGCGGCATGGAATCGCCGGGGCGTTCGTGGCGCCTGCCGCGTAGCGGTCGGTTCCGAGCCGACACCGCGTGGGGAGCGGGACGGGCGCCGCCCCGCCACGAACCACCCCGACTAACCTCTCAAACGAGCGTAGTCTGCACATCCACGTTACCGCGCAACGCCTTCGAATACGGGCAGGTCTGATGCGCGCGCTCGATCAACGCGCGCGCCACGTCACGCTCGACACCGGGAATACTGACGAACAGACGCGCCTGAAGGAAATAGGCGCCATCGGTGGTGCCGAGATCGATTTCCGCATCGACGCTCGTATCGGCAGGCAACGAAAGGTGCAGCGCGCGCGCCGCCAAACCGAGCGCGCCGATGTAACACGCCGACCAGCCGGCGGCCAGCAACTGCTCGGGGTTCGTTCCAACGCCCGCGGTGCCGGGCGACGACAGCTTGATGTCGAGGCGACCGTCCGAGCTGCGCGCGGCGCCTTCGCGGCCGCCGGTCGTGTGGGTTTTACCGGTGTACAGCACGTTTTCGATGCGGGTCATGGTCGCTTACTCCTGTTGATCCAGTATTGTTGAGATCTGCAAATCCAGGCTCGAACTTGCGTTGGACGTATTTGAACGCGCCGACGTATCGCGCGTGTGTCTGGATCAGCGGGTTTGGTATGCGCACGTATCCGTGGTCCGCGCAGATACATTGCGATACAAGGGGCGGCGCGCGGCAACTAGCGCGCGCCATCGCGCCCGTCGCTTCATTCAGCGACGCCGGTCGAAATACCGCCGCAACAGATAGTTGGCGGTCGAGCCATGCAAAAGCACCGACAACACGATCGCATCGAGCACCGCGGGCAGCAGCGGCGTCATCGCGCCGCGCGCGTATTCAAGGCCGAACATCAGGTAGTAAAACGCGCCGACTCCGCGGATGCCCATCCATGCCATCAGATACCGCTGGCTGCTGTCGATGCGCGCACCGATCATCGCGACGACGACGGACAGCGGTCGCGCGACGAAAAACAGAAACACCGCGGGCAACACGGCGCGCACGTCGAGCATCTCGCGCCAATGCGCGGACACGACGCAGCCGATGATCAGCATGAGCGACAACTCCGCGAGCCGCTCCATTTCGCGCGTGAAGCCCATCATCGATTCGGCGAGGATCGCATGCGCCTTTTCCGGATCTTTCGCGACATCGGCCTGTTCGCCGTGCTGCACCTCGTCGAGCACTTCGGACGGATTCTTGTCGCCGGTCGAGCGCAATTCCTCGTGACGCACGGCGACGCCCGCCACGAATACCGCGACGAACGCATACGCGTGCACCAGCAGCGCCGCGCCGTATGACGTCGCCATCAGCCCTAGCGCGAGAAAGCCGTCGAGACCGATCGCTTCGCCGTAGCGGGTGCGCAGAAAGAAGATCGCGCGCGCGAACACGATCGCGAATACGCAGCCGACCACGAGCGCGCTGACGATCCCCCACAGCACCGAGCCGGCGAAATGCACGCCGCTGCCGGAGCCGAACAGGCTCGCGCCGGCAAGCGTCAGACCCAGCACCGCAAACGGATAGGCGGCGCCGTCGTTGAGGCCGCCCTCACCCGACAAAGCGAAGCGCACGGGTTCGTCGTCGCCGGCCTGCGTCACGCGCAGTTCGTTGGCGAGCACCGGGTCGGTCGGTGCGAGCGCTGCCGCGAGGAACAACGCCGCGCCGTCCGCGCGTCCGGTCAGCAAAGCGGTAAAGCCGAACATCAAGGCAACGGTGACGATCATCGCGGGCCCGCCGAGCCGCAGCGGCAACCACCACAACGGATTGCGCAGCCGCACGCGCAGATGCATGCCGATCGAGAACAGCGACACGACGAGCCCGACTTCGGCGAGCGTCGCGAGCAGCACGGTATTGCGGAGTAAATCGACACCGACGAGCCCGAACACGGCCGGCCCGACCGCCGCGCCGACCAGCAGATAGATCATCGCGCCGGTCAGCGGCAAGCGGCGGATCGGCCCGCGCGCAACCGCCATGAACGTGAGCAGTGCGCCGATCAGCAGGAACCAGACCGGTTCGTCTCTCATGGCGGAATCGCGAGCACGGGCGGCGACGGCGGCAGCCGGGCCGCGTCGCCGCTAGCGCGCGCTGCTGGCACCGTGGGGCGCGCTCGCGCCCTGCTGACTGCGCTGGCCGTGCTGAGCCGCCGCCTGGCTCGCGCGCCCCGCCTGCTTGCGGTTCGTCTGGTCGCGGCTCAACTCGCCGGGTGGCGTGCCCGACTGGGCTGCCGCGCCCGCCCCGCCTTCGGTGCCCGCGTCTTTGCCGGCCTGCGCGAATAGCAACGCTCGCGCGGCGACGGCCGGCTGAGTCCCGGCCCACTCGACCGCTTGCGCGCAGACGAAGTCACTCGCAACGCTGAACATCGCGGCGACGGCAAAGCGCTGTATGACCTTCTTCATGAGCGGCTCCCCCGGTTCGGACAGGCTGGATATGCACTGTCCGTTGCGTTGCAAGCCGCGTTCCTCGCTCACACACCGAATGGAAACGTCTCCGACGCGTGGCATTTTTCATCGGCGGAAACGGGCAGCGCGGTCACCGCGCTGGTGCGATCGAACCACACGAACGCATCGAACTGCTCGGCCAGCGACGCTTCCGCGTAGTGGCTATACCGCTCGGTCTCCGGACGATAAATGACGCCGATGAAGCGCTCCAGCAGCGGCGCGCGCAGCCGTTCGCACAGCGCGTCGTGCACGCCGGGCCGCAGGTCGAGCAGAAAGCGCGCGAGGCCCATGGCGTGCATGCTGTATTCGACGCTGCCATCGAGCGATGGCCGCACGTTCTTCACTTCCATCGGCCCTCCCCAGTCGCTGGCCGCGGCGACCGTGCCGCTGTGCGTGCCGAAGCCGATCAGCGCCGCCGCGTCGCCGAACTGCGCGCGGCACAGCTGGCCCAGATTGATCTCGTCCTGCACGCGGCCCATCTGCGTGGCGCTCGCGTCGCCGATATGCGAGTTGTGCGCCCACACGACCACACGCGCCTGCGGGCCGCGACTGTCGAGCGCATGCCGCAGCGTGTCGAACATATGCGTGTCGCGCAGATTCCAGCTTTGCGGTCCGCCGTAATACATCGCGCGATAGTAGTGTTCGGCGACCGCCACGAGCCGCGCGTTCTGCGCCGCGTCGAGGAAGCGTTCGCCGTCTTCCCGTGCATAGTCGAGCCGGCTTTTCAGCAGATCGCCGAGCTGGGCGATCACGTGCTCTTCGCACTGCGCGTAGCCGCCGCTCAGCGCGGCGCGCCCATAGACGGCGGGATCTTTCTGCCACGGACTGAGGCACCCATAACGCTCGCGCGCGATGCGCGCCGCGGCCGGGTCGACGCTGTCCAGATAGCGCAGCACCGCGTCGATCGATTCCGACAGGCTGTAAATATCCAGCCCGTAAAAGCGCGTCTCGCTGTCGCGATGCAGGGCATTGTGCGAGCGCAGCCACGCGACGAAGCTCATGAAATCGGTGTTGCGCCACATCCAGGTCGGAAAGCGGCGAAACGGTCGAGACCGTTCGCCGGGCATCGGCCTGTCGCGCACATGCCGGTCGATGATCGCGGCATCGGGCCAGTCGGCCTCGACCGCGATCATCGAAAAGCCGTGCCGCTCGACGAGGTGTCGCGTGATCGCCGCCCGCGCGCGATAGAACTCCGACGTGCCGTGACTGGCCTCGCCGAGCAGCACGACGCGTCGCCCGGCGAAGCGGTCGAAAAACGCCGCGAATTCCGCGGAATCGATGTCGGGTAACGGTTCGGCCGCGTCGCGAAGCGCGAGTTCGAGCGCGGCCGGCTTAGGCGCGGCCGGCTTAGGCGCGGCCGGCTTAGGCGCGGCCGGCTTAGGCGCGACCGGCTGAGGTGCGGCCGGCTTAGGCGTGGCCCGCTCAGGCGCGACCGGCTCAGGTTCGAGCGGCGTAGGCGTGGGCCGCGAATCCGCATGCGCCACGCCGCCTGGCGCCGGCCAGCCGTCGTCGCCGACGAGCGGCACGAAGCGCACGTCCGCGAACGCATGTTCGTCGTAATCGTGTTCGTCACGCCGCACGATCTTGACGAGCCGCTGACGGCTCGGACTGCTGCCGACCGGCATCACGAGCCGTCCGCCGACCGCGAGCTGCACGCGCAGCGCCTGCGGCACACGCGGCCCGCCTGCCGCCGCGATGATCGCGTTATACGGCGCATGCGCGGCAAGACCCGCGGTGCCGTCGCCGACATGCACTTCGACGTTCTCGTAGCCGAGCCGCTGCAAGCGCTCGCGCGCGCGCTCGGCGAGGCTCGCGTCGCGCTCGATGGAATCCACCCGGCCCGCGATCTCCGCGGCGATCGCGGCCGCATAGCCGGAGCCCGTACCGATGTCGAGCACACGGTCGCCGGGCTGCAATTCGGCGGCCGCAAGCATCTTCGCGACGATGTACGGCTGCGAGATCGACTGTTCGCCGCCGATCGGCAGCGGCGTATCGTCATACGCGAATTCGCGCAGATCGGACGGCACGAACGCTTCGCGTGGCACGCGCCGCATCGCCTCGATCACGAAGTCGTCGCGCACGCCGCGTTGCACGATTTGCCGCTCGACCATCCATGCGCGCGCTTCGTCGAAATCGCCCATCGCCGCCTCCTCGCGAATGCGCAGCGCTGCGCGCCCCCCCGCATCGCGGCGGGGCCACGCGCGGGTCCGCTGCTCTTCCACGCTTCAGCAATGAGCATACCGCCGGCTTGAACCGATGGCGATGCGCGAAACGTGAAGCGCGCGCGGACCGATCCTTGCTGAGCTTTTGCACCAACGAAACGCCGGTCCGAATCCGTCGCACAACAAAGGCTCAAATTATGAACATTCCCATGCAAGTCGTGTCTTTCCTCAGCTCGCGAGGTCTGAAGCTCGCCACCGCCGAATCCTGCACCGGCGGCCAGATCGCGTCTTATCTAGCCAGCGTGCCGGGTAGCGGCGCGTGTCTCGACGTCGGCTTCGTCAGCTACTCGCCATCAGGCAAAGCAGGCTTTCTCGGCGTGCGGGAAAGCACGATGAAGCAATACGGGCTCACCAGCGAAGCGGTCGCGCGCGAAATGGCCGAAGGTGCGCTAAGTCAGGAAGGCTGCTGCGCCGACATCGCGGTATCGAACACGGGGCTTGCCGATGGCGGCGCACATGGCAGCTCCGCTGACGGCCCGCCACCAGGCACGCAATGCTTCGCATGGTCGTTCCGACGGCCCGGCGATCGGTTCGTCACGTTCGCCGAGACGCGGCGCTTTTCGGGCGACCGCAACGACGTGCGTTCGTCCGCCGCGCTGTATGCGTTGTCGCGCGTCGAGCATTACTTCGATCAACTTCCGCGCATCGAGCGGGACCACTGAAGAGAGACCGAACGATGAATCTGCACCCTTCCTTCGACACCGACGCGTGGCAGCAGGCAGTGATCGACGAACTCGGCGTCGAGCGCGATTTCGACGTGGCCCGCGAGCGCGAGCGGCGTGTTGCGTTCCTGAGTGACTACCTGGCGTCGCAAGGCTTGCACACCTATGTGCTTGGCATCAGCGGCGGCGTCGATTCGTCGACTGCCGGACGCCTCGCGCAGCTTGCCGTCGAACGTCTGCGTGCCACCGGCTATGAAGCGCATTTCGTCGCGGTGCGTCTACCGTACGGCAGCCAACGCGACGAAGAAGACGCCGCGGCCGCCCTCGCGTTCATCCGCCCCGACGAAACGCTGACGGTCAACATCAAGGAGCCCGCCGACGCGATGCTGTCTTCGCTCAAGCGCGGCAACGTGCAGTACGTCGACGACTTTCATGAAGACTTCGTGCTCGGCAACATCAAGGCGCGGCAACGTATGGTCGCGCAATACGCGATTGCGGGCGCGCGGGTCGGCGTGGTGATCGGCACCGACCACGCGGCCGAATCGCTGATGGGCTTCTTCACGAAGTTCGGCGACGGCGGCGCCGATATCCTGCCGCTGGCGGGTCTGACGAAGCGCCGCGTGCGCGCACTCGCGCATGCGCTCGGCGCATCGGAGCGGCTCGTCGACAAGGTGCCGACCGCGGACCTCGAATCGCTGACGCCGCAGAAACCGGACGAGGACAGCTACGGCATCAGCTACCAGGACATCGACGACTTCCTCGAAGGCAAGCCGGTCAGCGACGAAGTATTGACGACGATTCGCCGCTTTTACATGGCGACGCGCCACAAACGCGCGCTGCCGGTGGCGCCGGCGCGATCGTCGGCGTAGAGCGCGGCGCCCGCTTATCCGGCGCGCGGGCGTTTGGCGCGCTTCGGCGCTTCGATGTCCTCGCCCGGCGTTTCCTGCAGTTGCTCTTCGGGCGCGATGCGCGAGCCCCGATCGCGATCGGCGGACTGATCGGTCGGCTCCTGCGGCGCGCCAGCGCCTTCCGCCTCGATCTGCCGGCGCGCTTCCTCCCAATGGTCGTCGGCCCGCCCTTCCGGCGACGGATCGTTTTCCCAGATCTGGTACGCCCGCGTGCGGATGCGGGCTTCGAGTTCCTTGTCCATATGTGTCTCTCCGTGAACGTGAGCAATGCCGCGGCACGGCGCCACGCGCGCCGGGTCCGAATGACGGCGAGCGACAAGCGAGCAAGGGTTGTTCCGCGCGGCGCGTTGGATCGATGGCACCATCGCAAGCGAGCGGCGGGCGCACAACTCCACCGTGTGCCGGTCGTAAACCGGGACAAGCGTTTGATGGGGATGCCGTCGTCAGCGCGGCGGGGCGCCGCGCGCTACCCGGGCCGCGCGCTCACGCCTCGGGACAGGCAAGGTCGGCCGCGACGATCCGCGCGCCGTACTCCTCGGCGGCGAGCCGCGCTTCCTCTATGCTGTTGAACGGACCGACTTCGGGGGCGCCATCGAACGGGAAAAGACGGCGGCCATCCACTTTACGGCTCACCAGCAGATCGGCATAGAATCGTCCATCGGCGCTGCGTCGAGCGGTGACGTAGATCGAAAAGTCGTCGCGCGAGGCGACTCCTGCCGCCGGATACTGCGTGAGTTTCAGCTTTCTCCTTGACATGGCTCTCCCTGCCTGCATCAGGCGATCCAGTTATGCCCTCCTGAAATCGATGTTAATGGACATGCAAACGGGTGCGTTCGTCCGTAAGCGTCGACTTGTGAACACGACTGTCGCGGCGACGCTTAAAGGCTCCAATCAGGTCTTGTCGCCGACCGCACGACTGCCCGCCTGATCCAGCCTCGCTTGCAGCGCTTCCTTGCGCGCCGCGATCTTCTTACCGAGCGCAGCGAGATCGCAGCCGGTGCGGCGCAAGGCCGGAAAGAGCTCGCCCTCCTCTTCCTCGACGTGATGCCGCACCAGTTCGGCCATGACCTTGAACGTCGCGTCGAAGCCTTTGTCGCCGGGCTTCAGCGTCGTGAACTTCGCGATTAGCGTCTTCACCAGAAAATGCTCGACATAGGCTTCATCGACATCGAGCTTGTCGTCGTCGGGCAGTGCTTGCTGCGCGGCCGGATACAACAGCTCTTCCTCGATGATCGTATGCATCGTCAGCTCTTCGCATGCACGCTGCGCCAGCGCGGCTTTGGCTTCGAGCGCGTCGCGCTCGTCACCGCGCGATTTGCCGAACGCATCGAACAGCTTTTCGACGGCGCGGTGATCGGCTTCGAGCAGCGCGAGCGCGTCGGGGGTGCTGGCGGTTTCGCGTGCAGCGGTGGGTTTCGTGTCCTTGGAAGCGGATTGCGTTGCGCGGTCGTTCATGGCGGCTCCTTTGATCGGTCAAGTGCCCGCATCGAGCAAACGCCATACCGCATCACCAGTCGCGCGGCGGTACGGCGATTGCTGCTGGTGGTCCGGCGCGGCGTGTTGCGAGCCAACCTCCCTATCCTCTTTTCAACGCCCGATGAGAATCGCCCAGATCGCTCCGCTTTACGAAAGCGTGCCCCCGTTCGCATACGGCGCGACCGAACGCGTCGTGTCGTATCTGACCGAGGAACTGGTCGCCCGCGGCCACGAGGTGACGCTCTATGCGAGCGCCGATTCGACGAGCGCCGCGCGACTCGTGCCGATCTGCCCGCGCGGTCTTTGGCGCGACGCGAACGTGTGGGACACGCAAACGCATCACGTCAGGCAATTCGCGCGCGTGATCCGCGACGCGGATCAATTCGACGTCGTTCATTTTCACGGCGAGCCATTGCATTTCGCGTGGGCCGAGCGCTTGCCGTGCCGGACGCTGACGACGCTGCACGGCCGTCTGCTGCTGCACGATCATGGGCCGCTGTTCCGCGAATTCGGCGGCGTGCCGGTGGTGTCGATTTCCGCGAGTCAGCGCCGGCCGGTGCCGTGGGCGAACTGGCAGGGCACGGTACATCACGGCTTGCCGCTCGACGAGTTCTCGTTTCAACCGGTAGCCGGTTCATATCTGCTATTTCTCGGCCGCATGATGCCGGAGAAACGTCCCGATCTCGCGATCGAAATTGCCCGGCGCAGCGGCCTCTCGTTGAAGATCGCCGCGAAGATCCATCCCGGCGAGCGCGACTATTTCCGCGAGCGCATCGATCCGCTGTTGCGGCGCTCGACAGCGTTCACCGAATACCTCGGCGAAGTCGGCGGCCTCGCGCGCCGGCGGTTGATCGAGAACGCACGCGCGTTGCTACTGCCGATCGAATGGGACGAGCCGTTCGGCATGGTGATGATCGAGGCGATGGCGTGCGGTACGCCGGTGATCGCGTTTCGCCGCGGCGCGGTGCCGGAGCTGATCGAAGACGGCGTGAGCGGCCTGATCGTCGATAACGTGGACGCGGCGGTGCAAGCGGTTGCGCGCATCGACAGCATCGAGCGCGACGCGTGCCGCCGCTCGTTCGAGCGCCGCTTCACGGCCGCGCGCATGACCGACGACTACCTGACGATCTACGACGCGCTGCTCGCACGCGACACCCGAGACCACCCGCGCGCGACGGGCAGTCAGCCCGCGCCGGTGTAATCGCGATTCAGGTGCGTTCGGGCGCCTCGGTGCGACCGTCATGATCGTCGGACTCCGTCGCATAGCGACGCGATTGGCCGAGTTGCCGGCGCAATTCGTTAACCTCGTTCTTCAGATCGATCATGCGCAGTTCGCGGCCGATCGCCACCTTGTTGAACCGCTCGAGTTCCTCGTTGCGCGCGCGCAGGTCTTCCTCTGCGCGCGCACGTCCGACCACAGCCCAAGTACGCTCGGCCATCAGTTCGAGAAACATCAGTTCCTCGGGCGCCCACGTGTGCGCGGTGTCGAAGTGCATCGTCAGCGCGCCGAGCACGCGGCCCGACTGCACGAACGACATGTTGGCCCACGCGCCGATGCCGAGCGCGTGGCACGCGCGCCGCTCGGCCGCGCTTGCGGCGGGATCGGCCATCACGTCGTTGCTCCAGCCGCTGCGGCCGGTGAACAGCGCGGCGGTGAGCGCAGGCCCGGCGTCGTTGATCGCGCAGCGGCGGCCCAGCATATCGGCCGTGCCTGCGAGCGCGTCGGTCGCGACGATTTCGAGTTCGTCGGGGCCACGCGCTTCCGAGTAGTTGACGCGCGCGGCGCCGAACTGCTGACGCAGCATCCGGATCGCCGTCGAGCGGGTATTGCGGTATCCGGACAGCCCGCGCAGCGCGTTGGCGAAGCGCACCATGAAATCGTGCATCGCGCTTTCGCGCAGCACCCTTTCCGCGTGCTTCAGGTCCGAGATGTCGGTTACCGTGACGGCCACGCCGCTCGTGCCGGTCTGCGACAGAAACGGGCGAATGCGCCGCAGGAACCATCCGCCGCAGGCATTGCGCACCTCGGCTTCGCGCGGTGTCCCGCTCTGCATCACCGCGAGCACGTCGCGCAGGAAATTCACGTCGTCGACCTTCGGCGAAATATCGGCGATGCCGCGACCGACGTCGCCCGTTTTCAGCGGAAATATCTCGCAGATCGAAGGCGTGAACCAGCGCACGCGCAGCGTCTCGTCGAGAAACATCGCCATCACTGCGCCGGCGCTCAGCACGCCGCTTTGCATCTCCAGTTCCGCAATCTTGCCGGTGAGCCGCGCATTGGCCTGGTTCAGATCGTCGTTGACGAGATTGAGCTGCTCGTTCGCGGCTTTCAGTTCCTCGTTGAGCACCTGCAACTCTTCGCGCGACGCCTCCAGTTCCTCGCGCGAGATGCGGATCGCTTCGCTCCACTCGCTGGAAGCCGCGACATCCGCAGCGTGGCTCGGCAGCGCAACGGGTTCGGTGGCACCGGGCCGAATCTCGCGCGCGCGGGAAATGAACGCTGCGAGCAGCCGCGGCGCGGCGCCGTTTTGCGCGCCTCGAATCGGTGTGAGCCGGATTTGAAACGCGTGCGTGATGTTCCCTTCGTCACGCAGGCCGTTGACGATCGTCGGCTGACCGTCTTCGAGCGCCATCTTCGCGGCCGCCTTCAGGCTCGACGCCAGTTCGCGCTGCGTCAGTTCGAGCAGATTGTCGGTGGGCTGGCCGGCTGGGACGCGCAGGAATTTTTCCGTATCGCCATACACACGCAGCACGCGGAATTCGTCGTCGATCAGCACCGAAGGGAAATCCCGCTGCGAATGCGCGCTCGAATGACCGATGAAAGGCACGGCGCTCGCGCGCAAGCTTGTCGCGACACGCAACGGGAAGCGGACCTCGACGTCGCTCGCCGGGCCTGTCTTGCGGTAAATATGCCAGCGGCTCGACACGACGTTGAAACCGCCTTGCCGCGACAACAGCGGCTCGCCCTTGCCGAGAAACAGATAGCCGCCCACCTTCAGCGAACTGTGCAGCAGGAACACGACGCGCTTGACCGCTTCGGGGTCGAGATAAATCAGCAGGTTGCGACAAGTGACCAGATCGAGGTTCTTGAACGGCGGATCGAGCAGCAGGTCCTGCGGCGCGAATACCATCTTTTCGCGCAGGTGGCGTTTGACGCGCCAGTTGCCGTCGGTGGAATAGAAGAACTTCTGTTGACGTGCCGTGGAGACGTTCTTCAGCGCGTCGCCCGAAAACGCGCCGCGGCTCGCGCGCGCGACGATTTCCGGCGACGCATCGGTCGCGAACACCTGGAAATCGAATGGACGGCCGCTGTTTTCAGCATGCTCTTGCAGAAGCATCGCGACCGAATACGCTTCTTCGCCGGTCGCGCAGGCTGGTGTCCAGGCCCGCACGACATCGCCCGCGCGGCGCTCGCTCAGCATCGGCTCGATGACCTCATGCCGCAGCACGTCCCAGGCGGGCGCATCGCGGAAGAACTCGGTCACGTGAATCGGGATGCCGCGAATCAGCGCTTCGAGTTCCGCGGGGTCGTCGCGCAACAGCGACTCGTAGTCGCCGAACGATTCGGCGCGCCGTAGATCCATGCGCTGCTGGATGCGCCATAGCAGCGGGGTCGCCTTGTAACCACCCAGATCGAAGCCCGCCTGCTTGCGGATCATCCCGACGATCTCGTCGAGCGTTCGCGTGATCTCGCCGGTCCACGCGACTTCATTGGCCGGCCGCACATAGGCGGGTGACGCGCAGCGCAGCAGCTGTTTCGCGATCTCGCCGACCGGCAGGATATAGTCGGCGGCGCCGCGCGAAATCACCGCTCTCGGCATGCTGTCGTTCATCGTGGTGACCGGGTCCTGCACGAGCACCACGCCGCCGGCACGCTTCACGCAGATCGCGCCGGCCGCGCCATCGGTGCCGGTGCCGCACAGGATCGCGGCGAGCGCATGGGAGCCGCGATCTTGCGCGAGGCTTTCAAGGAATGCGTCGATGGTGTCGATGCCGGGGCGGCGGCTGCCGCCGTCGACCGGCCGCGTGCGAAAGAGGCCGCCTTCGAGAGTCAGCACGTCGTCGGAACCCGCGACGTACACGTGGTTCGGCTCGGGACGCTCGCCGTTGTTCGCGGCACGGACCGGCAGCAACGTCCACTTGCTGACCAGATTCACGAGCTCGTTCGATCCACCCGGCAGCTGGTGTTGCACGACGACGAGCGCAAGCGCAGGTTCGGCGGGCAAAGCCTGAAGCAGGCAATGCATCGCCTCGATGCCGCCGGCGGATGCGCCAATGCCAACGACGTGGCAGCTTTCCGCTGGCGCGGAAGCTTGAATCGGAGTCGCCATGAGTGTGAGCTTGCGCAGGAACGTCGTATCGTGCCGGCCATGTCCGGCACGCCTGTCCTAGATGTTCATCATATGCCTGTGCGTGGTTCGCGGCGCTTTCGTCCCGCGTGGCTGATTTGTGGCGGAGGCTGAAGACCGGTGTCGGCGCAAAGGACGTTTTCACCGGCGACGGCGCAATAAAAATGCCCGGACGGCATATCGCTTGCTCATTAAGTTGACTGACACGAAAGGCCCGCTTTCCCGTCCTGCTTCCACGTCCCGGAGTCCACTTGACCCACCGTGATTTCATCGTAATCGGCACGTCCTCGGGAGGGGTCGACGCGCTGCGTGCGCTTGCGTCGCAGCTTCCCGTCGATATGCCCGCCAGCATCGCCGTCGTGCTGCACATCGGCGCGCACGGCAGCATGCTGCCCACGCTTCTGAACCAGGCCGGCCCGCTACCCGCCAAGCACGCGCAGGATGGCGAACATTACGCCCCCGGCAGAATTTACGTGGCGCCGCCCGATCGGCACCTCGTGGTGGAGGACGGCCAGTTGCGGCTGCTGCATGGCGCGAAAGAAAACTTCGCGCGCCCCGCGATCGACCCGCTATTTCGCAGCGCGGCCGCGCAGATGGGACCACGCGCGATCGGCGTGATCCTGACCGGCCTGCTCGACGATGGCGCGGCGGGCCTCGAAGCGATCCAGGCGTGCGGCGGCACGACGGTCGTGCAGGACCCCGATGACGCGTTCGCGAGCGAGATGCCACGGCACGCAACGCCGTTCGCCGACCACGTGCTGCCGCTTCAGCAACTGGGCCCATGTTTGGCAAAACTGACCGGCGGCATTGCCAATCCGCCGGTAAATCTCGGCCCGGCGCAGCGCGAGGCCTCCGACCGCGTCGTCCTCGAACAGCGCGCGTGGCTGTCCGGCACCGCGCCGTTCGACGCGATCGAGGGACTGGCGGCGCCGTCGACTTTTACATGCCCCGAATGCAACGGCACGCTGTGGCGCATCACCGCTTCGCGCGTGCTGCGTTACCGCTGCCATACCGGCCATGCATACTCGGCCGCATCGCTCGACGACGGCCGCATGACCGATGCGGAGATGTCGCTGCGCAATGCGCTGCGGGCGCTGCGCGAGCGCGAAATGTTCAGCCGCGAGCTCGGCGCACACTTCGCGGCGATAGGAGACACCGCCGCACAACAACGCGAGGAGGACAACGCCCGGCGCGCGGGCCACGCGGCCGAACTCTTGCAGTCGATGCTGCTGGAAAAATGAGTGCAATGCGGGATAATAGCGATCCGGGCCGAGCAAGAAATGGGCTCGTTGCCCTATAAAAATCCACCGCTGAACACTATCCTTTTCCAAGAAGGGACACGCAGCCATGTCAAAGAAGCGAGGGCAAACTCTGCCTAGCCAGGCACTCTATCCGATCGTCGGTATCGGCGCATCGGCGGGGGGGCTTAACGCGCTGACGGAATTCTTCGAGGCGCTGCCCGCGCATACGTCGATGGCCTTCGTCGTGGTCGTTCACCTGTCGCCGGACCACGAAAGCAATCTGGCCTCGCTGCTGCAGAAGGTCACCAGCATGCCGGTGCAGCAGGTCACGGGCCCCACGCAAATCGAATCGGACCACGTTTATCTGGTCGCGCCCTCGTTCGAAATGATCATGGTGGACGGCTACCTGCGCGTCACGCAGAAGCAGTCCGAAGAAGGACGCCGCGCGAGCATCGATCTGTTCTTCCGCACGCTCGCCGAGGCGCACCGCGAACGCGCGATCGGCATCGTGATGTCGGGCGCGGGCTCGGACGGCTCGGTCGGCCTGTCGCGCATCAAGGAAATGGGCGGCATCACGCTCGTGCAGGACCCTTCCGAAGCCGAATACGACAGCATGCCGCGCAGCGCGATCGCGACCGGCATGGCCGACTTCGTGATGACCGCGGCCGAGATGCCGCAGCGCCTGCTCGATCTGTGGTCCACCGCGCGGGAAATCCACCTGCCGGCCGTGCAGCCGGACGAGCCCGAGGAAGATACGGTCAACGAGTCGGCCGAGCGCGCGCTGCGCGAGATCATGGTGATCCTGCGCACCCGCACCGCGCACGACTTCCGGCATTACAAACGGGCTACGGTTCTGCGCCGTATCGAACGCCGGCTGCAGGTCAACGGCATTACGGATTTGCAGGCGTATCGCGATTATCTGCATCTGCACCCTGAAGAAACGCAGGCGCTGCTGCAGGACATGCTGATCAGCGTCACCAATTTCTTCCGCGACAAGGAAGCGTTCGACGTGCTCGAGCGCGAGGTGTTGCCGCCGCTCTTCGAAAACCGCGGCGAACAGGACCGCATCCGCGTCTGGTCGGTGGGCTGCGCGACCGGCGAGGAAGCGTATTCGCTGGCAATGCTGCTGCAGGAGCGCTCGCTTAAGTCGCCCGAGGGCGTGTCGTTCCAGGTATTCGCAACCGACATCGACGAGCGCGCCATTTCTTTCGCGCGCACCGGTCTGTATCCGGACTCGATCTCGGCCGACCTGACGCCGGCGCGCATCCGCCAGTTTTTCACGAAAGACGCCGCGCACTTCCGGATCAAGAAGGAACTGCGCGAACACATGCTGTTCGCGCACCATAACGTGCTCAGCGACCCGCCGTTCTCGCGGCTCGACATGATCTGCTGCCGCAATCTGCTGATCTATCTGGACCGCGAAGCGCAGATCGAAATTCTGAAGATGTTCCACTTCGCGCTGCGGCCGGGCGGCGTGCTGTTCCTCGGCAGTTCGGAATCGGCCGACAGCGTGAGCTCGATGTTCACCGTGGTCGACAAGCGCAACCGCATCTATCGCGCGAACATGGCCGTGCGCGGCGACACGCCAGTGCCGATCGCGATTTCGGGCACGATGAGTTCGCGCCCCCTCGTCACCACGGTGCAGCCGCCGGGGCGCCGGCGCTTTTCGTTCGGCGATCTGCATCAGCGGCTCGTCGAGCAATATGCGCCGCCCAGCGTGCTGGTGAGCCGCGAATCCGAAATCGTTCATCTGTCCGACCGCGCCGGGCGTTTTCTGCAATATTCGGGCGGCGAGCCGTCGCATAACATCGTGGCCGTCGTGCGTCCGGAACTGCGGCTCGAACTGCGCACCGCGATCTATCAGGCCTTGCATACGAACCGCAGCGTCGAAGCGCGCCGCGTGCGCATCGAGCGCGATGGCCGTTCGTACTTCGTCAACATGACCGCGCGGCCGGTGCACGACCCGGAAGCGAACGCCGACTTCGTGCTGGTGCTGTTCGACGAGGTCGAAGACAGCATGGCCAACGCCGAAACGGCGTCGGTCGACGTGCAGAAAGACCCGATCATCAGCCAGCTCGAACGCGAGCTGCAACGCACGAAGGAGCAGCTGCAGTCCACCATCGAGCAGTCGGAGACCTCGACCGAGGAGCTGAAGGCGTCGAACGAGGAATTGCAGGCGATCAACGAGGAACTGCGCTCGGCGACCGAGGAGCTCGAAACCAGCAAGGAAGAGCTGCAATCGATCAACGAAGAGCTGACCACGGTCAACGCGGAGCTGAAGTCGAAGGTCGAGGAAACCGGCAAGATCAACGACGACCTGCACAACCTGATCGCCGCGAACGACATCGGCACGATCTTCGTCGATCGCAACATTTGCATCAAGCGCTATACGCCGCGGGCCACCGACGTGTTCAGCATCATTCCGTCGGACATCGGGCGCTCGCTGCTCGACATCACGCACCGCCTCGAATACGACAAGCTGGCCGACGACGCGGCCGAAGCATTCGACTCGCTGCGCCTGATCGAACGCGAGCTGAAGAGCAACGACGGGCGCTGGTATCTCGCGCGCTTCGTGCCCTACCGCACCACCGAGGACCGCATCGACGGCGCGGTGCTGTCGTTCATCGACATCACCGGCCGGCGTCAGGCGGAAGACCGGTTGCGCGAAGGCGAGCGGCGCATGCGCATTGTCGCCGAGGGCACCAAGGACTACGCGATCATCACGTTCGACGAAAACGGCGTGATCAATAGCTGGAACGCCGGCGCGGAACGGATTTTCGGCTATTCGGAAGCCGAGATGATCGGCCAGTCCGCCGACATCCTGTACACCGACGAAGACCGCGCCGCGAACGTCGCGCAACGCGAGTTCGCCGAAGCGCGTTTGAACGGCCGCGCCGAAGAGGAGCGCTGGCATCTGCGCAAGGACGGCACGCGCTTTTTCGCGAGCGGTGTGCTGTCCCGTCTCGACGAGCCGGGCATCAGCGGTTTTGCCAAGATCACGCGCGATCTCGGCGAGTTCGCCAGCGACCCGACCTCGGGACGCGGCACCCACGTCGAAACGCTGCGCGCGGCGAGCGAGCGCGAAGCGCAGCGGCGCCGCGACGAATTCCTGGCGGTCGTCTCGCACGAGCTCAAGCATCCGCTGAACCTGATATCAGCGAGCGCCGAACTGATCGCGCGCGCGCCGGAAACGCGCCAGAACCTGAACGTGTCGCGCGCGACCGATACGATCCGCCGCACCGTGATCGGCCAGGCGCAAATCATCGACGATCTGCTCGATATTTCGCGCGTGCGCACCGGCAAGCTTTCGGTCGTGCGCACCGTGGTCGACATGCGCGAGATCGTGCAGCGCGTGTGCAGCGCGGTGCAGGACGATGCCGCGCAGCGCGGCATCGCGTTGAGCGTCGAAGTGACCGATGCGCCCGTGATCATTCATGCGGATCTGACGCGTATCGAGCAGATCGTGTGGAATCTGATCAGTAACGCGCTGAAGTTCACGCAGCGCGGGTCGATCCAGGTGTCGTTGCAGGTCAATGACCACGCCGAGGCCGTGCTGCGCGTCAGCGATACCGGCACCGGCATCGAGGCCTCGCTGCTGCCGCATATCTTCGAGATGTTCCAGCAGAGCCGCGATCCGGCCTCGCGCCGCCGGGGCCTCGGCATCGGCCTTGCGTTGGTGCGCGATCTGGTCAACCTGCACGGCGGCGCGGTGCGCGCGGAGTCGGACGGCGTCGGCCGCGGTGCAACGTTCACGGTGACGCTGCCTACCCACCGGCTCGCCACCCGCACGAGCGCGGGGATCGAAATCACCGGCGAGCCGCTGAAAGGCACGCGCATCCTGATGGTCGACGACGACGCCGCGACCGTCGAAACCTTCAAGCTGCTGCTGGAAAGCGAGGGCGCCGAAGTGCGCACCGCGACGAGCGGCGAGGAAGCGCTGACGATCATCAACGGTAACGCGCCCGATATCATCCTGTCCGACATCGGCATGCCGGGCATGGACGGTATGGAGTTCATCGGCAAGCTGCGCGGCATGCCGGCGATGAAGTCCGTGATCTGTATCGCGGTCAGCGGCTTCGGCCAGCAGGCGGACGTCAGCGCGGCCGAAGATGCGGGCTTCGACGCGCACCTGAAAAAGCCGGTGGTGCTCGAAGACCTGCTGAGCATTTTCGCGCGGTTGCGCAGTTGAATCCGCCGCCCCGGCGGTGCGCAGCGCGTCTAGCCGTTGCTTTGCGACGGCGATGCGTTGCGTGACCCGGCCCTTGCAACGGCCGCGTTGACCTTGATCGGCGGCTGCTTGTCGCCGAACGGCGGCTCGACGACGAAGCGCTCTATCACGCCCGGCTCGAACACCAGGCAGCAAGTCGATCCGCCGTACTGGAAGAACCCCAACTCATCGCCCTTTCGGACGCGTTGCCCCGGCAACGCCTCGATGATGCACGACGACACGTCCGCCATGCCGACGAACACGCACGCCACCTGCCCCACCGCCGGATCGTCGCATTCGATCACGATCACCGCGCGCGCCGCGAGCGCCGTGATGTAGCCCTGCGAATCGTTGAGCCCGCTCGGGTCTTCGCCTTCGCTATCGGCGGTCGAATAGTAGCTGCCGTCCGCCGCATATGCGCGCGAGATCACGCCACTGACCGGCGCATGCCAGCGGTGATAGTTGAACGCGCTCAAAAACGCCTGATACACCGAGCCGCCCTCGAAGCGCCGCGCCAGTTCGCGTTCGCGCGAGCTCAGCATGTCTTCGAGCGAATACGGCTGCGACTTGATCCAGAACGTGTCGCGCAGCTGCACACCGTGCTGCACGTTGTACGGCGTCGCCTCGCACGCGCTGACGATCAGCCTGTCGTTGTCCGGCTCCTCGACCGGCCGCATGCCGGGACGAAAGCGCCGGGTGAAGAAATCGTTCCACGACGTAAAGCCCCAATACGGTTGCTCGGGATCGCAAACGAATTGGGCGAGGCCGATCCGTTGGTCGGCCTCGGAACTGAACCAGCCGTCGGGCGAGGACGGATTCAAATGTTCGCGTGAATGCGGACCGCTCAGAAAACCGCACCAGCAGTTCAGCACGTGTTTGAGTTGCGCGTTGAGCGCCGGGTCGCGAAACAGCGCATAGCCGGACGGCATGCACATCGGCCAGTCGAGCACCGCGTTCAGCGGACAATGAATCAGATTGGATTCGCTGAACGGCGGCGCGTACGTCATCAGGTAATCGACGACCGTCATCAGCTCGTCGATCGTTGCATAGCCGAGCACGTAGCCCGCTTGCTGCGCCTGCATGATGGCCCGCGTCATATCCATGCGCAGCACCGGGTCGCCTTCGATCAACGCCGCGAGTTCCGCGACGGCGCGGGTGCGTGGCGCGGTGCGCGCACGTTCGCGCGCTTTCGCAGCCAGCGCGGTCCGGTAGCGCGCGAGATGCGCTTCCTCGCTCGGCAGCCATCCTCCGAGCCGGCGCCGTTGCGTGCGCGGGCTCGCCACTTCGTCGTTCGTCATGCTTGGCCTTTCTGGTCTGAGTTGGGGGTCATTTGGCGCGCGGCGTGCCGAGGCTGTCGTCCGGTTCCTTGCGCCCGCCACGGATCTGCTCCACGCAGGTCGCGACCGCCTCGGCCACGTTGGCCACTTCCTGCTGCATGTCCTCGTCGCGATCGAGCGCTTCATGGCTGGTCGCGTAAGGCTCGTAATAGCCGATAAAGCGATCGAGCCGCGACTTCGCGCCCGCTTCGACGAAGCCCATCCAGTCGAGCCAGTCGGCGAGCGCCCTGCGCGAGTCCTCGATGCCGGCGACGTCGCCATGCACGACGACGCCATAGGCCCGGCCCGCCAGATGTTTCGGATAGTCCCAGCCGGCCAGTTCGAGACGCTTCGCTTCGTCGGGTTTCTTGCCGTGCGTCGAGGTGGGATCGGGATTGCCGCCGTCGGCGCAAACAAGGCGATCCATCATCAGCTTCAGCGGCGCGGACACCTGATACCAGTAGACCGGCGTCACTATCAGCACGCCATGGCAGGCGGCAAAGCGCTCGTAGATCTCGTTCATCCAGTCGTTGACGAGCCCGAGCGAATGGTTCGGATAACAGCTGCATGGCCAGTGACACAGCGGCATCGCGGTCGACACACAGCCTTTGCACGGGTGAATATGCAAGTCGCGATCGGAGTTCAGCTGCGACAGGTCGAGGAAATCGACGTCGAAGGTCCGGCGTTCGAGCGCCTGTTGCGCGATCTTCGCGAGCCGGAAGCTCTTCGACATCTCGCCGGGGCACGTGTAGTCGTTGCGCGAGGACGCGTTGATCACGAGCACGCGCGAGCGCGTCGCCGGATCGCGCTGTAGCGCCTGCGCCGCCTTCACGCGCTCGCTCGCCGCGCGCCATTCGACCGACAGGTCGTAGTCCGGGTCGGCGAATTCCGGGCCGGCTTTTTCGGTGACCGGCGCCTTGCGGCCGTGTGAGTAAGCATCCCACGCGATCGCTTCGAGCCGCGCGAGCGATGCGTCTTCCGCACGGAACGCCGGGTCGTAGAAGCGGGCCATGAAACGCTCGCGAAACGCTTCGCGAGACATTGCTTCGGTTACCTGACCTTTGCGGACTTCGACGGTATGGATGTGATCGGGTGGTTTTGCAGGCGGGCTCATGGCTGAATTTGTAAGCAGTAGTAGAAACGCAGGTCAGCAAGGGCTATTCCAGCGCCGCCCCGTCGCGCGCCGCGACGGCGGAACGGAGCTTGCTATCCGCCGGTATGGAATCGAACCAGCGCCTGCTCGTCATCTCACCGCATCTGGACGATGCGGTCCTCAGTTGCGGACTTCTGCTCGCCGCGCATCCCGGCACGGTCGTTTGCACGGTTTTCACCGCGCCGCCCGCCGAGAAGATCACGACCGACTGGGACCGCGCGGCCGGTTTCGCCGACGCATTCGAAGCGATGCGCACGCGTCAGGCGGAGGACCGGGAGGCGCTGGGATTGCTGTCGGCGATGCCCGTGCATTTGCTGTTCCGCGACGCGCAATACCATGCGTCGCCCGGCGCGGACGAGCTGATTACGGCGTTGAGCCAGACCGTTGCTCATGCGAAACCCACGCGTGTCCTGATGCCGTTGGGTCTGTTCCACTCGGATCACGTTATGGTGGCCGATGCCTGTCTGGCACTGATGCGGCGCCAGCCTGCGATGCGCTTCATCGCCTATGAGGACGTGCCCTATCGGCGCATACCCGGCGTCGTGCAAGCGCGCCTATGCGACCTCGCGACCCGCGGCTATGCCGCTGACGCGCCGCACGCGCTGGACGTGCCCGGCACGACGCAACACGAGCGTATGAAGCGCGCGGCACTCGACGCCTATCGCAGCCAATTGCGCGCGTTCGGTCCCGAAGGACAGGCGAGCCTCTTTTCGGCCGAACGCTATTGGCAGCTCGGGCACGGTGAATCCAGTCGACACCCGCAAAACGCGTGACGCACGGCACGGGGTTTGCTTCGCCGTCGCTGTCCAACCGTCGAAGCGATTGCACAGCATGCGAACAAAAACCGCCCACCCGCGCATTTCGATTGTCGTTCTCACGTATAACCGTGCGGGCGAATTGCTCACCACCCTGGAACGTCTGCTCGCATTACCCGAAAGCCCGCCGATCATCGTCGCCGACAACGGCTCCACCGACAACACGGTCGCACTCGTCGAAGCCCGCTATCCGAGCGTTCGCATCGTCGAATGCAACGGCAATCTCGGCGCGGCGGGCCGCAACCATGCGGTCGCGTGCGTCGAGACCGACTATGTCGCGTTCTGCGATGACGACACCTGGTGGGAGCCCGGCTCGCTCGAACGCGCGGTGCAATTGCTCGACGCCTGGCCCCGCGTCGGCGTGCTCAATGCGCGCGTGGCCGTCGGCGCTGACCACGCGACCGATCCGACCTGTGCGTTGATGCGCGCGAGCCCGCTGGGACGTGTCGGCCTGCCCGGGCCTGCTTTGATCGGCTATATGGCGGGCGCGTGCGTGTTTCGTACCGCGCTGTTTCGGGAGGTCGGCGGCTATGAGCCGCGCCTTTTCATCGGCGGCGAGGAAACGCTCGTTTCACTCGACGTGCTCGCGTCGGGACATGCGATCGCCTACTGCGAGCAGTTGACGCTCCAGCATCGTCCGTCGGCGGTGCGCGACAGCGCGTTGCGGCGACGCATGCTCCCGCGCAATGCCGCGTGGGTGGCATGGCTGCGTCTGCCGTTGGGCGAAGCGTTGAGCGCGACGTTGCGCGCCCTCGACGTATTCGCGCGAGAAGGCACGCTCGTGCGCGACGGCATCGAATTGCTGGCTGGGCTTGCGTGGACCGTGCGAGAACGCCGGGTGGTCCCGCAGTCGATCCTCGCGATGCGCGACCGCGTGCGCGCGGCCGAGCGCAATCTCGACGCGTCCGCAACGACGTCCGTGGTAGGAAGCCCGACGCGCCGACCTGAGACCTGAATCACGCGCTATCCTTATCCTGGCAACGTCGAGTCAGCGCTCGACGGCACAGGCGCGAGCCGACGGATCGCGGCGATCAGTTCTTCAGGCGGCACGGGCTTGTTCAAATGTGCGTCGAAGCCCACGCCGCGCGCGTGCTGTTCGTCGAGTGCGTCCGTGTAGCCGGTCAACGCAATCGCGGGCAGTGGCAGTGGCCTGCCCGGCAAGGACGGCCGCTCGCCTTCCAGTTCGCGCAAGCGGCGCAGCACGTCGTAGCCATCTTCGCCGGCCAGCACCAGATCGCAGAGCAGCACCTGCGGCCATTGCGTCGGGTCCGTCGCGCGCAGCCAATCCAGCGCTTCGCGGCCGGATGCGAACAGCCGCACACGTGCGCCGCTCGTGCTCAGCACCGCTTCGAGCGCGTCACGCGCTTCTTCCTGATCGTCGATCGCGAGCACGAAGAGGCCGTCGAGCGAAGCTGGCTCGGCCGAATCCGCGCCGGTGGACTCCGAAGCCAATGGCGGCTGCGCATCCGCGACCGGCCGCAGCGGCAGCATCGCCACATACGCGAGCCGCCCATTCAGCGGGGTCAGCGTGAAGCTGCCGCCCGCAGCCGCCAGCGCGCTTTCCAAATGCCGCGCCGTCGCCTGCGATAGCTCGGCCGGTTTGTCGCCCATGCCAAGCACGCTAAACCATACGTGATTGCCGTGACGCTCAGCGCGCAATGCGATGCGCTGTCCCGGCTGCGCCTGCGCGATCTCGTTGCGGCACAACTCGGCGATCAGCGGCTGCAGCACGCTCGGATCGCCGGTCACGCGCAGTTCGTTGTCGGTCGGCTCTGCGTAGACGACCACGCGCTGCGCGGCGATCTCGTCGTGCAACGCATCGATCACACCCGCCGTCAATGCGCTGACGCTGACCGACCGAGCAGTCAGCCGGCGCTGCGCGTGTTCGAGTTCGCCCTGCTGCCATTGCAGCGACCACATCTTCGCGTACACAGCCTCGCGCGCGAGCAGCTCCCGATGCGTGCCCTGCTCTACCACCTGGCCATGCTCCATCACCAGAATCCAGTCCGCGTCGACGACAGTAGAGAGCCGATGCGCGATCACGATCGACGTACGGCCTTGCGCGAGACGCGTCAGCTCGGTCTGGATAGCGCGCTCGGAGCGCGTGTCGAGCGCCGAGGTCGCTTCGTCGAACACGATGATGCGCGGGTCCTTCAGGATCGCGCGCGCAATCGCGATACGCTGCCGCTCGCCGCCCGACAGCCGCACGCCGCGCTCGCCAACGCGCGTGTCGTAGTGATCGGGCAAGCGCTCGATGAATTCGTCGAGCTGCGCGGCACGCGCGGCGCGCACCACGTCCGCACGTGTCGCCGACGGACGTCCATACGCAATGTTGTAGGCGATCGTTTCATTGAACAGCACGGTGTCCTGCGGCACGATGCCGATCGCCTCGCGCAGACTGCGCTGCGTGACCTGGCTGATGTCTTGCCCGTCGATGCGGATCATGCCGCGCTCGGGCCGATAGAGCCGGAACAACAGCTTCACGAGCGTCGATTTGCCCGAGCCGCTGCCGCCGACCACCGCGAGCGTCTTGCCCGGATACGCATGGAAGTCGACATCGCGCAGCACCTGACGCGCGGTGTCGTAGCCAAAATCGACGTGCTCGAACTCGATCAGCCCCGCGCCGACCTTCAGCGGCTGCGCGTCGCGGGCATCGATATCCTCGCCGACGCGGCCGCGCGCGGCCAGAATCACGAACATGCGCTCGACGTTGACGAGCGCGTCGTTGGTCTCACGAAACACGAAGCCGAGCGTGTTCAACGGCATGCAGACCTGAATCAGGTAGGCGTTGACCAGAATCAGATCGCCGACGCTCATGCTGCCGGCCACCACGTGCTGCGCGGCGAGCAGCATGACCCCCGCCACCCCGAGCGCGATCACCGCGCTCTGTCCCACGTGCAACGCGGTCAACGCGTTCTGGTTCGCGATGCGCGCGTGGACCCACTTTTCCAGCACGTCGCCGAGCCGCCGAGTTTCGCTGTCTTCGGTCGCGAAGTACTTGACCGTGTCGTAGTTCAGCAGACTGTCGACGAGCCGGCCGTCCGATTGCGCTTCGAGCAGATTGACCGCGCGCTGGAACGCGACGCGTCGCCGCGTGAACACGAACGTATAACCCGCATACAGCACGAAGGTCGCGACGATCACGAGCATGAATTCGCGCGCGTAGGCGTGCACCATGATCGCGACGATCACCGCGATCTCGAAGAAGGTCGGCACGATCGTAAACAGCGCGGTGCCGAGCAAAAATCCGATACCGTCGGCGCCTTTCTGCACGTCGCGCACGATCGCGCCCGTCTCGCGCCGCGCATGAAAGCGCGCGCTCAACCGATGCAGATGCGCGAAGGTCCGCTCGGTCAGCGCCGCGACCGTGCGCTGCACGACGATGCTGAACACGACGTCGCGCGCCTCGTTCAGCGCGTCGCCGAGAAAGCGCAGCAGCGCATAGGCGAGCACGAGGAACACCGGAAACGCCGCATGCGCGAGCGGATGGCCGAGCTCATCGACGATGTGCTTCAGCGTGAGCGGCATCAGCACGGTCGCGAGCCGGGCCGTGATCATCAGCGCGAGCGCCCCGCTGGTCTGCCAGCGATAACGCCATACCGCATGCGCGAGATCGCCGACGATTCGGCGCGTCAGTTCGGAGCGAGGCGGCGGGACGGAATTCGGCATGGGATCCTGGTCGGGGGGCGCGCCCGGATAAAAACGTCGCACAAATGGGGCGTCCAGCAAGTCACGCGCCCGGCGGCGAGCGAAAAATGACCGGTGTACGGCAACTCTCGCCGCGCAACTCTTACCTGTTCATTGCGCGCAATCCTCCGCCCATCCTAGTACCGCCGCGCCGTCAGCGGTGCGAAGTTACATGATCGTATGTAGAAAAAGGGAACGCCACAGCGCTTCCCTGTCTGCACGAAAAAGGGCACGCCACAGCGCTTCGTCCGTCCGCACCAACGTCTACCGTCGTTTCCCGGCACCGCAGGATCCGAATGGCACAGCGAATGCTCGGGGCCGGTGAAACGATTCCTCAATATCGAAGAACGCGCATCTCAGGAAGGAGTGCAAATGAAGATCGCCCTGATCAGTGAACATGCGTCGCCACTTGCTGTCGCCGGTGGCGTCGATAGCGGCGGCCAGAATATCTACGTCGCGAACGTCGCGCGTCAGCTGGTGGAAATGGGCCATCAGGTCGACGTGTTCACGCGTCGCGATCGCGCACTCGTGCCCGAGCGCGTCGACATGGACGGCGTACGCGTGATTCATGTGCCTGCCGGACCGCCGCGACAATTGCCGAAGGAACAATTACTGCCGTTCATGGACGAGTTCGCCGCGTTTCTGATCGGGTTCTTTCGGCGTGAACCTCAGCCGTACGACGTGATGCACGCGAACTTCTTCATGTCCGGTCTCGCCGCGCTGAAGGTCAAGGCTGCGCTCGGCGTGCCGCTGATCACGACCTTTCATGCGCTCGGCCGCGTGCGGCGCATCCATCAAGGCGCGAATGACGGCTTCCCCGACGAGCGCTTCGCGATCGAAGACGAACTGGTCGCACGCTCGGACGTCGTCGTCGCCGAATGTCCGCAGGACCAGGCCGATCTGCTCGAACACTATCGCGCCGATCCCGCGCGCATCCAGATCGTGCCGTGCGGTTTCGACGATGAGGAGTTCCGGCCCGTCGAGCGCGAAGCCGCCCGCCATGCGCTCGGCTGGAGCCCGCACGACTTCATTGTGCTGCAGCTAGGCCGGCTCGTGCAGCGCAAAGGCATCGACAACGTGGTACGCGGCGTGGGCGTGCTGAAGCACAGCTTCAACGCGGCAGCGCGGCTGTACGTGGTCGGTGGCAATTCGGACGCGCCCAACGAAATCGCGACACCGGAGATCGCGCGCCTGCGCGAGATCGCACGCGAATGCGGTGTCGCGGACGAGACGTGCTTCGTCGGCCGGCGTGGTCGCGCGCGGCTGCGCTACTTCTATAGCGCCGCCGACGTGTTCGTGACGACGCCCTGGTACGAGCCGTTCGGCATCACGCCGGTCGAGGCGATGGCCTGCGCGACGCCGGTGATCGGCGCAGATGTCGGCGGCATCCGCTATTCGGTGGTCGATGGCGTGACCGGCTTTCTGGTGCCGCCGCGCGATCCGCACGCGCTCGCGGCGCGTCTCGACCACTTGCGGCGCGACCCCGCGCTCGCGCGCCGGATGGGCGAAGCGGGCCTCGAACGGGCGCGGACCGGCTTTACCTGGCGCGGCGTCAGCGAAGCGCTCGCGCAAATCTATGCACGCGCGGCAAGGCTCGCGCCGAGCAAAACATCGCTCGACGTCGGCTCGGAGCCGGCGCAGCTACCGCTGCGAGCAGCAGCCGGAGCGTCGTTCCGTTGACGACGGCGCACGCCGCGCGAACGCGCACGGCGTGCGCATTTGGAACGCGCCGCGGCCGGTCCAGCGGCTACGGCGCGCCTTTTTCCGACTTTCGGCCCACGCTCGCAAATACCACCAACCATCATGACGGTACCCGCTGTGTTCATCGACAAGGACGGCACGCTGCTCGAAGACGTGCCCTACAACGCCGATCCCGCGCTGATGCGTTTCGCGCCCGGCGCGCGCGAGGCGCTCGCGCTGCTCGCCGCCTACCCTTATGCGTTGTTCATGATCAGCAATCAGTCCGGCATCGCGCTCGGCAAGTTCGAAGACAAAGCGCTGTTCGCGGTCGAACACCGGCTGCGGCAGATGTTCGCCGAGTGCGGCGCCACGCTCGCCGGCGCGTACTGGTGTCCGCATCATCCCGAGGGCAGCGTCGAGCGTTACGCGATCGTCTGCGACTGCCGCAAGCCCGCGCCCGGCATGCTGCTGCGCGCGGCCAAAGAGCATGAACTCGATCTCGCCCAAAGCTGGTTCGTCGGCGACATTCTCGACGACGTCGAAGCAGGCAATCGCGCCGGCTGTCGCACGATCCTGCTCGACAACGGCCACGAGACCGAATGGCGGGCCGGCCCGCAGCGCACACCGAATGCGCGCGCGGCCGATCTGCACGAGGCCGCGCAACGCGTCGTGTTGAGCGGCTTGCCGCCGGGCAGCGCGGCACGCCGCAAGGAGGCGCCGCGGTGAACGCACCTCTGCCACTTGCGCCGCCCACGCTCGCTCATGCGCGCGTGCCCGATACGTCGCAGCCGGTGTGCTGGGGCGACGAGGTCAAACGGATTCTGTGCGTGCGCCTCGACAATCTCGGCGACGTGCTGATGACGACGCCCGCGCTGCACGCGCTGCGCGAGTCCGGCCGAGATCGCCATCTCACGCTGCTCGCGTCGCGCAGCGGCGTCGCGCTCGCGCCGTTTCTCGACGACGTCGACGACGTGATCGAATACGACGCGCCGTGGGTCGCGCCCGCGTCGAACGTGACGCGCGATCTGCTCGACGATCATCGGATGCAGCGGCGGCTGAAGCGCGGCTGCTTCGACGCGGCGGTGATTTTCACCGTGTATAGCCAGAGCCCGTTGCCGGCCGCGATGCTGTGCTATCTCGCGGGGATTCCGCGCCGCCTCGCGCATTGCCGCGAGAATCCGTACTCGCTGTTGACCGACTGGCTGCACGAACCGGAGCCGCAGCAGCGCACGCGGCACGAGGTGCAACGCCAGCTCGATCTGGTGCGTCACGTCGGCGCGCAGTCGAACGACACCGCGATGCGTTTTCGCGTGCCGCCCGCCGCGCGCCGGTCGCTCGACGCGAAACTGACGACCCTCGGCATCTCCCGCCACGACGAGTGCATCGTGCTGCATCCAGGGGCGACCGCCGCATCGCGCCGCTATCCGCCCGAGCGCTTCGGTGAAGTCGCCACACGGCTCGCGCGCGAAACCGGCGTCCCCGTGCTGTTGACCGGCGGCGCGAGCGAGCGAGCGCTCGTCGAGGCCGTGATGCGCGCCGCTGCTCCAGGCGTGTGCCCGCAGCTACACGACCTGAGCGGAGCACTGACGCTCGCCGAGCTCGCCGCGCTGCTCGAACGCGCAAGCGTGCTCGTCTCCAACAACAGCGGCCCCGTGCATGTCGCGTCCGCCCTCGGCACGCCGGTCGTCGATCTTTACGCGCTGACCAACCCGCAGCACACGCCGTGGCAAACGCCGCAACGCGTGCTGTACCGCGACGTCGAATGCCGCTGGTGCTATCGCAGCGTGTGTCCGCACGGGCATCACGCTTGCCTGCTCGGTGTGCCGATCGAAGAAGTCGTGCACGCGGCACTCGAATTGCGGCGCGCGCATGCGAACGCGCCGCGTCGAGGCGCAGCCGGGCGCACCGGCCGCGCCGATGACACGAGCACGCCGTCGCTGACGGATCAGCCAACCATTCCCTGAACTCACTCCCACTGCTAACGCCATGTACACACTCGGAATCAATGCGGTCTATCACGACAGCGCGGCCGCGCTGCTGCGTGACGGCGTGGTGCTCGCCGCCGCCGAAGACGAACGTTTCACGCACGTCAAGCACGCCAAACGTCCGGTGCCGTTCTCGACCTGGCAGCTGCCATTCGACGCGATCGACTACTGCCTGAAAGCCGCCGGCATCACGCTCGCCGACATCGACCACGTCGCTTACTCGTACGACCCCGCGCTGTTCGGCGGCATGCCGAACAAGCCGGGCGCGACGATCGAGCTGCCGTTCGATCCGGCCGGCACGCGTCCGGACAATCCGTCCGCGTCGTCGTGGGATCCGCTCTTTCTCAGCTATATCGCGAACGCGAAGGGGCAGTTGCTCGACGGCGCGCCGCATCATCTGCGCAAGCGCTTCCAGGGTGTGGATCGCGAGCACGGCTTTGCGTGGCACTTCGTCGAGCACCATCTCGCGCACGAAGCGAGCGCGTTTCTCGCGGCGCCGTTCGACGACACCGCCGTGCTGACGATGGACGGCCGCGGCGAAGGCGTGACGACCAGCATGGGGCAATTCGTCGGCGGTGAGTACACGCGTCTGAAACAGGTCGAGTTGCCGCACTCGCTCGGCTTGCTGTACGAAGCGGTGACCGACTGGCTCGGCTTCCTCCACTCGTCGGACGAGTACAAGGTGATGGCGCTCGCGTCGTACGGCAAGCCGGCCTATGTCGACGTGTTTCGAGAGATCGTCAAGTACCGCCAGGACGGCAGCTATACCGTCGATGCGCCGCGTCTGACCGAGCGCTTCGGTCCCGCGCGCGAACGCGGCGGTCCTCTTGAGCAACGCCACTTCGATATCGCCAATTCGTTGCAGCGCGTGCTCGAGGAGACCGTGCTGGAACTCGCGCACTGGCTGCATCGGCAGACCGGTTTGAGCCGGCTCTCGATGGCGGGCGGCGTCGCATTGAACTGCGTGATGAACTCGAAGGTGCGCGATGCCGGGCCGTTCAGCGAAGTGTGGGTGCAGCCGGCGGCCGGCGACGCCGGCACCGCGCTCGGCGCGGCGCTGTGGACCGACTATCGCGAGCGTGCCGCGCGCGGCGAGCGCGAGCGTCGCTGGAAAATGGATCACGCGTATCTCGGGCCTGAATACAGCGAAGCGGAAATCGAGCAGTTCCTGCGCTGGTCGAAAGTGCCGTACCGGCGCCTCGACGATATCGCCGGCGAGACCGCCGATCTGCTCGCGCAAGGCAAGGTGATCGGCTGGTATCAGGGCCGCACCGAATTCGGGCCGCGCGCTCTCGGGGCGCGCTCGATCCTCGCGTCGCCGATCGATCCGCACATGCAGGCGAAACTCAACGAGATCAAGGATCGCGAAGACTTCCGCCCGGTCGCGCCGGTCGTGATCGAAGAGGAAGCAAACGACTGGTTCGTGAACGGTCAAACCGCGCCGTTCATGCTGTTCATCTTCGACGTGCGCGCCGACAAGGCCGCGCGCATTCCCGCCGTGCGGCATGTGGACGGCACCGCGCGCGTGCAGACCATCAACCGCGCGCAGCACCCGCTGTACTACGACCTGCTGGCCGCGTTCAAGCAGCGCACGGGCGTGCCGATCCTCGTCAATACGTCGTTCAACACGCGCGGCGAGCCGATGGTGAATTCGCCGCGCGACGCGGTCGAGTCGTTCTGGACTTCGCCGCTCGACGCGCTCGTGATCGGCCCGTTCCTCGTCGATAAGGCGGGGGGCCGCGTATGAACGCGTCGGTCATGTGTCCGGCGCCACTGCATGGCGGCGTGGCCGCGCGCTACAGCAGTGAGGATGCCGAGGAAACCGGCCGCACGCTGCGCACGCCGTCGTGCCCCGACGTGTCGGTGGTGGTGCCCACCTATCGCCGTCCCCAGATGCTCGCGAACTGCCTCGACGCGCTGTGCGCGCAGCAGTTCGCGCCACATCGCTACGAGATCGTGGTCTGCGACGACGGTCCCGACGACGCCACGCGCGCCTGCGTCGAACGGTTCGCGCGCGAACAGGCGCCGCGTGGATTGGAGGTGCACTACCTGCCGGTCACGCGCACCCAGGGTCCCGCCGGCGCGCGCAACGCGGGCTGGCAGTATGCGCGCGCGTCGCTGATCGCCTTCACCGACGACGACACGCTGCCCGATCCGCACTGGCTGACGGCCGGCGTCGCGGCGCTCGCGTCCGGCGCCACGGCGGCCGCCGGCAGGATCGTCGTGCCGCTGCCCGAGCTACCCGAGCTGCCGACCGATTACGAAGCGGACGCGAGCGGCCTCGCGCGCGCCGAGTTCGCGACCGCGAACGTGTTCGTCACGCGCGCGGCGCTCGTCGCGACGGGCGGCTTCGACGAACGGTTCACGTCGGCATGGCGCGAGGATTCGGATCTGCAATTCACGCTGCTTACCGCCGGCGGCCAGATCGTGCGCGCCCGCGACGCGGTGGTCGTGCATCCGGTGCGGCCCGCGCGTTGGGGCGTCAGCATCGCGCAGCAGAAAAAGAGCCAATTCGATGCGCTGCTTTACCGCAAGCATCCCGAACTGTTTCGAACGCGCATCGGCTCGCGGCCGCCGCTGCTGTATTACGCGATTCTCGCCGCCGCGTTGCTCGCGATCGGCGCTGGGTTCGCGGATCTGCCGATTCTCGCGGGCGCGGGTGTGATCGCGTGGTGCTGGTTGACCGGCTATTTCTGCGCGCGTCGGCTGCGCGGGCGCGATCACGGCTGGCGCCATGTCGCCGAAATGATCTGGACGTCCATTCTGATTCCGTTCCTGTCGATCTACTGGCGACTCTATGGCGCCATCCGTTTCAAGGTGTTCTTTCCATGACCGTACCCTCGCTGCTGGCGGCGCTCGCGCCGCGCCGTATCGTCGTGTTTCGCGCGCTGCAGCTCGGCGACATGCTGTGCGCGGTGCCCGCGCTGCGCGCGCTGCGCGCCGCCGCCCCCGATGCGCAGATCGCACTGATCGGACTGCCGTGGGCGCGCGCGTTCGTCGAGCGCTATGCGGCGCTCGTCGACGAGCTGATCGTGTTTCCGGGCGCCGTCGGTTTTCCCGAGCAGCCCGAAACGGACGATGGCTTGCCCGCGTTCTTCGCGCGAATGCGCGACCGGCATTTCGATCTGGCGATCCAATTGCACGGCAGCGGCGGCGTCGCCAACGACCTGCTGCATCGACTCGGCGCGCGTGCCGATGCCGGCTTCGTGCAGCCCGACGAGGCCACGCGCGAAGGCTGCTTCATCGATTGGCCGGATGCGCAGCCGGAGCCGGAGCGCTATCTCGCGCTGATGAGCGCACTCGGCGCGCCGGTACACGACCGGCGCCTGGCGTTCCCGCTCACCGCGCCCGACCTCGATGAGTTTGCCGCGCTGCGCGCGTATCACGGCATCGAAGACGAGCGGCTCGTGCTGATCCACCCCGGCTCGCAATTGCCGTCGCGGCGCTGGCCCGCCGAGCGCTTCGCGGCCGTCGCCGACCACCTCGCCGCCGACGGCTGGCAAATCGCGATCACCGGCACGGCCGCCGAAGCGCCGCTGACCTGCGCGGTGCTCGGCGCGATGAGCGCGCCCGCGCTGCATCTGGCCGGTGCGACGTCGCTCGGCGGGCTCGCGGCACTGACGGCGCATGCGCGGCTCGTGGTCTGTAACGACACCGGCATCTCGCACATCGCCGCGGCGATGGCGACTGCGTCGGTCGTGATCGCCTGCGGCAGCGACACGCGCCGGTGGGCGCCGCTCGATCATGCGCGGCATCGCGTGCTGGCCGACTATCCGGCGTGCCGGCCGTGCATGTTTCGCGAGTGCCCGTACGGCCATCCATGCGCGCTGAACATCGGCGTCGATGAGGTGGTCGAGACCGCCCGCGAGCAGCTTGCGCGCGCACCCGGCGCGCAGCCGGGCGCGCCCGGCAGTCTGCATGAGGGACCCGTTTCGTTGTTTTACGAGGAACTGCACCATGCTGCGTAATTGCCGCCGACTGCGCGTGCTGACCTGGCACGTGCACGGCAACTACATGTACTACTTGAGCCAGACGCCGCACGATTTCTATCTGGTGACGAAACCGGGTCATCCGCCCGGTTACGCCGGCAAGGTCGGCGTCTTGCCGTGGGGCAACAACGTGCACGAGATCGCGATCGACGACGTCGCCAATCACGAGTTCGACGTGGTGCTGTACCAGCATCGCACGCACTGGGAATACGACCGCGAGCACGTGCTGAGCGCCGCGCAGCGGGTCCTGCCGCGCGTCTACGTCGAGCACGATCCGCCGCAGGAAAACGCGTTCGCGCAATGGCATTGGGTGGACGATCCCGGCACGCTGCTCGTTCACGTCACGCACTTCAACCGGCTGATGTGGGATAGCGGCGTCACGCCGACGCGCGTGATCGAACACGGCGTCGTGGTGCCCGACGGCGTGCGTTACAGCGGCGAGCTGCAGCGCGGCATCGTGGTCGTCAATCATCTCGCGCAGCGCGGCCGGCGGCTCGGCGCGGACGTCTTCAGCGAAACCCGCACGCGCGTGCCGCTCGATCTCGTCGGCATGGACGCGCAGCGGCTCGACGGCATCGGCGAAATCGGCAATCTCGATCTGGCCGCGTTCAGCGCGCGCTACCGCTTCTTTTTCAATCCGATCCGCTGGACCAGTCTCGGTCTCGCGATCGTCGAGGCGATGACGATCGGCATGCCGATCGTCGGTCTCGCGACCACCGAGCTCGCCACCGTGATCCGCAACGGCGAAAACGGCTTCGTGCATACCGACGTCGACGCGCTCGTCGACGCGATGCTCGGGTTGCTGCGCGATCCTGGCGAAGCGCGGCGGCTCGGCGAGGGCGCACGGCGCACCGCGCTGGAGCGTTTTCACATCGACCGTTTCGCGCAGGACTGGCACGACGCGCTGCTGCACGTCACCGCGTGACGCCACGCCGCTTTTCAACGCCAATGCGCTCCAACCACAGGATCACGCACCATGAAAGAACTCACGCGCAAGCGCATTCTGGTTACCGGCGGCGCCGGCTTTCTCGGCTCGCATCTGTGCGAACGGCTCGTCGCGCAAGGGCACGACGTGCTGTGCGTCGACAACTTCTACACCGGCACGAAGGACAACATCGCGCATCTGCTCGACTGTGCGAACTTCGAGCTGATGCGTCACGACGTAACGTTCCCGCTATATGTGGAAGTCGACGAAATCTATAACCTCGCGTGCCCCGCTTCGCCGATTCACTACCAGTACGATCCGGTGCAGACCACGAAGACCAGCGTGCATGGCGCGATCAATATGCTTGGGCTCGCCAAGCGCGTGAAGGCGCGGATTTTCCAGGCCTCGACCAGCGAAGTGTATGGCGACGCGCTCGTGCATCCGCAGAAGGAAAATTACTGGGGCCACGTGAATCCGATCGGCCCGCGCTCGTGCTACGACGAAGGCAAGCGCTGCGCGGAAACGCTGTTCATGGACTATCGCCGCCAGCATGGTCTGTCAATCCGCATCGCGCGCATCTTCAACACCTACGGTCCGCGCATGCACCCGTCCGACGGCCGCGTGGTGTCGAACTTCATGATGCAGGCGCTGCGAGGCGAACCGCTGACCGTCTATGGCGACGGTACGCAGACGCGTTCGTTCTGCTACGTCGACGACATGATCGATGCCTTCATCCTGCTGATGAATAGCGCCAACGATCCGGGCGGCCCGGTCAACCTCGGCAACCCGCACGAAGTGTCGATGCACGAGATCGCGCAACGCATCGTCGCGGTGACCGGCTCCGCTTCGCCGCTGGAAACGCAGCCGCTGCCGGCAGACGATCCGTGGCATCGGCAGCCGGACATCTCGCTGGCCACCAAACTGCTCGGCTGGCAGCCGGGCATGTCGCTCGATGAAGGGCTGCTGCGCACCGCGCATTATTTCCGCGCGCGCATCGAGGCGAGTCGGCCGACCCCGCCGCAGCAGGTGGGCGAACGAATCTCGTGACGCGCAACAAAAAGAAGCGACCGCGAAGGTCGCTCGGGGAGCAGTGCCACGGAGGCCGCTCAAAAGCCATGCCGCGAAGGGCGTGCGGGCTATGGCATTGGGTTCATGAGGAACGGATGGTCGACTCGGCGTCGCTCGTCAGCACCGTCATCGGTCCCGCGCTCAACGCGGCCGAGATGATCGCGAGGCGATCGGCCGGGCAATCGACCAGATCGACGCTCAGCGACTCGCGTCCGCCCGCGGTGCTCACGTGCGCGGACCAGCCGCACACTTGCGCATGATGTTCGATCAGGCTCTTCCAGACTGCGACGACTCGTAGTGATCCCGGGCTTGCATAAACAGTCAGACGTTTCACGTTCATGGCTTTCATACGGCATCGCGCCGCGCCTCGGGTCCGGATCTCAACGTTTGATAATGCTATGTAGGTTGAGGTTAGACGTGTGAACTTTCAAAGCAAAGCACATGCCCCTGTCCGTAACCGGTCTGTTACGGACAGGGGCATGTGCGCGCACGTCAGGGCTATCTGGCGCTTTCCACACAATCGGCCGTGCGAAACGCGCCGTGCGGAATGCCCGAACGGCGATGCGGTAAGAACGGTACGAAACAGATCGGCAGGTATTTTCTACATCGCGGGCGTGTCCGCGCGAATGCGCATCACGGTCTGGCGCGAAGTGCCGAAGCGTCGCGCGACTTCGCTGACCGACTGTCCTCTGCCGAGGGATTGCAGCACGCGTTGGCGCTGTTGTTCGGACAGCGACGGCGGCCTGCCTGTGTGTTTGCCGCTAGCGCGAACGGCCGCGAGACTATCGCGGCTGCGCAGGCTGCGGCACGCGGCATCGAGCCGTACCAGCGCGCGCAGCGCCTTCACCGCGGACGGCTCGGGACGTCCGGCCAGATCGGTATGGCCGACTTCGACGCAACGCAGCGCCGCGCCGGCCTTCCGGCACTGCATCACGGTGGCGAGAATGTCGCGCGCATTGCAGCCGAGCGCAGCCAGCTCGAGCACGACGAGCGTGTCGCGCGGCGCGATGCGCCGGATCAGACTCTGCAGTTCGGGGCGTTCGCGTCCCTGCGTGTAGGTCGGCAGATCCTCGACCACGAGCCGCGCGAGCGTGACCATGTAGCCCGCCTTGTCGAGCCGGATCAGCGCCTGCTCATGGCGAAGCGCATCGTGCGCGCCGAACAGATAGATGTGTAGTTTTTCCACGTCGCCTTCGTAGTCACGATCCGCCATTCGCGGCGTTGTTTCACCAGGAATTCCGTTAGTTCGAGCGACGACGCTTGCACGCGTCGTCACTCATCGCGCTCAGGGCTGCCGCTGGCCGCCCTGATGCGTCGGAGGAGTCTGGTTCTGTTGCTGCTGTCCGCTGTCTCGGCCGGGTTGCGCCGGGTTCGACGGCTGTCGATTGGAATTCTTGTCCGAGGTCATGAGGTTCTCCTGTGTGAGATTGCGGGTGACCGTGGCTAACCACGGCCATCGTGACTAACTCGCAATCAGCGTTCCCGGTCGCTGCGCCGCCGCGTGAGACCGTTCGGCGCGGGCATGCAGGTGCCTCGCAATGAGGCTTCTGCTGTCGACGCAAGCGACCCGGAGAAGGAATTTTGGAAGTGTATCAATCGCGTTGAGCGTCCAATACGGTTGGCGTGGGTATTGGCGCGATTGAACTGTGATTGTGTGTGAGCAATGGACGCGCGGCATGTAGCGGCCGCGGAATCCGGCTGGCGGAAAGGAATGTAGCGCCTTGCTCAATGCCCGGCGCAAAGAGGCCGTCCGGAGACGAGCCGCCGCGAAGAAAGCGACGGCTCGCTCGCCCTTTACTGAACCTGGCTGCGCAGCGTCTTCGCGGCGGCAACCATGTTCGTCAGCGCAGGAATCACTTCAGCCCACTGGCGTGTCTTCAGGCCACAGTCCGGGTTCACCCATAGACGCTGGGCTGGAATGCGCTCGGCCGCCTTTTTCATCAATTGCACGATGTGCTGCTGCGTGGGGATGTTCGGCGAGTGAATGTCATAGACGCCAGGACCGATCTCGTTCGGGTAGTTGAAGTCGTCGAATGCGGCGAGCAGCTCCATGTCCGAACGCGAGGTCTCGATCGTGATGACGTCCGCATCCATACCGGCGATCGACGCGATGATGTCGTTGAACTCCGAATAGCACATATGCGTGTGGATCTGCGTTTCGTCACGCACGCCGTTCGCGGTGATCCGGAACGACTCGACCGCCCAGCGCAATAACTCACCCCATTGCGCGCGACGCAGCGGCAGGCCCTCGCGCAGCGCGGCTTCGTCGATCTGCACGACGCGTACGCCGGCCTTTTCCAGGTCGAGCACTTCTTCGCGGATCGCCAGTGCGAGCTGGTAGCACGACACCGAACGCGGCTGGTCGTCGCGCACGAACGACCAGTTGAGAATCGTCACCGGGCCGGTCAGCATCCCCTTCATCGGCTTGTTCGTCAGCGACTGCGCGTAGCTGATCCATTCGACCGTCATCGCCCGCGGTCGGCTGATGTCGCCGAACAGGATAGGCGGCTTCACGCAGCGCGAACCATACGACTGCACCCAGCCGAACTGGCTGAACGCGTAGCCGTCGAGTTGCTCGCCGAAGTATTCGACCATGTCGTTGCGTTCGGCTTCGCCATGCACGAGCACGTCGAGACCCAGCGCTTCCTGTTCACGCACGCTGCGCTCGATTTCCCGCCGCATCGCGTTCCGATAGCCTTCCCGATCGAGCGCGCCGCTCCTGAATTGGCTGCGAGCGTGGCGGATTTCCGCCGTTTGCGGAAACGAGCCGATCGTCGTGGTCGGGTATGCGGGTAGTTCGAGCAGCGCGGCCTGCTTCGCCGCGCGCTCGGCATAGGCATGCTGGCGATTGCCGAGATTCGCATCGATGCGCGCGAGCGCGGCCTTCACCGCCGGGTTGTTCACGCGCGGCGACTCGCGACGCGCGGCAATCGCGGCCGCATTGGCGGCGAGCTCATTGGCGACCATGTCGCGTCCGCCGTTCAGCGCGGTGGCGAGCACCTTCAGCTCGTCGAGTTTTTGCAGCGCGAACGCGAGCCAGGAGCGGATTTCCGCATCGAGCTTCTCTTCGCTCGCGAGATCGACCGGCACGTGCAGCAGCGAGCACGACGGCGCGAGCCACAAGCGATCGCCGAGTTGGCGCGCGAGCGGCGTGATCCAATCGAGCGCGGCGTTCAGGTCGGTCTTCCAGATGTTGCGGCCATTGATCGCGCCGACCGACAGCACACTGTCCGGGGGCAGCTTGCGCGCGGCGAGCGCGACTTCGTCGCGTGCGTTGATTGCGTCGATGTGCAAACCGTCGACGGGCAAGCCGCACGCGAGTTCGAGGTTCTCTTTCAGCTGGCCGAAATAGGTAGCGAGCAGCAGCTTGACGCCCCGTTCCTCGAAGCCTTGATACGCGGTCACGAACGCGTCGCGCCATGCCGGATCGAGTTCGGTGACGAGCACCGGCTCGTCGATCTGCACCCACTCGACATCCATCACCTTGAAATAGTCGAGCAACGCGCGATAGACGGGCATGATGCGAGCCAACAGCGCGAGTTTGTCGGAGTCGTCCTTCGCCTTGCCCAGCCATAGATAGGTGATCGGGCCAATGATCACCGGCTTCGCCTTGACGCCCTGCTCACGCGCTTCACGCAACTGTTCGAGGAAGCCGGACGTGTCGAGGTTGAACGTCGTATCGGCGGTGAATTCGGGGACGATGTAGTGGTAGTTGGTATCGAACCACTTCGTCATTTCGCCGGCCGCGACGCCGCCGCAGCAGGCGGCGTGCTCTTCGGCACCCTGCGCCGAACGGCCGCGCGCGACGCGGAAGTAGTTGTCGAGCTTGTCGCCATGAAAGCCCTGCACGCGTGCCGGCAGATTGCCGAGCGTGAAGCTCATGTCCAGCACATGGTCGTAGAACGCGAAATCGCCGACCGGTGCGAGATCGAGTTCTTTCTGGTCGTTCCAGTGACGCGCGCGCAGTTGGGCGCCTAGTGCTTTCAGTTCGTCGCGCGACGACTCGCCCTTCCAGTAGCGTTCGAGGCCGAACTTCAGTTCGCGTTTTGCGCCGATGCGCGGGAAGCCGAGATTATGTGTCGTGACCATGGAGGCTGCCTTCCGATGAAAAAATGCAAGGAACGAGGTAAGGACTGGCAGCCATGATAGGGGCATCGTTCCATGAAGAAAAATGGCATTATTTCATTTATTCATTAGTTTTGTTCATTCGAGGTGACGAGTCGCGCGTTGCATCGCGGATGTGCAATGCCATGTTTTTTCGGCCATCACGCGTCGACAATCACTTCGAAACCGCCATAGATTAGCCGCTGGCCATCAAAAGGCATCGGGTCTTTATCTGGTTGCAGCCGCGGATCGGCCATTACCGCTTTCATTCCTTCGTCTCGCGACTGATGCGACGGCCAGACGACCCAGGAGAACACCACCGTCTCATCATCCTTGCGCTTGATCGCCATTGGAAACGACGTCACCTTGCCCTCCGGCACGTCATCTCCCCAGCATTCGACCACCTTCAATGCGCCGTGCTCCTTGAAGACGGCCGCCGCTCTTTCGGCGAACTGTCTGTAAACTTCGCGGTTGGCTGTAGGCACGGGGACAACAAATCCATCGACGTAAGTCATTCGCAAACTCCTTTTTCCCATACGGACTATAGGTGCCGGTCGGCAACGCATCGCGACGTGACCGCCCATACGCACGACGAGCGGGGAGTCAAGAAATCGACAATAGATACCGATTGCCGGCAATACTGCCTACCGTGTCGAATGTCTCAAGGTGGCCGTTCCCGGCTTCCTTCCGGGTTTTTGCCCTCCTTTAACGAGATGCCGGGGTGCTGGGCGAAAAACAGACCAGGTGAATGGAGGCAATCGCTGGCTGTCCCGCCACTGGGCGGGCGGTAACTAGCAGCTAGCAGTCAATGGGTTAATGGCTCACCTGCCAGCGTAGGACCGGGTGACTCGTGCCGGCCGGAATGACCCACGCGCCGGTCGGTCCAAAGTCCCAGCCGACGAAGCTGGCCGGATCGCTCATCTGCGCGGTAGTGAGACCGTTGGATGCCGGCAGTTGCGGACCGGTGCCCGCGCTGACGCTGCGTGTCGTGGTCTGTTTGTCCCAGTAGACGTTGGACGCGAGCGGCACTCCAGCCGGTAAGCCCTGGACGGCGACGATGCCGCCATAAGTGCCATAATCTGGGCCCTGGAAGCTTGGTCCTAAGACTGCGCCCGACGCAAACGACTGCTCGATGAGGCCGTTATTTGAAAGAGCCAGTCCCCCAGCGCTGAATGGGCCGTACACTTGCCCCGTTGCATACGACTGCGAAATCGTTCCGTCGTTAGCGCCGACCAGACCGCCACCGGAGCCATGATTGCCGCCGCTCACCGGCCCTGTCGCATAAGATTGCACGATCGTACCGCCGTTGCCGCCGACGAGGCCGCCGAGGAGGCCGGCAGAACCGACGAACGCGCTGCTCCACGAGCGCTCGATCAGGCCGTCGTTGCGTCCCACCAGGCCGCCGAGCAACGCACCTTCGAACGCGCCGGAGCCGCGGCGGCCGGTAGTATAGGCGTAGGTAATCAAGCCCTGATTCTCGCCGGCCAAAATGCCAAGCGGGATCCCGCCCGGGAAATAGATATTGGTCGCGACCGTGGCGTTGGTCATCCCGACATTCCGCACGACACCGGTCGGCCCGATCGCGCCGAACAGTCCCATCGCCGGCTGCTCGGTGGAGCTCTGATCGAGCTGCATGAACCTGTCGATCACGTGGCCCATCCCGTCGAACTGGCCGGAAAACGGCGTGGTCGCATTGCCGAGCGAAGAGAAAGCGAAAGACGTATCGGTCGCACTGGCGTCGAGGTCTTTGCCGAGCGCATATGCGCCCCCGAGATCGAGCGCGATGTTCTGTAAATCGCCAACCGAATTGACCAGCCTGTAGCCGGTCACCTGGGTGATGAGACCGCTATACGGAGCTGCTGTCCATGCGCTGTTCGCCACGATCGTGCCGGGGCTGTAACTCCCGTTCATGTCATAGAGCGCGCTGACGATGCCGGTACTTTTCGACCAGTCGATGGTCCCATCGCTGGTCATGCTGCCGCCGTTGTCGATGCCTGACGCGTCGGCCCGTAAGGTCAGGTTGCCCGTACCGTTGTTCGCGATGGTCGTACCCGACGTCACCGAGACGTGGCGGTACGCCGCGAGCGCGAGCGAAGCCGGACCTGACCAGCGCAGGCTCGACGCGACGCCCAGGTCGCCCGTCGCGCCGTTGGCGCCCGTCGTGGTGATATTGACCGAGGTGCCGTCGTTCAGGCTGCGGCGCAACGCGTGCGCGGCGGCATCATCGATCGTGAAGGCGGGGATCGAGACATTCCATTGGCCTGCATCGACCACTGTGTGCTTGCCGAACGTCAGTTGTGCCGCCTGTGTATCGACCGTTCCGCCGCTGCCGTCCGCGTTGCTTGCGGCGATCCTGCCGAGTTGGTCCACGCGGCCGCTGTCGGCCACCAGCCACACATGGCCATCGCGGCTGGCCGTGCCCGTCGCGCGGATGCGCGTGCCGCTGCCTGCGAGCGCATAGACGTTGCCGTCGGCGGCCTGCAGGCTGACCTGCGCGGCGGTTATCCGCCCGTTGTTGACGACCGTGCCCTGACTGCCCGTCTGAACGAACACCTGCCGGCTGCCCGCGGAGTCCTGCAACAGCAACTGGCCCCCTGTTGCCAGCTCCGCCGTGCCGTTGGGCGCTGCCACGGTGCCGGCGTTGATGACTGCGTGTCGCGCAATCAGGAACACATCGCCGCCGCTCGAACTGATCCTCCCAAGGTTGATCACGCCTGCATCGGAGTCGCCCGCAAGTGTGAGCGTGCTGCTGGCGCTCATGAATGCACTGTTGCAGACATCGAGGGTGGACGCGACGAAGCGGCCACCCGTGCTGATCACACCCGACGGACCCACGACGATGCCTTGCGGATTGATCAGATACAGGCTGCCTGTTGCACTGAGCATGCCGAGAATGGCCGAGGGCGAGCCACCCGTCACGCGGTTCAGGGTTGCGCCCGTGCCGTTGTCGAACGTCACGCTGTTGTGCCTGCCGATCGAGAAACTGTTCCAGTCGATCACGCCGCGCGTCGAACCCGGCTGCGTGATCAAAAGACCGTTGCCCTGGCTAGCTATCGTGCCCGTACCGGCGGTATATGTGCCGCCTTGCGGAAGGCGACCCGCGCCGAACGCAACAGGTGTCAGGGACAGTCCAGTCAGCGCAATGCCGACGGCAAGCCAGATGTGTCCGCGCGAGTGCTGTCGACACAGCGCGCGTCGCGGGGGCCAAGGTAGTTTCGAATGTGACATACAGCCCCCTTTCCGCTGCGTGCGGAATGGCTGCCGACAACCCGCAGAGCCGACCGGAAACGCATGAGTCGCCGTGTCTGAAGAATAGCAATCGGCGTCGCGAATGCATGCCGATATCTCAACGTTTTGCGCCGTCCAGTGCGGACTTTTGCCATCTCCTGGTGACGCCCACACGCAAAGCGGCCGTTCAGCCAGGCTCCGCCGGGCGCTTTGTTATCGAAATGCCTGCCGGATCCCCAGCGCAATCATGAGCCCTCCACATGTGAGGTCGATCCATGCCTTCGCGCGACGATACGCCGTCGCAATCACCGTGTGCGATAGAACGAGCGCGACTGCTCCGTACCAGCATGTCGCTGATGCACCGACAGTAGCAAGCATCGCGAAGAACGTCGGCATGGAAACGTGGGTGGGCACCGCTGAGGAAAACACCGCCGCATAAAAGGCGATGGACTTCGGGTTCGCGATATTTGTCGCGATACCTTGCAGGAACGCGGCACGAAACAGAGGCGCCTTCGTTGGGTGGCGTGCTCCTGATGGGGTTGCCCGTGCCGACACAACGAGCCGCAGCCCGAACCAGATCAGATAGGCCGCGCCAGCAAGCCTAACGCCGACGGCGAGCCACGGGAAAATAGCGAACACCATTCCGATGCCAAGGATGGCGCAAGTCGCCCAGAACAGATTCACCGTCACGATTCCGGCGACAAGCGCGAGCGCATCGGAGCGTCTGCCGGCGACCGCCTTGTGAGTGACTGCGACGAAGTTCGGCCCGGGTATGACGACACCCGCCGCATACACAGAAAAGACTATCGCGATAGCAGACCAATCAACCATTGGCAGCCTCAGTGAAAAGTGGCTGTACACAACGTGGGGTTGCTTCATCGGCTAGTATTCTGAAGCAATTCACGACTGCCCGCTGCTGGCCGACTCCGGAAGCAGCAGACCAAACGCTCAATCGCTGGACGTGCGATTCGTACGCTCGCAAACATGGCGTCACTGAACTCCAACCTTGTTCGCACCCAACCCCACGCGATGCAAGGCTCCGCCCAGATCCAACATCTCAAGGCAAACACAGCCGCGGATGCAAAGTTGAGCGCTTTCTAGTCCTGGTGAGGGTGGAAGGAACCGAAGGCCGGTGAGGCCGCAATCTCTTGCTTGCGATATGCGCTTCCGAGTCCCGAGTGCAAAGTGCCGGAGTTCCTTAAATCAGCTCGCCCCCCGTTGCCAAGGGGCACGGGCTCTGCGATATTGAGCACCATTTCAATCCGAGGGAAGCATGGTCACTGTCAAGACAAAAGACTGGGGATTGCAGTTCAAGCACCTGGAGGCGCACATTGGTAACGTCGCCGCAGCCGTGAAGCAGCATGAGGCTGACCTCAAGGATGAATTGTCCAAAGTGGCGGCAGGAGGCGGGCAGCATGCCTATGCACGGCACGGCTGGCAGACGGGCTGGCAGGCGCAGATGGTGCGCGCGGTTGCGGGAAAAACACCAGATCAAGCCTTTGATCCCTATGGCTGCAATCCCGAGATTCGTACCTGGGGTCGAGTCATGATCGCAGACCCCGCTGGTCTGGTGATCGGATACTACGGACTCGGTGCCGATGGTCGTCGCGTAGTGGCACCGGTTCAACCCACCTTCACGCCCCTGCCTGATACGGCAGCTCCCCCGAAGGGAGCATCCGCAGGCCACTTCATTTCGCCCATGGCCCAGCACCTGGCGATGACCTCCAGCAAGACCAAACTGAAGGCCTGGGGAGTTTGGACACGTGCGCAGCGGAAAAAGGGTGCTTTGACAGCATTCCACGGCGTTCGGCGTGTTGCCTTGACAGTGAAAGGCCCCGGTCCCCTGCTTGGCTTGGGCTTCAATCTCCCGAAAACGGCAACGCCCCGATCCGAAGAAGAGGCCCGCTGGCTGCTGGAGGCATTCGAGCGACGCGCAACCTTCAAACAGGTGATGGATGGTTGTCCATTCAGCTCGGCGCAAGCGCGCAAATCTCTCCAGATTGCCCTGGAAACGCTGCACCACGGCTCTACGCTAGCGCTGCGATCGTTGAACCCCATCGCATTTCCCCAGCTATCCAGCTTTTTCGACGCTCTGGAACTCGAAGTCCAAGGCAGCTACGGTGTGCTCAGCGTCTGGGATCGCGTGGCACCTCCCACTGGCTGGAGCCTCGTGACAGCTTATGCCACGGGCGGCCCAACGCTTACGGAACAGATTGAACTCAGCGTGGACGGGAGCAGCAAGCCTGACGGGACCCTCACCGGCATGGTTTCCGACGGAGTGAAGACGAAAACCGGCACCGTTAAAGACGGCAAAGTTATCTTGACCTGACTGCCCCCCCGATGGTTTGAAGAGTGCCTTACCTACATGTCGGCGGATTCAGGCAAGTGCGTCCGGATCTCGCGTGACAGATGTTCAGGCAGTGGCTTGCGCGGTGCCTGTTCCGCGGCTGTGCGCGGCGTTGCGAATCGACCGTTTCCTGCAGTGTGAGCACTGCGCGTCACGCTCACGCAGCGCCCTCTCCTGGCTGAGCAGCATGGCCTTCAGCGTTTCGACATCGGCGGGAAGTGGGTTCGCGCGCGTCATGCGGGCAGTTTACGCACCGGCAACGGCGTTTACAACGCTAAGGTCGGTCGAGCCGTTCTCGTCAGTTGCCGCCAGTCGATGCCTTCCAGCAGCATTGATAGTTGCGCCGGGCTCAGGCTAATGACGCCGCCATCGGCTTGAGGCCATACGAAGCGCCCCTTCTCGAGTCGCTTCATCAGCAGGCACATCCCATCGCCGCTCCACCACAGCACTTTCAGCACATCGCCGCGTTTGCCACGAAACACGAAGACCTGCGCTCAGAATGGATCCCGTTCAAGCACCGTTTGCACCTTGGCGGCGAGACTGTTGAATCATGCCCGCATGCCTTCACGCCCGCATCAAGCCACACACGCGTGCCGACAGGAAGACCGATCACGCATCAGTCTCCGCCGCGGCGCGCAACGTACGCAACACAACACGCAGCGTGGCTGCGTCGGGTGTGCCCTCGATACGCACGCGTGTAATACAGGCCGCAGGCCCGCTACTTCGAACAACGTAGTCATTGCTCGCAGGTGAAATCGCCGAACCGGAAACCGAAACATGAGGGTCTGCTTTCGGGTCTGTTGCGGGTCTGAGCCGATCGCGTCAGGCAGTGTCGGTCAGGTAGGGTCATTCGCTCGTACCGCCGGTCGGACATTCGGACAGCGGCTCAGAATCTGCAAACGGTCACTCGTCGCACTCGGAGGCGACTGTCCGAACGACATGGAACCCGGCGCCCTAATGGGAGGCCCCCCGCTGACGCCACTACAACAGCAACGATGCTGGAGCACGTGGCCGGGAACGCCGGCACGAAGTTTTGGTGATCAATGTTGATGCAGAGGGTCTGGGCAAGAAACTACCCTACAGAATTGCCGTGCGGGTCGGGCTAGCGCCGTCGCATGCCACCGAAGCCGCGCATGCCGCTGGGCGCTTGCATGCCGCCGAAGCCACGCATGCCGCCGGACGCTTGCATGCCGCCGAAGCCGCGCATGCCACTGGACGCTCGAACGCCGCCGAAGCCACGAATGCCGCCGCTCGGGAAAGGTCCGCGGTGAAAGCCCGCGCCCACCGGGTTGCCGAAGTGGTTGTGATCCAGTTGATGGAAATGACGGAAGTGGTGTAAGTGATGGAAACGATCGACGAAGATGAAGCTCACACCCGCGCCGATGAAAATCGGCGGCCCCCACCACCACGGGTCAGGATATGGGTAGGCGGCAACCGAATACCACAACACCCCGCCATCGGGACTCTGCTCGAACTGCCATGTCCCGTCACTTTGCAGGCACGCGCGCCCGATGATCTGTTGCATCGAACCGTCGATGTTCGCCTGCCCGGCGACCGCGCGGCAATTGGTGCTGTTGGCCTGTATGGGTGAGCCGTCATATGCTTGCGCGAACGCGGGGGCGGAAAAGCTGACGTAGACGAGTAACGCCCCAAAGCCAAGTATCTTGTCCATGATGGACTCTTGCATGTATCGCCGACGTTTCGACGCGCGAAGTCGTCGGCGTCGCCCGGCACATCGGCGTGCTTCACAAATTCAAACCGCCACGAAAAAACGCGCGGCCGAGGACGTGTTGCCTCACGATTAAACGATGCAGCAAGCCGGGTTATTCCGGAACGAAAGTCTGTCCGGCAGGGTCAGTTTATCCAGGTGATTCAATAGTTGAAGCCATCAAGCGAACTTCCGCACCGACCCGCTCGGAACATTCGACCCGGAAGGCCGACTACCGCCGATGGCACGAATCAGGCGGGACATCGATCGGGCCTGCGGTCTGTGAACGTCCTTTTTTCTCGTTGGGCTAAGAGCTAAGGCCCCCCGCCGTACGCGGGTCGCCGAGCAACGACAGGGCATCGTCGGTCGGAGTGCCGCGAACTCCGGTCGTCGCTGCAAATATGATGGCGACGGTGCGAGTTAACACAGAGATGAGTCTGTACGTACTTGCCTCCAGCATGAAGCGCGTTATTAAGCTCCTTGTTCACAACGGCTGATTGAGACGTAGCAAGGTAACGCCGCCAATTTGACGGCGCTGCCCCCACGCTGTGGCTTAGGACATCGTTGTATTGACGGTTCATGACAGATCTTAAGCGTTGAATGTGATTGAGAAGTCGCCTACAAATCGAACCGGAAAGCCAAAAATGCAACTCGAACCCCGAAAAGGCTCATTCGCGCGTGCGCTATGTGCAGAGCGTTACAGACGAATCTAATTGAAGGTAGAGCGGCTGTATAGCGCAGACATCCTCACGCGATCGACATTAATTATTTCGCTCTTCACTCTCCCGCGCAGGCGGCGTAGCAGGCTGTGATTGACCCGGCGCGACCAACATCGACGTCAAGCGAAACCGGCTTTACTTCTGGCTAACCCGTCATGCTGAACCACGCTGACGTGGCGGACGCCCAAATTGCGCAGCCAAAAGCAAGACGCTGGAAGAAACAGTGACCGCAGACTGCATCCGGATCGGGACCTTTCGCGTATATCCCAATGCAGAAGGGGAAGGTCGATGTCGGGTTGGCGATTCGTACCGTTGGTAGCCGCGCTTGTCCTCCTCTCAGGCGAGAGTTGGGCGAAACCGTATGTACCCGAAAGCGACGGCGTGGTGCTCGAACACCTTCCAGAGAAAAACGATCCGGCGCTTGCGCAACTGAAGCGCATGCGCGCGACGCTGATGATGAACCCGCGCGATCTCAACCTCGCAGTGTCCGTCGTGCGTCGCGCTCTCGAAGCGGGGCGCAGGCTGGGCGATCCGCGCTTCTTCGGCCAGGCGCAGGCCGCGCTGGCGCCGTGGTGGGACGCGGAGGATGTGCCGCCGACCGCGTTATTGCTGCGCGCGACGCTCAAGCAAAGCCAGCATGATTTCGAAGGCTCGCTTGCCGATCTGGATAGGTTGCTGGCCGCGCATCCAGCGCTCGCGCAGGCGCGACTGACGCGCGCCACAGTGCTCAGCGTGCGCGGGCGCTACGCGGACGCGCGGCACGATTGCGAGCAACTGAGGGGACTCGTTGCACCCATCGTCGTCATGGGGTGCGATGCGACACCGGCGAGCCTGACCGGCAACGCAGCGAGCGCCTACGGCGCGCTCGTGCAGGTGCTTGCGCAAGGTGCCGGCAGTCTCGATCTGCGCGAGTGGGCGTTGACGCTCGCCGCGGAAATTGCCGCTCGCCGCGGCGACTTCGATGCAGCCGAGCGACATTTCCGCGACGCACTTGCGCTCGACCCGCATGACGCTTATCTGCAGGGGGCATACGCCGATTTTCTGCTAGATCGCGGTCGTCCGCGGGAGTTGTTGCCACTTTTGCGTGATGCTGCAAAAAACGACATGCTGCTGCTTCGTTTAGTGCTGGCCGAGCAACAACTGCCGGAATTGCGCGAGTCATTCGCTGCGCACCGTGAGGATCTTTCGGCGCGCCTTGACGCTGCGCGTCGCCGCGGGGATAGCGTGCATCGCAGGGAGGAGGCGCGGTTTCGTCTCACAGTGGAACATGACGCCAAAGCGGCACTCATTCTCGCGCGCGAAAACTGGTTGGTCCAACGCGAGCCGTCCGACCTGCGGATTCTGATCGAAGCCGCGCGCGCGGCCGGCGATGCTGATGCCCTAAAGAACGCATCCGATTGGGTCGCCGCAATGCATCTCGAAGATGTGGCGATCGCCACGCTGCTGCAGGTACGGCAATGAAACGGGTCCTCCTCGCCTTAATGCTCGCATTGCTGATAGCGCCCGCGTTTGCGCATAAGGCAAGCGACGCCTACCTCACGCTTGAGCGCAGCGGGCAAGCGCTGCGCGGTCAGTGGGATATCGCGCTACGCGATCTCGACAACGCGCTTGGGCTCGATGAGAACGGCGACGGGGACATCACGTGGGGAGAAGTACGTGCGCGAAAGCGCGATATCGCGGCATATGCGCTTGCACACCTCAAGGTGTCCTCTGCTGGCAAACTTTGTGCGCTCGAACCGGCTGGGCAACTGATCGACTCGCACACTGATGGCACCTACGCAGTGCTGACGTTCACAGGACAATGTCCGCGGGCGAGCCCAACGCTTTCTATTGATTACCGGCTGTTCGAAGGCCTTGATCCCCAGCATCGGGGACTTCTCAACTTCGTCGAGAATGGCCAGAGCCGAAGCGTCATATTTAGCGCTGACGCGCCGCACCGCATTGTCGGTACCGATACCGGCGGGCCGTTGACGCAGTTCGCGATATATCTGAACGAAGGCGTATGGCACATCTGGACCGGATACGACCACATCCTGTTCCTGCTCTCGCTGCTGCTGCCTGCGGTGCTGATTCGTGAGGGGCGTGCATGGCAGCCGGGCGCATCGTTTCGCCAGGCACTCGTCGATGTCACCAAGGTTGTGACCGCATTTACGGTGGCGCACTCGATCACACTCACGCTGGCGGCGCTATCGATCGTCGTGCTGCCTTCGCGGCTCGTTGAATCGGGCATCGCCTTGTCGGTAGTGCTGGCGGCGCTAAATAACCTGTTTCCGCACGTGACGAACGGACGCTGGATGGCGGCGTTCGGTTTCGGCCTGCTGCACGGATTGGGTTTTGCAGGCGCGTTGCACGACCTCGGCTTGCCGGCAGGTTCGCTTGCGTTGTCGCTCGCGGGATTCAATCTTGGCGTCGAAGCAGGACAACTCGCCATCGTATTCGCTTATCTGCCACTGGCGTTCTCGTTGCGGGCAACCTGGACATACCGGCGCGTGGTACTTGCCGGCGGCTCAGCGGTGACCGCGACCATCGCCATGATCTGGCTAGTCGAGCGCGCACTTAACGTTGCCATATTTGGCTCGTTGGCCGCCACGTTATAACCTTGAAGGAGAACACCATGAGATCTGTTGCCCGCATCATGGCAGCCGTCGCGCTTTGCGCCGCGGCGCTTTGGAGCAGTGGAACACTCGCTGCCAGTCACCGCGAGGCCCCCCTGATTGCGAACGACCCGACCGCCGACAACACCGACTTTTACATGTTCCGGAGTTGGACGAACCCTAACAACGTCGTTTTCATTTTGAACGTGATTCCCATGCAGGACCCTGACGCCGGGCCGAACTATTTCAATTTCGGCGATGACGTGATTTATCGCATCAACGTCGACACCAATGGCAACGGCAGGGCCGACGACCTCGTCTATGAAATCCGCTTCAAGACCGAATTGCGCGGGGATCTGGCGAACCAACAGCTGCCGCTGTCATATGCCGCGCTACCGCCGATCACTGCGCTCGACGGCCCGGGCTCGGACGGTCTGATCCTGCGCCAGAGCTACACGGTGACGCAAGTGCGTCACGGCGAGCGCACCAATCTGGGTACCCAGACGATGTTCGCGGTCCCGTCCAACGTGGGACCGCTAACGATGCCCAATTACGAAGCTCTGGCCGCACAGGGTATCTACTTGCTGGCGAACGGCGGCAAGGTCTTTGCCGGCCAGCGCGGTGAGACGTTCTACATCGACCTGGGGGCAGTGTTCGACACTGTCAATCTGCGCCGCACGCCACCCGTGTTGACACCGGCGGAGGATGCCAACGATCACGTGAATCCTTTTGGCAATGACACGTTCTCCGGCTTCAACATCAGCTCCATTGCGATCGAAGTGCCAATCAGCACGGTGACGTCCAAACCCAATGCCGTAATCGGCGCGTACGTGTCCACATTGCGTCGGGAAGGCCGCGGAATGGACCGCGATGACGACAGAGCCGGACGTTGGGTGCAGGTGTCCCGCATGGGCAATCCACTCGTCAACGAATTGATCATTGGGACCGACACGAAAGACAAATGGAATGCGACCGATCCGGACGACGAAGCGCACTTCCTGGGTTTCTATCTCAACTCAAGGCTGGCGACTGCACTCAACCTGCGGTTCGGCTTGACGATTCCCACGACTAACCGGACCGATTTGGTCAACGTGCTTCTCAAGTATCCGTCCCAACCGCAGACTGGGACGTGCGGCGCACGCGATTGCTCGGAACTTCTGCGGCTCAATCTGGGTGTTTCTCCGACACCACCTGCGCAGCAGCGTCGCCTCTCAGTTCTTGCTGGGGACAACGCCGGCTGGCCCAATGGGCGGCGCCCGAATGACGACGTGACCGATATCGCACTGAGGGTCGTTGCGGGCCGCCTGACAGGCGCGCCGACGGGCAATCTGTTGCTGGGTGATGGCGTGAACTTCAACATCGGTGCCGAAGGCAGCAACTTGACCGCGAACGGCATCTATACGATCTTCCCCTACCTGCCGACACCGCACGCAGGGAGAAATCGCCGCCACATCGACTGCGGTGAAGCGGCTGCCAATCCCTGCTGAATGGTGATTGAGGTCCGCCGCGATCCGGCATAAGGTGTTCGCGGCGGTCGACAATTGCACAAAACATCACCAATGCTTAAGCAGAGAGATCTGGCAGGCACTGTGATCTGGAAGATCGTGCGCGCGACGAGTTCGCGCTGGCCCACAATTGACCGCGGCCGGGCAAGGCCACACCGGCCGTTCCAACGAGCGCGGTGACGGTCGGCGAAAAGTTCCTCCAGGCTCTTCGGCTTACTCATCGCCGACTCTTTTATTCGTTCAGCTCAAAACGCTAACCGATTCGCTGGCGCGATTTGCAGCAGACGCGTCAGATCGGCCTCTCGGCAGTTCAGGACGCATACAAGCGGGTTTTCCGCTGAACGGACCGACACAAAATTTTGCGCTGCACACAAAAACTGAGCAAAAAGTACAGACAAACTGCCCCGTTTTGGTGTGGATGGCACTCCGGCCAGGTGCTAACTTGTGCTCGCTATCTGCCGGCAGGCAAAACTCGCCGCCCGATAACGCGGATTCGAACGAAAACCTACAAGGAGACAGCGGTGAAAAGGTTCCCCTATTGCACACTGTGTGCACTGCTGAGCGCGAGCGTGCCGATCGTGTCGGTCGCGCAAACGTGCGACGTCCCAGTCCTCAAAGTGCTTGCGCAGAAGAGTCTCGGCCTGACCGTGATGGAAAAGTCCTTGCCGGACTACCAGAAGAAGACCGGCACGAAGATCGAAATCAGCTATTTCGGAGAGAACGACCGCCGCGCGAAATCACGGCTCGACGCATCGACCGGCGCTGGGTCCTACCAGGTCTATTACGTGGATGAAGCAAACGTCTCCGAGTTCGCGACAGCGGGCTGGATCGTGCCCTTGCTGAAGTACTACCCCAAGGATGCCGATTACAACGATTTCCTCCCCGGACGCCGCGCCGTAGCGAGCTACAAGGGCGTCGCGTATTTCGCGCCCCTGATTGGCGGTTCCGATTTCCTCTTTTATCGCCGGGATATTCTCGACAAGGCACACATGCCCGTGCCGCGCACGCTCGACGAACTGGTTGCCGACATCAAGAAGCTGAACGCGCCGCCGAACCTCTACGGTTGGGTTGCGCGAGGCCAGCGCGGCTCTGGCATGAACGTCTGGCGCTGGGCGCCGTTCATGCTGGCTGAAGGCGGAAAATGGACCGACAAGGAGCAGCAACCCGCGTTCAATTCGCCGTCCGCCGTCAAGGCCACGCAGCTTTACACGGACCTCTTCAAGTACGCACCGCCCGGCTCGACCACCTACGACTGGAGCAACGCACTCGAGGCATTCCGCTCCGGCAAGGTGGCGTTCATGATCGAGTCAACTCCGTTCGCCGACTGGATGGAAGACCCCACCAAGTCGAGTGTCGCTGACAAGGTCGGCTACGTCCGGCCGCCGGCACCTCTGCCCTCCGCCGCTTACGGGCATGGCCTGGCCATTTCCGCGGTTGGCGCGAAGGACGAATGCAGCCGGCAGGCCGCAGGCAAGTTCATCGCGTGGGCAACGAGCAAGGAACAGGAGCAGGCGCGTTTGCGCGAGAACGTGTTCAGCGACTACAACCGCACCAGCACGATCGAAAGCGACTACTTCCAGAAGCACGTCAAGCCGCAGATCCTCGCCGGATTGAAGGATACGACGCCGGTGTCGAAGGTCACGTTCTGGCCAAGCCCGCAATGGCCGGATATCGGCGACAACCTCGGCGTGGCGCTCGAGGAGATCTTTACGGGCACCCAAAAGGACATTCAGGGTGCGCTGAACGATTCGACCCAGTACGCGCAGGATGCCATGGAGCATGCGCGCAAGTGAGCAGCAGCACGGGGATGAACGCGAGGCGCGCGAATCCCCTCTGCGAACGGGAGCGGCAGCAGACGCTCCTGAGTGGTTCGATGCTGGAGATCTGAATGTTCAATCGCGGAAAGACTAGCCTTCCGTTCGTGTTTCTTGTACCGCCTCTCGTTGCGATGGCGGTGCTGGGATTCGTCCCGACCGTCGCGGCAATCAACCTCGCGCTCAGGAATCGCGTGCTGCGCTACCCGGATAGCGAACTGGTGTGGTTTCGCAATTTCGTGCGCCTTGCCGCCGACCGGCGCTTTATCAACTCCATTGAAGTTTCAGTGATCTGGGAGATTGTCACGGTGCTCGGTGCGGTCGCGCTCGGCATCGTCGTTGCAATTTATCTGTTCGAGCACGTGCACGGCCGGTTGCGCAATGCCATCAGTGTTTTGTTGATCATTCCCGTGCTGTTGCCACGCGTTTCCGCGGCGTTTATCTGGAAGTTCATGTACTCGCCGCTCAACGGCATCCTCAGCTGGCTGGTCGGTCTGTTCGGTTTTACGAACACGGCCTTTCTCTCCGATCCGGGGCTCGCGCTCTATGCGGTCGCGCTGGTCGATGTCTGGCAATGGGGGCTGTTCTTCTCGGTGGTCGTGCTAAAGCTGCTCGAAACGCTGCCGCCCGAGCCGCTCGAAGCGGCACGGCTCGACTATGCGAGCACCTGGCAGGTCTACGCCTACATCGCGCTGCCGATGCTCAAGGCGCCGATCATGAGTCTCGTGTTCATCAAGATGGTGGAATCGCTGCGCTCGTTCGACCTGATTTACGTAATGACCAAAGGCGGCCCGGGCGTCTCCACCGAAACGCTGGACCTGTATGCGTACTCCCAGGGGATCGGTCTCGCGGGAAAGGTGTCGTACGCATCGAGCATGGCGGTGTTGATGATGGCCGCAACAACCTTGATTTTCACGCTTATCTGGAAGCGGGTGAACAAATGGGAAGACTGATCTCCCGCAGTACGATCCTGTTGTTTGGCGTGGCGCTCGCCGTGGTGGCGGTGTTTCCCGTCCTTTGGGCAGTACTCAATTCGCTGAAAAACCTGCTCGATATCGTCACACCCACGCCGCGTTTCATCTTTACGCCGACTCTGGACAATTACCGGCAGGTCATTTCAAGCCCGGAGGTGCTGATCGCGCTGGAGAACAGTTCCGTGATCGTGGGCACCGCGGTCGTGCTGGGCACGCTGCTCGGCGTGCCGGCGGCCTATGTGATCGCGCGTTTTCACGTTCCCGCAAAACGCGACATCCAGTTCTTTCTGTTGTCGCTGCGTTTCCTGCCGCCCGTGGCAATCGCGATTCCACTCATTGCGATCTGGGTAGACCTGGGTCTGTATGACACGCGTTTCTCGATGATAGTCACCTATCTGCTGACGACGTTGTCCACCATCACATGGCTGTCGATACCCGTATTCCAGCGTATGCCGCGCGAGATCGAAGAGGCCGCCACGCTCGACGGCTATGGACCTTACGCGGTGTTCTGGCGCATTGCGTTGCCGACCTGTGGCAACACGCTGCTGGGCGGCATCATATTCAGTTTCGTGCTGGTCTGGAACGAACTGATGATAGGCCTCGCATTGACGTCCTCGCGCAGCGCCACCCTGCCCGTCGTGGCGTCTGCCTTTACGTCGCTCGGACAGGAAGTGCCGTGGGGCGTGATCAATGCGTCGACGGTCCTGCTCGCGCTGCCACCGATCATCTTCGTGGGCGTGCTGATCCGCTTGCTGAACTCAATGCTCAAAGGAAAATGAGGAGAATGTCGTGAAGGCACTTGTACTGGAAGAAGCTCGACGCCTGAGCCTGCGGGACATCGATTTGCCGCTCGCCGTCGGGCCGCGCGACGTCAAGGTCCGCATTCATACCGTTGGCGTGTGCGGGAGTGACGTGCACTACTTCACGCACGGCCGGATTGGGCCGTTCAAGGTCGAGCAACCTATGGTGCTCGGTCATGAAGCATCGGGCACGATCGTAGAGGTGGGTAGCGAGGTGGGCCACCTGAAGGTAGGCGACCGGGTTTGCATGGAACCCGGCGTGCCGCAGTTCGACTCGCGTGCGACCATGCGCGGACTCTATAACCTGGACCCTGCTGTGCGATTCTGGGCCACTCCGCCGGTGCATGGCTGCCTGACACCCTACGTGGTTCACCCAGCCGCGTTCACCTACCGCCTGCCCGACAATGTTTCGTTCGCGCAAGGGGCGATCGTCGAGCCGCTGTCGATCGGACTGCAAGCGGCCACGAAGGCCGCCATGAAGCCCGGCGACGTGGCGGTCGTGATCGGCGCCGGCACCATCGGCGCAATGACGGCACTGGCGGCGCTCGCGGGCGGCGCGTCGCGCGTGATCCTGGCAGACGTCGTGAAAGAGAAATTGCGCCATTTCGCCGGCAATCCCGCGGTGACCACCGCGAATGCCGCCGAGCAATCGCTCGTCGACGTGGTGCGTCGGGTGACCGAAGACTGGGGCGCCGATGTCGTGTTCGAAGCGTCGGGCAACGCGAAGGTCTTCGAAACACTGCTGGATCTGGTGTGTCCGGGCGGTTGCGCGGTGCTGGTGGGCATGCCGCCAGGCCCGGTCGCGCTGGACGTGGTAGCCATGCAAGCGAAGGAAATCCGGCTCGAATCCGTGTTCCGCTACGCGAATATTTTCCCGCGGGCGCTGGCCCTGATCAGTTCGGGAATGATCGACGTCGATCCATTCATCTCCCGCAAATTCGCCTTTTCAGAAGGCATCAAGGCGTTCGAGGAAGCCGCAGCCGGTCGGCCCGAGGACGTGAAGATCCAGATCGAAATGGACTGAATCATGGCGAATATTGTCTGCGAAGGACTGACGAAGCAGTACGACGGGGGGCAGCCGGTGTTGCATCCTCTCGACCTGCACATCGACGAAGGCGAGTTCGTCGTGCTGCTGGGGCCGTCGGGATGCGGCAAATCGACGATGCTGCGCATGATCGCGGGGCTGGAGGAAATCTCCGGAGGCAGCCTGTCGATTGGCGGCCGGGTAGTGAACGATGTGCCTGCACGCGAGCGCAATGTTGCAATGGTGTTTCAGAACTATGCTCTGTATCCGCACATGAGCGTGTACGAGAACATTGCCTTCGGCCTGCGGCGCCTCAAAACGCCCAAGGCGGAGATCGACCGCCGCGTGCGCGAAGTGGCGGCCCTGCTGAATCTGGACGCCCTGCTCGAACGCAAGCCGCGCGCGATGTCGGGTGGCCAGCAGCAGCGCGCCGCCATCGCCCGGGCGATGATCAAGACGCCCTCTGTCTTCCTGTTCGACGAGCCGTTGTCGAACCTCGACGCCAAGCTGCGGGCACAGTTGCGCACTGACATCAAGCGCTTGCATCAGCGCCTCAAAACGACCACCGTCTACGTGACGCACGACCAACTCGAGGCGATGACGCTAGCCGACCGCGTCATTCTGATGCGAGGCGGTCACATCGAGCAGGAAGGCACGCCGACCGAGCTTTACCGGTATCCGCGCACGATTTTTGGCGCGGGTTTTATCGGCACGCCCGCGATGAACTTTCTCGATGGCTCCGTGCAATGCACAGGCGAGCGAGTGACTGTCTCGTCTGCCGCCGGTCACTGGCAGCTACGCGCGAACCGTTTTCGGCGCTTGCAGGACGGGCAGACGATCAAACTGGCAGTCCGGCCTAATTTCGTACGGATTCCAGAATCCGGGACAACGGACGGAGATCTCGTGCTCAACGGTGCGGCGGAGCTCGTTGAAGTGTTGGGCGCGGAAGCGCTCATTACCGTTGACTGCTCGGGTGAACGTGTAACCGCACTGGTTCCGGCGAGTGCCGCGCCTCATACCGGAGATCACGTCAAGCTCGCGTTCCACGAACGCGATCTGCATGTTTTCGACGTCGCGACCGGAGAAAATGTTTCGCTCGAGCCGGCAGATGAGGCGGCGGCGCCCCTACCCGCCGCGCGCCTGCACGCGGCGTCCGGCCTCGGAGTACATTAGCGTGCAAGCGCGCGCATGTCACGCGAAGTGAGAGTTGCTGTGGAGGCGAGAACAATGAATCCGGATCTCGAGTTGGTCCATACCCGTCAGGACGAGTCCTTTCGGGCTTGGGTGCACGACTATCCGCATACGGTCGCGAAATGGCACTTCCACCCGGAATACGAAGTGCACGTGATCCGTGCTTCCTCGGGGAAGTTCTTTGTGGGGGACCACATAGGCGACTTCCAACCCGGCAATATCGTGTTGACTGGCCCGAATCTGCCGCATAACTGGGTGACGGACAGCGACGGCGGTGCCAGCGTGCCGTCCCGCGACCTCGTGCTGCAGTTCTCACGCGATGCTGTCGACAGGATGGTCGCGGCGTTTGCCGAACTCAGTCCTGTGATGGCGCTGATTGACCAGGCGTCGCAAGGCATGCAGTTTCCGGACGCACTCGGCCTCGCCATCGCCCCTGTCATGCAGGAACTCTCCGGTGCGCACGGTGCGCGACGCGTCATGCTGCTGATGTCGATCTTCGATCAGTTAATCGCCTGCAGCAGCAGGAAGCTGCTCGCCGGACCGGCGTACAACGTCAGTGCGCAGCGCTATATGTCGTCGACCATCAACCAGGTACTGTCTTATATCCAGCAGAATCTCGCCGGAAACCTGCGCGAAGTCGACGTCGCAGAAATGGCGGGCATGAGCGTCAGCAGTTTTACGCGTTTCTTCAAACGTCACACCGGCTGCACGTTCATCCAGTATCAGAATCGGCTGCGCCTGAATGAAGCCTGTGAGCTGCTCATGTGTTCGGATCTCGGAGTGACCGAGATCTGCTACCGCGTTGGGTTCAATAACGTATCAAACTTCAACCGGCAGTTTCTCACGCAAAAAGGGATTCCGCCTTCGAGGTTTCGCGCGTTGCACCGACTCAACGACGCTCCGTCACGCGAACACAAGGCTGCGGCCTGAGACCATGCCAGGCGGCGCGGCCGCCTACTCACCGTTGGGAATACACCTTGAGTTATCTGGGAATCGACCTCGGTACGTCCGAGGTGAAGGTAGTGCTCACCGATGCCGACTCGAACGTCATCGCCAGCAGCCGGGCTGGACTGCGTGTCGACAATCCTCACCCCCTCTGGTCGGAGCAAAGCCCTCAGGACTGGTGGAACGCCACGCTCGACGCCATAGCGGCAATCCGCGCCGAGCACCCTCGCGTGTTCGGGGCGCTGCGCGGCATCGGCCTCTCCGGCCAGATGCACGGTGCAACGCTAGTCGATCGCAGTGGCAATGTTCTGCGTCCGGCGATCCTCTGGAATGACACACGCGCATACGCCGAGTGCGTGGAGCTCGAGGCGCTCGTGCCCGATTCCCGCAGTATCACCGGGAATCAGGCCATGCCGGGCTTCACGGCGCCCAAGCTGCTTTGGCTCTCGAAGTACGAGCCCGCTGTCTTTCGTGCCGTGCACAAGGTGCTGCTTCCGAAGGACTACATTGCATGGCGCCTGACTGGCGAGTTTACCTCCGACATGTCCGACGCCTCGGGAACCCTCTGGCTCGACGTCGCGAAACGGGACTGGTCGGACCGCATGCTCTCCGCGATCGGTATGTCGAGAGAGAACATGCCTCGGCTGGTTGAAGGCAGCGAGCCTGCAGCCCAACTGCGGGGAGAACTTCAGCGCGAGTGGGGCCTCGACGGCAGCGTGACGGTTTGTGGCGGCGCAGGTGACAACGCCGCGAGCGCAATTGGCATTGGTGTTGCCCGGCCGGGCGATGCGTTTCTGTCGCTGGGGACATCAGGCGTGCTTTTCGCCGCGACCGACGGCTATGCACCGAACCCGGGGCAGGCGGTCCATGCGTTTTGCCATTGCGTGCCGCAGCAATGGCATCAGATGAGCGTGATCCTCAGCGCAGCGGCGAGCCTGCACTGGCTGTCCGGTTTGCTTAAGAGCAGCGTTGCCGAACTGATCGAGATCGCACCTTCGGGACAAAGCGCCACAGCGCCTATTTTTCTGCCCTATTTGAACGGAGAACGCACGCCGCACAACGATGCCACTGCAAAGGGCATCTTCTATGGCATGACGTCAGCGCACGGTGCTCAGCATCTCGCCTACAGCGTGATGGAAGGTGTCGCGTTCGCGATGGCGGATGGATACGCCGCGTTGCAGGCTGCGGGAACGACGCTGAGCGCCGCCTCGTTTGTGGGCGGTGGCTCGCGCAGCGCGTTCTGGGGGAAACTCTGTGCTTCCGCACTCGGCTTCGAACTCAATCGGAATGAAGGCAGCGAACTCGGCGCGGCACTTGGAGCAGGTCGCCTCGCTCGTCTTGCATGTGAACGGGAAACGCTTGCTGCCGTGGTCAAAGCGCCGGCCGTCGTTGAAAGATATGAACCCGACCCGGCGCTTCGGAGCGTGCTGGGAGACCGGTTCGCACGGTATCGGCGGCTTTATCAGGCATTGAAATCCGAGTTTCGTACCTGACCGGCTCGAGGACATCAGGCGCGAAGCATGCGCCTGGCCATCCGCTGCCGCTTCACGAAACGCTTGCTGACCACCTGGTTGACAGCCGACTCGACGTAGCTCGAGAGGATCGGCTGGCCATGGACCGGTGTCTTGTCCTTCCAAGCCCAGCAGCGCGGGACTCCGACAGCAATTCGGCTATGTCGACGACGTTCGCGGTTTGCCTTTCATGGTGCAATTTCTCTTTTCCGCTTCAAAGCGATGGCTCTTTATCGTCTCCGCGCTGATTCGGTCCTAAATTCGTTACCGGTAACCAACCGCATTGCACGCGCCAAAACCAGTCGCTATACTGGCTCCGCGATCAATTGGCCTGACCAGAATAATTGGCCTGACCGCGGCAGCGATCAATACAGACCGATAGCGGCGCACTGCCAGTGAAGCCGCGTCATGTCGCGAAGAAAAACCATAGGAGACGACAGAATGTTCCGTAGAGGAATCGATGTCAGGGCCGCGCTAGTGCTCGCAGCGTGCATGGTCGGCAGCGCGGCGCACGCACAGGTCGCCCCCGGCGATACGTCGCAAAAGAAAATCGCGCTATCCAACAGCTTCGCGGGCAACGCGTGGCGCCAGTCGATGCTCAAGAGCTGGAACACGGTCGCGCAACAGGCGGTGAGCGACAAGAAGATCGCCGCCGCGCCCGCGTTCACGACCGCTGAAAACCAGGTGACCGAGCAGGCGCAGCAGGTGCAAAACCTGGTCCTGCAAGGCTACAACGCGATCGTGATCGACGCCGTGTCGCCCACCGCACTCAACGGTACGATCAAGAAGGCATGCGCGGCGGGCATCGTCGTCGTGTCGTTCGACGGTGTGGTCGACGAGCCGTGCGCGTATCGCGTCAATTTTGATTTCAAGGGCTGGGCCGAACAGGGCGTCGACTACCTGGCGACCCGCTTGAACGGCAAAGGCAACGTCCTGGAAGTGCGGGGCGTGGCCGGCATCTCCGTCGACAACCTGATGCATGAAGGCGTGCTCGAAGGGCTGAAGAAGCATCCGGGCCTGAAGCTCGTCGGCTCGGTGAACGGCGACTGGACGCAGTCGGTCGCGCAGAAGGCCGTCGCGGGCATTCTTCCGACGCTGCCGCAAGTCGATGGTGTTGCGACCGAAGGCGAGATGTCGTTCGGCATCGCGCAGGCGTTCAAGGCAGCCAATCGACCCACGCCGCCGATGATCATCGGCAGCACCTACCCGGAACTCCAGTGGTGGAACGAGCAGGCGAAGACCGGTTACCAGTCGCGCTCGCTGTCGAACCCGCCGGGCGCTGTGTCGTTCGCGTTCTGGGTCGCGCAGCAGGTGCTCGCCGGCAAGCACATTCCGAAGGACGTAACGATCAACGTGCCGCTGCTCGCAATCTCCGAACAGGAATTGCCGGCGAAGCTCGCAGCGACGCCGCCCGGCGGCCTCGCCGACGTGACCTACACATTACCGCAGACCGTGGCCTTGCTCGACAAGAAGTAAGCGCGTCCGGTCACATCCCAGCAAGCAATTCGAGCAGGCAGTTCGCGTCGCCAGGCATGGAGGCATGTGAATGGGAGCAACATCAAGCATCGAGCAGCAGCGCGCGCTGATTCGCTTCGAAGGCATCGGCAAGGTCTTCGGCCGGGTACGCGCGCTCGCCGACATCGACTTCGCGTTCCAGCGCGGAGAATGCGTCGGGATCGCGGGACACAACGGCGCCGGCAAGTCCACGCTGATGGCGGTGCTGGCCGGCGTCTATCCGCCGACGCAGGGGCGCATCGTCGTCGACGGCCAGCCCGCGCCGCATTACGACGCGAACGCCGCGCGCGATGCGGGCGTGCGCTGCGTGTTCCAGGAGTTGTCGCTGTGCGCGAACCTGACGGTCGCCGAGAACATGACGATCGTGCATCCGCAATTGCGCGGGCGCGGCTGGCGCCGCGAGGCGACCGCGCTGATGCGCGAGAAACTCGATGAAATCTTCCCCGGCAATGGGCTCAAGGGCAACGAGCTGGTTTCCGACCTGACGCTCACGCAACAGCAGATGGTGGAGATCGCGCGCGGCTTCACGGTGACAGACACACCGGTGCGGCTCGTGATTCTCGACGAGCCGACCTCATCGCTCGACGCGCATACCGCCGATCAATTGCTCGCGTTCGTGCGACGCGCCGCGCAACGCGGTATCACGTGCGTACTGATCACGCACATGCTCGGCGAGATCGAGCGTGTCGCGGATCGCGTGGCCGTGATGCGCGACGGCGGCATCGTCGGCGTGTTGCCGCGCGAGGCGTCGAGCCGTGCGGCGATCATCCAGGCGATGGGCCAGCAGCTCGAAGCGGACAAGACCCCCACGGCCGCGCGCTCGAGCAACGCGCGCGGCGGCGAACGCGCGTTCCGCTGGAACGTCGGCGCACATAAGCGCACGTCGATAGAGGCATCGCGCGGCGAGATCGTCGGCTTTGCGGGACTCGCCGGACAAGGGCAGACGGAGGCGCTGCTCGCGATCTACGAGGCCGCGACGCGTCACGGCGCCGCCCGCGTGAAGGCCGCGTTCGTCGCGGGCGACCGCGGCCGCGACGGCGTGTTTCCGGTCTGGTCGATTGCGCAGAATCTGGATCTGCGGTGGCTACTCGGCGGCGCGAAAGCGCGGCGAGGTCTGGTTGATCGCACCGCGGCGCGCGCGCTCGTCGAAGCGTGGCGCACGAAGATCGGCATACGCGGCGCGCCGATGAACGCGGGCATTCTGTCGCTGTCCGGCGGCAATCAGCAGAAGGTGCTGTTCGCGCGCGCGCTCGCGTCGGACGCGGAGTTGATCCTGATGGACGATCCCACGCGCGGCGTCGACGTCGGCACGAAGCGCGATATCTATCAGCTCGTGCACGACGAAGCGCACAAGGGCCGCACCTTCATCTGGTACACGACCGAAAACGAAGAGCTGTCGCATTGCGACCGCACGTATGTCTTCCGCTCCGCCGCGGTCACGCGTGTGCTCTCTGCCGACCAATGCACGGAAGAAGCGCTGCTTGCGGCGAGCTTCGAGGAGCAGGCCGCATGACGCCCGCGCGCTTTACAGTCGAACGCTTCACTGTCCAAAACACTCAGGCGCGCCTGCGCGCACTGCTTCCGGCGATCTCGCTGATCGCGGTGCTGGTGCCGATCGTGATCATGCAGCCTGCGGTGATGAGCTACTTCGGCAGCAGCCTGCTGCTCAATCTCGCGGTGCCGATCGTGCTCGCGACGCTCGCGCAGCTCGCGATCATCACCGTCAACGATCTCGACCTGTCGATCGGTTCGTTCGTGAGCCTGGTCGCGTGCATCGGCGCGACGCTGCTCGCGAAAGAGCCCTGGCTCGGCGTGCTCGCGCTGGTCGGCTGCGTGCTGGCGTATGCGGCCGTCGGCGCGCTGATCGAGCTGCGGCAAATCCCGTCGATCGTCGTGACGCTCGGGCTTTCGTTCGTGTGGAGCGGCCTCGCGATCGTGCTGCTGCCTTCGCCTGGCGGCACGAGCCCCGGCTGGCTCGGCACCGCGATGAACTACCAGACGCCGTTGATCGCGGCGCCGATCGTGTGGTCGGTGGTGATCGCGATCATCGGCCATGTGCTGCTTATGCGCACCTCGGCCGGCGTGCGGATTCGCGGCGCCGGCGGCAATCCCCGCGCGATGCGTCGCTTCGGCTGGTCGCTCGTGCGCAGCAAGGCGACGCTGTACGGGATCGCGGGCATCTTCGGCGTGCTGTCTGGGCTGTCGTTGCTCGGCCTCACGACCTCCGCCGACGCAAATCTCGCGCTGCGCTACACGCTGCTGTCGATCGCGGCGGTGATCCTGGGCGGCGGCGAATTCATCGGCGGACGCGTGTCGGTGATCGGTGCCGTGCTCGGCGCGATAACGCTGACGCTTGCGGCATCGTTCCTCGCCTTCCTCAACATTTCGGCTGACTGGCAGGTCGGCATGCAAGGAGCGATTCTGATCATCGTGCTGTCGCTGCGCGTGCTGCTTCAACGCGGGGAGCGTCAATGAAATCGCAGACTTCGGACAGCGCGATCGGTGCCGGCGACGGCGTCTTCACGCGCTTGAGGGAACTTCAGGCGCCGTGGGCGTGGTCGTTCGTCGGCGCGGTGCTGGTGTGGTTCGGCATCGTCGGCGTGTTCGGCTTCGGCATCGCCAGCAACGTCGCGCAAACGGCGCTCACGTACGGCGTGTTCATGGTGTTGGTCGGTCTCGGACAGATGCTCGTGATCACGTCGGGTGTCGGCAACATCGACCTCTCGGTGCCGTCGACGATCGCCCTCGCCGGCGTGATCGGCATGCACGTGATGGGCGGATCGGACGCGCGCGTCGCCCTCGGCGTCGCAGCCGCGCTCGGCGTCGGCGTCGCGGTGGGCCTCGCGAATTATTTGCTGATCCGGTTGCTGCGCATTCCGCCGATCATCGCGACGCTGTCGTCGAGCTTCATCATCCAGTCGATCGCGATCACGCAAGGCCGGCAGCTGCCGCCGCCGCCGCCCGCGCTCGGCGCGTTCGCGACCGGCCGGTTCGTCGGCGTGCCGTACATCGCGCTTTTTGCGCTCGCGTTGTCGGCGGCGCTCGCGGTGCTGTTGCATCGCGCGGTGTATGGCCGCAGGCTTTCGGCGATCGGGCAGAACGCGCGGGCCGCGTGGCTCGCCGGTGTCGACGTGCACCGCACGCGCTGCGTCGCGTACGTGTTGTGCTCGATGATCGCCGCGCTCACCGCGCTGCTGCTCGCGGCGACTTCGGGCGGCGCGTCGCTCGACATGGGTGTCGAGTACATGCTGATCTCGATCGCCGTGGTCGTGATCGGCGGCACGCTGGTCGCCGGAGGCAAGGCGACGATCGTCGGCGTGTGGGGCGCGTCGATGTTCCTGTACCTCACCAACGCCGCGCTCAATACGCTCGGCGCCGACGCGGGTGTGCGCGCGATCGTCTACGGCGTGCTGATCGTCGCGGTGACGGTCGCGGCCGGCGGAAAGACCGTGCGGTGAAGCCGCGCGAACCCGCATGAACTGCTTTTCGAATCTCCACAAAAAACGAGAGGGGACATGAAATCCAGCGACTACGAAGTGCATGACCCGCGTTTCAGGCGGCTGCTTCAGCCCAACGCGTTCCTGACGCGCGTCACCGATCAGAGCCTGTGGGCCGAAGGACCGGTGTATTTCCCGGCGACCGACCTGCTCGTCTGGAGCGACATACCGAACAACCGGATGCTGCGCTGGGCGCCGGGCATGGGCGTCGGCGTGTTTCGCGCGCCGTCGAACTACAGCAATGGCAACACGCGCGACCGCGAAGGCCGGCTCGTCACCTGCGAGCACGGCACGCGGCGCGTGACGCGCACCGAACACGACGGCAGCGTGACCGTGCTCGCGTCGCACTACGAAGGCAAGCGGCTCAATTCACCGAACGATGTCGTCGTCGATTCGAGCGGCAACATCTGGTTCACAGACCCGGACTACGGAATCCTCAGCGACTACGAAGGGTATCGCGCTGAGAGCGAGATCGGCCGGTGCAACGTTTATCGTGTGTCGGCGGACAGCGCACGAGTGGAACTCGTCAGCGACGAGTTCGTGAAGCCGAACGGTCTCGCATTCTCGCCGGAAGAATCGCGGCTCTATATCGCGGATTCCGCCGCGTCGCACGACGACGACGCGCCGCGTCATATCCGTGTGTTCGACGTGGCGGGCGACGGACGTTTGCGCAATGGACGGGTGCTGGTTGGGATGAAAAGCGGCGTCCCGGACGGCATGCGCGTCGACGAGCACGGCAACGTGTGGACCAGCGCGGAAGACGGCGTGCACTGCTATGCGCCGGACGGCACGCTGCTCGGTAAGATCCTCATTCCCGAGGTAGTCGCAAACCTCACGTTCGGCGGGATCAACCGCAATTGCTTGTTCATCGCGGCGACCTCGTCGATTTATTCGCTTTACGTCGGGGTGCGCGGCGCGGAGCGTTGAAGCGTTACACCATCAAAACAACCGGAGACAAAGATGAAGATGACAACAATCGCCGTAGCGCTGTGCATCGCCGCCGCATCGGCAAGTGCCTCGGCTCAGGTCGCGACGGGCGACACCTCGTCGCAGAAGCTCGCGCTGTCGAACAACTACGCGGGCAACAGCTGGCGCCAGCAGATGCTCAAGAGCTGGGCTAACGTCGCGGACCCCGCGGTCAAGCAAAAGATCGTCGCGGCCGCGCCGAGCTTCACGACTCCCGAAAGCCAGGCGACCGAGCAGGTCCAGCAGATCCAGAACCTTGTTCTGCAGGGCTACAAGGCGATCGTCGTCGACGCCGTTTCGCCGACCGCACTCAATGGCGTGATCAAGCAGGCTTGCGGAGCGGGCGTGACGGTCGTGTCGTTCGACGGAATCGCGACCGAGCCCTGCGCGTACCGAATCGCGGTCGACTTCCAGGGCATGGGCCGCATGCAGGTCGATTACCTTGCGAAGCGTTTGAACGGCAAGGGCAATCTGCTGGAGATCCGCGGACTCGCGGGCGTGTCGGTGGACGACGAGATCCACCAGGGCGTCGTCGAGCAGTTGAAGAAGTATCCCGGGCTGAAGATCGTCGGCTCGGTCCACGGCGACTGGACACAGACGGTCGCGCAAAAGCAGGTCGCGGGCATTCTGCCGACCTTGCCGCAGATCGACGGCGTCGTGACCCAAGGCGGCGACGGCTTCGGCGCCGCGCAGGCGATCAAGACGGCGGGACGGCCGACGCCGATCATCATCCTCGGCAACCGTCAGGAAGAACTCGCGTGGTGGGCCGATCAGAAGAAGAGCGGCTACGAGACGATGTCGGTGACGATTCCGCCCGGCGCGTCGACGTTCGCGTTCTGGGTGACGCAGCAGATTCTGGCCGGCGAGAAGGTGCCGCACGATATCCGGATGCCGGTGCTCGAAGTGAAGCCGGAAGAACTCGATGCGGTGCTCGCGAAGACGCCGGCCGGTGCGCTGGCGAACAAGGAATACACGCGCGGCGAGGTGGTCGCAGTGATTGATGGGAAGAAGTAAGCTGGAGGCGCCTCGAGCACCCACACGGCCATCGCTCTGAGCCACAGACGACGCCCGGATCGTAGGAGCCGCACCGGTGTCTTTGACGGCTACCGGCTATGCGAGCATCGTTTTGGGCAACGCTTCAGCCGCGCGACGGCGCGGCTGGGCGTCGTGCTGACATTCACGAAGCTTTCCTCAAACTCGGCTGTTGCCTGATCTGCTGGAACACTCTGCAGCGCGTGCAGCAGTCTTGATGAAACTGTCTCTTAGGCCGGAGAGACTCTGCTTCGCGGCGTGGCGGGTTACACAGAGTCGACGAATGGAAAATACCCGATAAATTACAAACCCCCAACCGGAGAAGTTTCGCACGATGAACAATAAGTTTGCCTTTCCCCGTGTTTCGATGATCGTCGCAGCTGCGGCGCTGGCCTTCAGCGCGATGTCGGCTGAAGCGCGCGTGTTCCGCGTTGCCGAGGTGCACGGCGACACCTTCCCCACCAATGTGGCGGTGAAGCATATGGGCGAAGAAATCAGCAAGGCGACCAACGGCAAGGACACCGTGAAGGTGTTCGGCAACAGCGCACTCGGCTCGGAGAAAGACACGATCGACCAGGTCCGCATTGGCGCACTCGACATGACGCGTGCCAACGGTGCTTCATTCACCGAGATCGTGCCGGAAATCATGATCCCGTCGCTGCCGTTCCTGTTCCGTGACATCGATCATTTCCGCAAGGTCATGTACGGCCCGGAAGGCCAGAAGATCCTCGACGCGTTCACGGCGAAGGGCATGATCGCTTTGACGTTCTACGAGAGCGGCGCGCGCTCGATGTACGCGAAGAAGGCGATCAAGTCGCCGGCGGACATGAAGGGCCTGAAGGTCCGCGTCCAGCCGTCCGAGCTGGTTGTCGACGAAATCAAGGCGATGGGTGGCATCCCGACGCCGATGCCGACCGCGGAGGTGTACACGGGCCTGAAAACCGGCATCGTGGACAGCGCAGAAAACAACTTCCCGACTTATGAAGAAGGCAAGCACTTCGAAGTCGCCACGGTCTACTCGGAAACCCAGCATACGATGACGCCGGAAGTTCTGGTGTTCTCGAAGAAGGTGTGGGACACGCTGTCGCCGCAGGAGCAGCAGATCATCAAGAAGGCCGCGGCCGACTCGGTGCCGGTGTATCAGCAGTTGTGGACCGCACGTGAAGCCGAAGCGCAGAAGACCGTCACCGCAGGTGGCGCAACGATCATCCCGGCAGCGCAGATCGACCGTGCAGCGTTCGTTAAGGCGACCCAGCCGGTGTGGGCGAAGTACGAAAAGACCCCCGAAATGAAGCAGATCGTCGACGAGATCCAGGCGATCAAGTAAGTCTCGCTCCCTGGCGGCAATGGTCCCGCGAGATTCTTCGCGGGACCTGTAGCGCAACAATAGAAACGGGTGCCAATCGTAACGACTTCCAGCTGCCGCATAACAGCTTTTCTCGGAAACATCTCATTGAGGATAGAACCACCGACCAGTGATTAAATTAATGAGAGTGTATGGGCATGGGATGTGTTCAGCGAGATCCATTCAGACGCCATTCGCAGACTGCATCGTCCAGCGATGGCTCCCAGCGCTGCCAGACCTGCAACATGAGATCGATGCTCCATTTGCAAACTTTCTGGAATCGTGAGATCTGCCAGGAGTATTCCCCTCTTCCGGTTTTTTCCGACGCACTGACCCTTCCTACGCAAGCCTCCGTCAAATCCGATTTGCCAGGTGAGCGCAATTCCAGAGCGAGCACAACCCACTGCTGCCCTCGCCCCCCGACCGGCCTTTTAGGGCAGCAACCAGCGGGCTGAGATGGGCCATCTCGACTACCCATAAGACGACCATTCAATGTGGGCAACGCACCGAGCATGCACCACTGCACGCGTCACTCACACTTGCGAATGCCGGGGGGCAAGCTGTGACGGCCAGGTGTAAAACGACTTCAGCGCTGGTTCGCCTGGCTGACCTTGACGAAATGAGTGCTTACCTGAATGGCGACTTCGCATCCCATGTCACATTTTGTTCCGTCAAGCGCGGGCGCGCCGCTAGCTATATGCTGAGCGCTCGTGACACCAAAGATCTCATTGCCGTTGTCGACAACGACCATTTTTTGCGTAAGCGTGCTCCCATTGTGAAAGTCGAGTCGCAGGTCGCCAGTACAATCCGCATTCACGGTGTATGTGAGCGTTTCGTTGTCCTGGAATGAATCGGGCGGCGAGCCCGGCCTGACTGTGCCGTTGAGCATGGCATAGTCAATCTGTGTGCCGGCTCCGGCACCATCAAATTTCGCAAGGGCAACGCCGTCGATAACAGTGGGAGTGGCGTACCGGTGGAGCATCTGACTCGGTGCGGTCCCCGTGAGGATGCCGAGCGCCTCTCCGTGGACTTTGACGCCGTATGCGCCCCTCAGGCTCGCGGTTGTGCATGCGTGATTCTGCGCCTGGACCACACCGCTCAGTGACGCCAAGATAATCGAGGCGGTTGCGGCTTCTTTCAGTAGCCTGCCAGTCATCTTCGCCTCCTGTCTTTTGCCGATTCAGTCACAAAATAAGTATCTAGTGACCACTGTCGGCGTTGCATTTCGGTAGATGACCGCAGGTAGCCGACACCGAGCGATCCATATTGCCGCTTGCACTTGTGCTCCCTGAAACCCCGCCATATCCGGAGTTACTGCTAGCATTGGTCGATGCCGGTTGCTCATCTTGTTGCGTGGATGCATCCTGAGCTTGGGCCAAGCTCGCAAGCGAGAGAACGCCCAAGAGCGCTGCAGACGCGAAAATTGTCGTCTTCATGGCTTACCTCCTTCAGTAGGAAATCAGGTTCAGTTACGGCGGCTGCTTTGGCCTAGCCGGAGGACGTAGCAGCCGACATCAGTTGCCGATGCACGGATGATCCGTATATGCGTATTCGCGATGCTGTCGGTTCGAGCATGCGTTGGATATGGGGTGGGTTCACTTTAATCTCGGCATCAGGATTAAAACGAGGTCGGTAACGACACTTGAGCTGGAAAGATCGGCACATGGTGTCTACAAGGGGGCGCCCCGATTAACCCAACGATAGTTCGGAAAACCGACGGTGCGCGTGTATGCACTGCGTGTCCCCACCGTTCGATAACAGTGCGGTTTTCGCAATATGCGTGCGAAAAGAGAAGAATTTGAAATATCGCGCGGTGAATTACACCCCCCCTTGTGTCGAATTATGCTGCATTATTTTGCGGAGCAATCCCATCAGTTGTAGTGAGATCGGTTATTTGATGTTCGGCATCAAATGTTCCTTAGTGAGCGAACAAATGCTCGGTGTCGCTTTGCGACTACTCGTTACAGTGACTTCTTAAGAGTACACGCACACGCTGGGAATGGATGCAGGTCGACGCGTTAAACGCGCTGCCAGTGCCGAACGTCGCGTTGGGCGGGCGGTGCTCCAGGCCCCCGGCGCCGCGGGCACAAATCTCCCGCGGGCTTCCGCCACGTGGACCATACATTTGTTCGGCATGTAACAGAACACTTGTTCCCATCGACGTGCTCGTGGACCGCTAACACAATGGGCGTATGCTGAGCGTGACCCTCCGAGGAGGCCTTCGATGGCGTCCAGTACGCAAACTCGATGTGATTCTGATGTGGGCGAAAAACCCGGGGCCAGAATGTCACTGAGCGCAAGCAAAACAGCTCACAAAATCGCGTGCCGCAGATTCGGTGAACTTGTTGATCTTGTCCGAGGGCCGATTGCGGCACTCAGTGCCGAGCAGAATCTCCGCGTCAAACGCGATTTATTGGAATCACTGTCTCGTCGAGCGGTATATTGGATGGCGTTGGCGCTGTTAGGAAGCTTGTTCGAGCTCAAATCTGGCTATTGGATAATACCCGACTATTGGATCAAGGCGTCGGATATTTATCGTTTGTTCCGTGTGGCCTGGATCTTCGGACTGTGGGGGATGGCCGCTCCCATGGCAATATATTTACTGAAAAGGACCATGGCGCTTCCAAAGCACGCGGACGTCAACGCGGTCGAGCAGATGCACGGGGCATGGGCTGCATTGGTCATACTGACATCGGTGTGGTGGGCGGCGGGTAGCTTTGGGTTAATCCCCCTCCAATTCCAGTTTCATGGTACTGGTTCCGGCAGGATTGGCTTCCTGGAGCTGACGCTGTCACTGACCGGCATATTCGAGCCATTCCGGGATCGGCGTAATCGAGCCACCGGATGATCGCCGCAATCGAGCCAGTGCATGATCGGCGCAATCGGGCCACTCGATGATCGGCGTATTGGAGCCAC
>NZ_JBKGUA010000023.1:0-110471 GCF_046543485.1 Paraburkholderia sp. EG304 | reverse complement strand
CAGGAGATGGCATTGGTTCCACCTGAATAAAAGGCATTGAGCATCAAATCGACATCACAAACCGGCGCAGCGACTCATTGAAATGAAGTGCTGCTCGCCGGCGAGGGGTATTTCAACAGCCTGTTAGTGGAAGACATGATTCAAATTGGCGATCGAGACGAAGAGTGATGGAGCAATCCGGTCTCGAAGCATTTGACCGGATTGGCGGATTTCGACTTCCAAACCGCACTCGTTTGCCAAACTCATCAACTATCATGCTTAGAACGCTTAAGGCTTTTGTCGATGCTGTTGGCAAGACAAAAAAGGTCGTCGACTTGCGCCCTGACGATCCTGGAACCTTACGATTAACCGACTCATTCCAGTCGCCACGCTTTATCTATAGAGTGACGTTCGGCTAATACAGGATAAAACGCCGTCACTGAATGGAGGAGGCTATGACGTTCGACGCTTCATCCGCACGATGACCGGTTGAAGATCGGTCACTGGTGACATGATCAGTCTCTACACAATGCAGGCCTTGCACGGCCTGGTCTATGGGATGCTGCTCTTTCTGGTTGCGTCCGGACTGACTCTTATCTTCGGGTTGCTGCGGGTTTTAAATATCGCTCATGCGGCCTTCTATATGTTGGGCGCTTATCTCGCCTATGCGATCGTCGCGATCACAGAGAACTTTTGGCTTTCTCTGCTCATCGCTCCTATTGCGGTGGGATTACTCGGTGCGGCAGTTGAATACGGGCTATTGCGGCGCATCCGCGGGCATGGACACGAGCGCGAGTTGCTTTTGACTCTCGGTCTGTTTTACATGATCTCCGAAGCAACGCGGTGGATCTGGGGCAGCTATACGTTGGAGGTTCCAACGCCCTCGTTGCTGGCCGGATCGATTCCCCTGTTGGGCGGACGATATCCGACATATCGCCTGTTCATTCTCGCATTCTCAGGTCTGATTTGCGTGCTTCTGGGGATTGTCCTCAACCGGACGCGGCTTGGCATCGTCATTCTTTCCTGCGTTTCGGATCGGGAAATGGTGAGTGCGCTGGGTGTCAACACGGGTCTGGTGATGACCACGGTTTTTGGCCTGGGTTCTGCCCTCGCTGCTATCGCTGGAGTCGTTGCGGCTCCTTTCCTGCAGGTCGAACCATCGATGGGACAGGCAATTCTCGTCGATACTTTTGTCGTTGTCGTAATCGGCGGATTCGGATCGCTTTCTGGAGCGTTGATATCCTCCATTCTGATCGGTGAGATACAGTCATTCGGAATACTTTTCGTTCCACAGTTTGCACTCGTTTTTCAATTCCTTCTGATGGCGGCAGTGCTGATAGTCAGGCCACAAGGCCTATTGGGGAAGACGCGGTGATCCTGCTCGCCGGATGGATTTCAGCGCTCATCGCGCTCTACCTTCTACCTCTGATTCTGGACATCGCTTCGCTGCGACTTGTCATAGAGATACTTTACTTTGGCCTCTTTGCCGCCTCGTTCAATCTTCTGTTCGGGTATGGCGGAATGCTTTCTTTCGGTCATGCAGCCGCGTTCGGAATAGGTGGTTACGCAGCCGGTCTGACATGGAAATTCCTCGGTGCCGTGCCAGTTCCACTGACTTTGATTGGTTGCGCGCTCTCTGGCGCATCTTTGGGGATCGTCGTGGGAGTCTTTTGTGTTCGTTCTCGAGGCACGTCTTTTTCGATGCTCACGCTGGCCTTCAGTCAATTTCTCTTTGCAGTCGCACTGAAATGGCGGACCGTGACGAGGGGCGACGACGGCCTGAGCGTTCGTCCGCCGGATTTGCGCTTGCCAGGCGGGCTTCTGTTGCACATGAACGAGCCACGGCACTTTTACTGGCTTGAACTGACGGTGGTGATGCTGTGCATTGCTGCGATATGGCACATCACCCGCACCCCATTGGGAAACGCCTCAGTGACGGTGCGCGAAAACGACGAGCGGGCTGCATCGCTTGGCTACAATGTTTTCGCCACAAGGTTGATCGTGTTCTGTATTGCATCTTCTTTTGCAGCGGTCGCGGGTGGACTCTTTGCGAGCTTTCAAGAACTTGTGTCGCCTGAAGCACTGGATTTCAACACCAGTGCCGAGGTGGTGTTGATCGCGCTTCTCGGCGGTACCGGAACACTTGTCGGGCCTCTATTAGGTGCAGCAGCTTATATTCTGTTACAAAACTGGCTGTCGAGTATCAGCGAACACTGGCCGTTCGTGGTCGGTCTGCTGTTCGTCCTGCTAATACTGTTCATGCGTACCGGTTTGTCTGGCATCGTCGGGCCTGCGGGTCCAATCCAATACCTGATCGGAATGTGGCGTTCACCCACGCGAGAACAGCCATGAACCCCATGCTCGAACTCCGCGAAATTCATCACGATTTTTGCGGGTTTCGTGTGTTGGCGGGAATCGACCTGAAGATCTTTCCGGGTGAGCGGCACGCGATCATCGGACCGAATGGCGCAGGCAAGACGACGTTGTTCAATATCATCAGCGGGCGCTTGCATCCAAGGCAAGGGGGAATTTTCTATAAACAAAAGGACATCACGCGGATGTCTCCCTATCGTATCGCCCGCCTAGGTGTTGCTCGATCCTTCCAAAGTATCAACACCTTTCCGTGCCTGACTGTCTTCGAGTCCGTGCGAAGTGCTGTTTTATCCCGCCGCGGCAGCCGACTCGATTTCTGGCACGTCGTCGATCATCAGGAATCCGCAGCCCGGGAGGCAAATTATGTTCTCGGATTGCTGGAGCTACTCGAGCGACGCGACACGCCGGCATGCGCGCTTTCATACGGCGAACAGCGACAGCTGGAGATTGCGCTCACCATCGCGACGTCTCCTCAATTGATCCTGCTCGATGAACCGACCGCAGGTCTCGACGTCGACGAATCACAGAAGGTCGTCGAGTTGATTCGTCAGATAAGCAAGAACAAGACGCTCGTGATGATTGAGCATGACATGGACGTCGTTTTCGCAGTGGCCGACCGCATTAGCGTACTTCACTATGGTACGTTGCTCGCGTGCGGGACACCGGATGAAATACGCCATAGCAAGGATGTCCAGTCGGCGTATCTCGGATCGGACTCTCGCGCGGGAAGAAGATCATGATGAAAGCCACGGAGTTGCACGCCTACTATGAAAAATCGCACGTTCTTCAAGGTGCGTCTTTGATGGTCGACGATGGTGAGGTTGTTTGTCTTTTGGGCCGAAATGGTGTCGGCAAGTCGACGACACTGAAGTCCATGATGGGACTCGTCAAGCTGGCGTCAGGCTCAGTGGTCTTTAATGGCAAAAACATAACCAATTTTCCGGCTCACTCCATTGCGAGGCTGGGTTTTGGATATGTGCCCGAGGAGCGCCGTATCTTTCCGACTATCACCGTGAAGGAAAATCTTCTGATCGGAATGAAAGAGGCACCGCCGTCAGCCAGCGCCACGAACGGCAACCGCTGGACCTTGGACCGAGTCTATGAGTTCTTTCCGAGGCTGCGAGAGCGGAATGCCCAGCGAGCCGGTACCTTGTCCGGCGGCGAGCAGAAAATGCTCTGCACCGGTCGCGCGCTAATGGGCAACCCAAGCTTGCTATTGGTAGACGAGCCAACCGAGGGACTCGCTCCCGCAATCATCACGCAAGTCGAGAGAATACTCAGCGCGGCTCATCATGATGGCACGGCCATCCTGCTTGTCGATCAGACGATGGGGCTCGCGCTGTCGCTCGGAAGCCGCTTCTATGTGATGTCGAAGGGACGCATCGTGTTTGACGGCAGCTCGGTGGATTTGATTGCGGACGAGCAAGTCAGAAAGCGATATCTGGAGTTATGAAAATGCGCACTTAGGGTGCGTGACCGCTTCTTCAGAGAGGCTAATCATGAACGTTCGAACCGGTCGGCGCACGTTTGTCAAAGGCGTCGCTGCGGCTGGCGCCGTTGCTGTCGGACCATGGATTGTCGCGCGCCCTGCCTGGAGTCAGAGTAGTTCTATCAAGATTGGTGTAATTGAACCACTGTCGGGGCCGGTAGCCTATGTTGGAGGGGCTTTCGTCGCGGCCGCCAGATTCGGCGCTTACAAGCTCAATCGGACCGGCGGGGTGCTCGGACGGCAGGTGGAGATCGTACCCGCGGATAGTGAACTCAAACCCGACGTCGCAACTCGCCGCGCGAATGATCTGCTCTACCGTGAGAAGGTAGACGTTCTTGCGGTTGGGCCCGGATCGGCTGTTGCGAAGGCGGTTTCTCAGGTTGCCAACCTGAATCGAAAGCTATTCGTCACATACGCTTCTGAAGCCGCTGAACTTACGGGTGAAGAGTTCCTGGACACGACCTTTCGGTGCTGCCTGAATACCGATATGCACTCGAGAATACTCGCTTTCTACTTCACCAGAATGTCGAAGCACAAGCCCCAAAGATTCTATCTTCTGAACCAGGACTACAATTTCGGACACGCTTGCGCGGATGGCTTCAAAAAGGCATTCGACAAGATGAAGGCGCCCAATCAGAGCATTGTCGGGGATGAATACCACCCGCTCCAGAAGGTCCAGGATTTTGGTCCGTACGTCACCAAGATCATGGCTTCCGGTGCTGACGTCGTCATCACCGGGGACTGGGGCCAGGATCTGCGCCTGCTGCTCCAACAGGGGAAGTCCTTGGGCTGGAAGGTGAAGACGGGCGGATACTTTCTCAGCGATCCCACAGTATTGCAAGCGGTGAAGGACGCGGCGGTCGGTCATATCACCGCGAACGTTTATCACACAACGCTCGATACACCGGAAAACATAGCGGATATCCGGGAATGGCGCGATTACTATCCTGACGCCCCGATCAGTTACAAATATCCGGACCTCATCGTGGTAAGTGCGATTCTGTGGATCGGTGACGTGATAAAGCGAGCAGGCACGCTGGATACTGCCAGGTTGATTTCGACGTGGGAGGGAGCCAGATTTGCAGCAGTTTGGGGCGACGTGGAAATGCGAGCATGCGATCATCAGATGCAGACTCCCGCGTTTGTATCGGAGATACTCGAGCCGGAACAAATACCCGTCGAGATTCGCTACTACGGCAGTGCTTTCCCCTTCATTGGCAGACCGACCCGAATTCCGAAAGATGAACTGACGGTAATCCCAAAGGACACAGGCAATCCGCGCTGCGCTTGAATTGCCCAACCTTTGGCAGGACGACGCACGATTCGATGCCGACTTGCCGACCGCCTTGTCGCTTTTATTCGCTACGAAGAGCGTTTATATCTTCGTCCAGACGATTGCAGGCTTGGACATCGTTCATTTGCCGAGCAGGCGGACAGACGATTGTCTGGTGACGACGCGAAGAGTTACGCCGGTTCGCTTGCCCTCAGAAGTTCAATCGCCCATTCGACGAATACGCGCACCTTGGAGGCGAGATGCCGATTAGCCGGATAGGCAATGTGCACAGCGACGTCATCGCCGCGCCAATCGGGAAAGAGGCGCACGAGCGCGCCGGAGCGAAGGTGCGGGGTGACGAGGAACGCATAGGTGGTGAGTACGCCGAGCCCTGCAAGTCCAGCCGCTAGCGCGGCGCTCGAGTCGTTGACACTTAACCGATGACTGCCGTGAATCTCGAAGAGCTGTTTCTCCCGATGGACCCGCTACCCTTCGGAGCACGTCACGTTGACAGCTAGTTCGAGGAAAAAGCTGCGCCCAAGTGCGCCGCATCGCAAGATCGGGCGCGGCAAGGTCGGTGTCGGCGGCAAGAACAGCGAAAGGTAGGATGGCTCCTGGTGACCTCAACGAGACACCACACCGGACGATCGATTGTTAGCGCCGCGTCGGACCGCGCCTCGCCCGGTTGCGCGGGCGGCCTTCGGCCCCCGCAGGCGCCGCCGCAATCACCTCGCGCCGCAGCCATGCCCGAAACGCATCGATCGCGGCGAGTCTCTTGCTGTCGGCTCGCCACACGATGTAATTACCGTGTACGTCGACGATGCTGCGCCGCCACAGCCGTATCAGCCGGCCATCCGCCAGTTCCGCCTCGACCAGCGAGCGTCGCGCCAGCGCGATGCCGGCGCCGCCCACGGCCGCGTTCAGCATGCTGCTCACGTCATCGAATGAAGGGGCGTCGGCCGGTACTTCCAGTGCGAGGGCCACTGCCTGGAACCACGGCTCCCAAGGCTGAGTCGCCTGCACGAGCAACGTGCATTGCGCGAGGTCCGCGAGTCGGCGCGGCAGCCGGCCGTTGCGATAAGCAGGGCTTGCAACCGGGAAGACCTCTTCGTCCATCAGCTTCTCGCTGGCAAGGCCCGGCCAATGGCCAGGGCCGTAGCGCAACGCGACATCGATTCCATCGCGCTCGTCCAGGCGTGCAAGCTGCACGCTGGCGCGCACGTCGATCGTGATCCCTGGATGCTCGGCATGAAAGCGTGGCAGTCGCGGTGCGAGCCAGCGCGCGGCAAACGACGGCAACGCGCTGACCGTTAGCGTGGTGTTGCCCTTCGATGCGTTCGCGCGCCGAACCGCTCTTGCCGAAGACAGACCGAACGCGCGCTCGAGTACCTTGAGCCCTTGACGGACCTGCAACGCGAGTGCGAATGCCGCATGGGTTGGCTCCACACCCGTGCGGCCACGTGAAAACAGCGCGACGTCGAGCTGCGATTCGAGCGCCCGCACGTGCTGGCTGACAGCGCCTTGCGTGAGGGCGAGTTCGTCAGCCGCACGTGTAAAGCTACGCAGCCGTACGGCAGCTTCGAAAGCACGCAACGTCTGAAGGGGTGGGAGGCGGGCGGTCGTCATCAGGCATTAGTATCACTAATGCCGAAAGATCACAATATATCGTTTGAGCGCGGGTGGGCGTCTCTTTAGACTTTGTGCATGAATGCTTATCGACTCTATTTTTCGCCCGGTGCATGCTCGCTGGCCGCGCATATCGTGCTTGAAGAAACGGGGGCGCCGTTCGAGCTGATCTCAGTGCCCGTCGCTGAGGGAGCCAATCTGCAACCCGGCTATCTCGCGGTCAACCCGAAGGGCCGGGTGCCGGCGCTCGCTCTTCCCGGGGAACCACGCGTATTGACGGAACTCCCGGCAATCGTGACGTTTATCGCGCGGCGCCATTACCAAACCCTGGCCATGCTGCCAACAGCCCCCGTCGATGAAGCCCGCTGCCATGAGTGGTTCGCATGGCTCGCGGGCTGGGTGCACGGCGTCGGCTTCGGTGGCCTGTGGCGATCCGCACGCTTCGTCGCAGAGGTGTCGTTGCATGCCGCGGTGTCCGCACACGCTCGACAGACTATTGAGACCGCGTTTGCGCAGATCGAGAGCACGCTCACCGACGGATGTTCGTACGCGTTGCCATGCGGCTACACGATCGTCGATCCGTTTCTACTTGTTCTCTATCGGTGGGGCATGCGCATCGGCCTACCGATGCGTGACAGGTATCAGGCTTGGACTGCATCGGCGAGGCGCGTCGTTGAACGGCCGGCGGTACAGCGCGCGCTCCATAGTGAAGGCATTTCGCTCGAGATTTGACGTCCGCGCACGCGCCCGCTTTGGAACGCCTGCCTGCGCCCGCCCACAACGCTGCCCGAACGAAAGACCTCCGCGCAGTCTTATCGGCAGAACTGCAAGATGGCATCGGCGACCTCCCGCGGCGCTTCGCGCTGCGGAAAGTGGCCGACACCATCGAGAACCTTCCGTTCATATCGCCCAAGGAAGAAGGACTCCCGTCCGCTCGAACTATCGGGATGATTGCAGGTGTCCGCACCGCCGTGCAGCACCAGCGTTGCAACCGATAGCGCCGGTGCCGGATTCAGACGCGCTTCATCGTCGGCATAGGCGGGGTCTCCGTCGACAAAGCCCCAACGATGTCGGTAGGAATGGAGCACGATGTCGGCCCAGTCGTCGCCCACGAATGACTGCGCCGCTTCGTCGAAGTCGGCCGGCTTGTACCAGCCGGCCGGCGCCCAGCTATCCCACATCTGCCGGGCGAAGGCCTCACGTTCGTCCCGTACCACGCGTGCGCCTCGCGGTGTAGCCATAAACCAGTGATACCAATAATTGCGTACCTGCTGCAGGGTCAGTATCTGGTCCGGAGCATTGGTGCCGTATCCCACCGATAGCATCACCAGATGTGAAGCCACGCGATCTCGCAGACCGCACGCATTGGCGACCGCGCGTGCGCCCCAATCATGTCCGACCAGGACCGGCCGCTCGACTTCCATCACGTCGACGAAATCCAGAAGATCGCGCCCCAGCGCGGACAACTGGCCGCTGCGATGCGTGGTCGTATCGAGAAACCGGGTGGGCGCGAAGCCGCGCAGAGCAGGCGCGAGCACGCGGTAACCCGAATCGGCCAGAATACGCGCGACGCTCTTCCAGCACTGCGGGCTGTCCGGCCAGCCATGCAGCAGCACCGCAGTTTGCGCTCCCTGCGGGTTCCATTCGAGATAGGCAATGTCGAGCCGCTGGGTAGCGGCGTGGCGGTAGGTGTTCATGGTTTTCCTCGTGCAATCGGGGTAGTGCCACGATAGCTCGACGTCTCATTGCGATTGGTGAATAATCACGACTCATTGGTGATTATTCGCGTTGAATCATTCGATGGACATTCTGCCCACCGCCGACGGTGTTCCGCTCGATACCGTATTGCTCCGCACTTTTCTCGAAGTCGTGGACAGCGGCAGCTTTGCCACGGCCGCCGAGCGTCTGGCGCTGACGCCTTCGGCCGTGAGCGGCCATATCAAGCGCCTGGAACAAATGGTCGGCGTTGATCTGCTGACACGCACGACTCGCCACCTGGCGTTGACGCAGGGCGGCGACACCTTGTATGCGTACGGCCGCAACATTCTCGATCTGGAACGCGAGGCCCGCGCGAAACTGCGCGGCGCGCCGCTGCGTGGGTTACTGCGGGTCGGTGCATCGGAAGATTTTGCCGGCACCTGGCTGCCCCAGGTGCTACAGCGTTTTCGTCAGCGACATCCCGAGGCGACGATCGACCTCAAAGTCGGCATCACAGCCGATCTGTTGCGCCAGCAGGAGCGCGGTCGTCTCGAACTCGTGTTCGGCAAGCAATGCAGCCGTATCGCAAAAGGCGGTGAACTGCTGTGGGAAGAGCCGCTAGTCTGGGCCTACGCGCAACATGAACCTCTGGATCTCGACCAGCCGCTGCCGCTGGCCGTTTTTCCCGATCCCTGCATCTATCGAGAGTCGGCGATCACGGCACTCAACAAGGCGGGGCGCGCATGGCGCCTCGTGTTCGAGAGCAGCAGCATGGCGGGCTGCCTGTCGGCGGCGAGTTCGGGTTTTGCTGTTACCGTCATCGCCGATAGTCAGCGAGCCGAAGGCTTGCGCCTGCTGGGTCGCAAAGAAGGATTGCCCGCGTTGCCGGTTGTACGTTTCTACGCGTTCCATCGCTCCGACTCGCCCGCCTGCGCGGATTTGATAGCTGCCGCACGTCGGGCAGGCCAGCAAGGTCGCTTCAGTCCACGCGCACTTCGCGGGTGACCGGTCTGTCATTTGCATGGGATGGCGCCGGCGCAGACGGCGCAGCGGTATCGAGCGCAATGCAGCGAGATACCCGACGCCCCATGAGAAGGTTTCATCCGCGCACGCTCCGCCTTGAACACGTGGGTCCGTTGCCGTTACGCTATTTGCTGCTTTGGCCCGAGACAGGTGCTCCATGCGCGCCAACCATTCTTTGCCTACGCAAACTGGCATGCCCGTGTTCCAGACGACGGGCCATTTCTGCTCATTCGGCAACGACGCAATTGGATTGCGCTGGACGCACGAGAACGAACGTCTCGCGGGTTTCTCGCTGATCGATTGCGAGCGAAAACGCACGCTGCTGATCGCCACGCCGTTCACGCTCGCGCTCGCTGACGGAACCACCGTGGGCCTGGACGAGGTGAAGGTCGTGGCACCGGCGAGCGACGCTGCGCTCGAACCCAACCCACACGCGTCCCGCCTGGGCGAACGAATCGCAGGGCGGCGCGCAAGCGTCTCCCTGATCGATATTCATGGACGCCTAAAGCTGCAATGGAGCGTCGAGCAACGCGAAGGATCACGATATCTGCGCGTCCAACTGGCAATTACGGCGCTTCTTCAGGATGAAGCGATCACTGCCGTGTCATTGCTGCAGACGCGTGCCCCTGGCGCCAAGGCCAGTCCTGAGCGCAAGGGCACGCCAGCCACTACGGGCAACTTCTATCTGGGCTTCGAGCATCCGTTGGCGACCAGTCAGGTAGATGGCGACACTCTGAGCTTTACGCTGCATCGCGCGTTGCCGCTACAGAAAAACAGGACGTTGGTCTACGCCGCAGTGGCAGGTGTAGCCAGTGACGGCCAGCTTCGGCGCGATTTCGGCATCTATCTGGAGCGGGAACGTGCTCGCCCGTATCGTCCGTTTCTGCACTACAACAGCTGGGGCGACATCGGCTACCTGACGCCGTATACGCAGAAACAGGCGCTCGAACGCATCGAGACGATCGGCCACGAGTTGCATACAGCGCGCGGGGTGCAAATCGATTCTTTTCTGTTCGACGATGGCTGGGACGATCTTGGCGGCGGCTGGCAATTCAGCAATGCCTTTCCAGATGGCTTCGTTCCGCTGCGCGACGCTGCCGCGCGATTCGGCGCCGCTCCCGGCATATGGCTTTCGCCGTGGGGCGGCTACGGTACGCCGAAACAGGAACGCGTAGCGCGAGGACGTGCCGCTGGTTATGAGGTCATCGACAACGGTCTCGCGTTGTCCGGTCCGACGTATTACCGGCGCTTTCATGAAGTCGTGATGGACTTGCTCGACAAGGGCGGCATCAATCAATTCAAGTTCGACGGCACAGGCAATGCCGACACGGTGTTTCCTGGCAGCCTGTTCGATAGCGATTGGGACGCTGCAATTCAACTGATCGAGGACATCCGCGCGGCCAAGCCCGACACCTTCATCAATCTCACTACAGGTACGCATCCGTCGCCGTTCTGGCTGCGCCATGTCGATTCCATCTGGCGCGGCGGCAGCGACGATGGCCTTGCGGGCAGCGGCACGAACCGCGAGCGCTGGATCACCTACCGCGACACGCAGACGTATCACAACGTCGTGGAGCGCAGTCCGCTCTTTCCGCTCAATTCGCTGATGCTGCACGGCATCCTGTACGCGCAGTGCAATCCACGCCTCAATACCTCGACGGGAGACGCATTTTCCAACGAGGTGTGGTCGTACTTCGGGACCGGCACGCAATTGCAGGAGCTCTACATCACGCCGGCGCTGCTGGGCGAGCACGACTGGGATGTGCTTGCGCGCGCCGCGAAATGGGCGCGCGAAAACCGCGACATCCTGCGCGACAGTCATTGGATTGGCGGCGCGCCGGACGAACAGGCGGCTTACGGTTGGGCAGCGTGGGCGCCGCACAAGGCTATCATGACGCTGCGCAATCCTCACAGTCGCAAGCAACGCTTCACGCTCGACCTGCGGCGCCAACTCGAGTTGCCAGATGGGGCGGCGGGACGATTCGAGGCGCGCAGCGTGCGGCGTGCAACGGCTTCCGGCATTACCGCTCAACTTGACGCTGATCTGCCGCAAGCCGTGCAACTCGCGCCGTTCGAAGTGCTCACGCTCGAACTGCTGCCGGTTGCCGCCGCGAAACGGTGAAGGGGAAAGGGCGTGCGCGCTAGTACAAGCGATCGGCGAGTGGAATCGGCTTCGCGTCGATCTGATGGAGGTCGAAGACCAGCACCTCGTTGTTACCTTGCACGAGCCACGGCGCCGGGCAATACAAGCGCCTTTGCGGGCCGATGTTCCAGTAGCGTCCCAGGTTGTGACCATTGACCCAGACGAGACCCTTGGTCCAATTGCTCATGTCGAGCCACGTGTCGCCGACTTCAGTCAGCAGCACATTCGCCTTGAAAAAGAGACCGGGTTTGCTCGGGTTCGTGCACGCTTCGTTGAGGTTAGCGATGAACGTGTCATCCATCGGCAACAGGTGGACGTCCCATTCCTCGATCAACGAGACTGAGCCGTCTACGTGTTGCATCGTGACCGGTTCGAGCAGACCTTTGCGGTCGACGAGCGCGGGTCCGAAGTTGACGCGCCCCATGGCCTCGACGAGCATCTCCAGCGGTACGGGACCGTCCGGGATCGCCTCTTGATTTTGCCGCACCGAAGGCAGCGCAAGCGGCGCGCGGTGCATCATGTGAAGCGACCGCGCGTACCTGCGCGGCAGTTGCGCTCTCGATACGCCGCCCGCGTACTGTTCTCCAACGAAAACGGTTGCATAGTCGTGGACGCCGCTGATATCAAGCACGCCGCTCGCGTGCTTCGGCAAAAGCTTGCGATACAGCACGAAGCCAAACGCCTGACCGTAATGTTCAAACGACTGCGGATCGAGGCCTTGCTCGCGCGGCAGTGCCGCGGGCAGGTTATCCCAGATCGACGCATAGAGCGTCGGCATCAAGACCCCAACGCTTGCGCAGTCAAGCGTGGCGATGGCGTCGGGTATGGCTGGCAACGGTTCCGGCAGATAGCTGGAGATCAGGTCTCGATACTTGAAGTACTTCGGCGTCGCCATGCCTTGCTCGTTGATCGGCGCGCAGTAGTCGTAGCTCGTGATGTCGGGCTGATAGTTGCCTGCATCGTCCACGTTAGCGCCGGCAAAAAAGCCGAAGCTCGTGCCGCCGTGAATCACATACAGGTTGAACGACAGTCGCGCCTGCATGAACGTGGCCAGGATGCTGGACAGGTCGTAGTCCACGCCCGCGAAGCCCGCTTCGCCCCAATGGGTAAGCCACCCCGGATACACCTCGCCGGCCATCGCGGGCACCAAGGGGAACTTGCGGCGCAACGTTGCGATTTGCGCTGCATTGCCGTTGCTCAGCGCGATCGCGCCGCCGGTCACCGTGGTGTGATTGCGTTCCAGTTGCGCGAGACCGTCTTCGGTGTAGAACGGCCCGGTTATGCCTCCTTTGAGCCAAAGCTGCCTGAGCTCCTCGAGGTAAGCCGGATTACTCGCATACGAACCGAATTCGTTTTCGATCTGGATCATCAGGATCGGACCGCCGTGCTCGCACATCAATGGCTTGATACGCGGAACCAGTTCGTCGATATAGCGAGCCACCGCCGCCATGTAGCGAGGATCGGTGGCCGAGTCGGTCCGCAACTGGATGTCCGGATCGCGCAACAGCCACGAAGGGAGGCCGCCCAGGTCCCACTCTGCGCAAACGTAAGGCCCGGGACGCAACAGCACCCACATCTGCTCGGATTGGCATAGGCGGATGAAGGCCTCGATATCGCGGTTACCGCTATGGAAGTCGAACACGCCGCTGTGCGTCTCGTGGTAATTCCACATGATGTACAACGCGATGCAGTTCATCCCCATCGCCCTTGCCATGCGGATCCGGTGTCGCCAGTATTCGCGTGGGATACGGGCTGGATGCATCTCGCCGCTGCGAATCTGGAACGGCAGGCCGTCGAGCAGGAAGTGTTCGCCGTCGGGGCTAAACGAGAAGGTGTGGCCACGTTCGAGTTTCACGATGGACGTTATCAAGTTGGCGAATGTAGGCTAACTGTATTCGATAGAATGAATACACGCGACGGCATTTCGGCATTCCGGGCGAATGCGATGCGCCGCGCAACGCTGTAGCGGTAATTCTGTAGGCCTGACCGCAAATGAGTACGGGCAAGATTTTGTCCGGCATCGCGATGGCCGCGCTGTCCACCGCATGCGCCGCTGCGGGGGCGTCCGGTGCGTGTGTGCCGTCGTTCTCCGAGGTCGCCGTCAAGGATGGACTCGCAGTGCGGACCCGCTGCGCTGTCTCCGCGCCCGCGCTCTTACGCGTCACCGAACGCCTGAACCGCGCGGTGAAGCACGACGGGCTTTCCGCCGAGCAACGTGCCGCGCTGGCGAGCGCGGCCAACACGATGCTGCACGCGATCTTCTCGCAGACTGATCACGACGAAGCCACCAACGAAGCCGCGCTCGCCAACTTCGAACCGATCCTCGAAACCCTCGCATCGCAGATCAGGACGCGCTCCGACATCGACCTCGCAGCCGAGGCTTCGGAATGGAACGCACGTTATGAAGAGCTGCTGCGCAGGTTATCGATTACGCACAGCACGGCCCCCACCGAATTGCAGGCCGCCGCCGCCGTGAGGCGCCTCGATCTGGATCACGCATCTGCGTTGCTCACGCGGCTCCTGGCAGATGCAGCCGGTAACGTACAGCTAAGCGCCGCGCGCAACTACGAAGCGGCGAACATCGAACTGCTTCGCTTCATGCCATGGAACGCGCTGCCGTACCTGGAGCATGCCCATACGCTGCAACCCGACGATACGAACATTGCCGCGGCATTCGCCGACACGCTGCTCGCGCAGCACGAGCCCGAGCGTGCCGAGCCGGTGTATCGGGCGCTGCTGGTTCAGTATCGGACGCTTGCGCAACAGAGGCCTACCGCATGGCAGCCGTCCGTCGCGCGCACGCTCGGCAAGCTCGGGAGTCTGTATGTGATGCTGCGGCAGCAGAAGGAAGCCGAAGCCGCATGGCTGCACGCGCTCGAAGTCTACTGGGCGCTCGCGCGCGTGGACCCTTCGGCCTACGGTCCCGCAGTGACTAACACCTTCGATAGCCTCGCAACGTTGTACCGCGACACGCAGCGTCTGCAGGATGCGGCCGACGCGTGGCGCGAAGCTCTGGCCCTCGACCGTGCGCTGGCCCGGCAGGACCCGGCAAAGTACCGGCCCGCGGTCGCGATGACGCTCAACGACCTCGGTATCCTCTACAGTGCGACCCAGCGCACCCATGACGCGGAACTCGCCTACCTCGAAGCGCTCAGCATCCAGCGCGCACTCGAACATGACAATCCCGCCGCGTGGCGTCCGGCGCTTGCGCGCACGCTGAATAACCTCGGGAACTTCTACAGCGCAAGCGGGCGGCTGCCGGAAGCGGAGCACGCTTACCGGCAAGCTCTGAAGATCCGTCAACAGCTCGCCCGGGAAAATCCCGCGATTTACGAGCCAGACCTCGCGCATACACTGGGCAATCTGGGCGTGCTGTACCGCCTCGAACGGCAGCCGGCCAAGGCGCTGCAGACCTACCAGGACGCGCTGCGGATCGTCCACGCGCTGTCGCGCGATGCGCCCGTCGCGTACCAGCCTGACGAGGCACGGATACTGAACAATCTGGGCGTGCTCTACAGCCGCACGGGCAGGCCGCGCGAAGCGGAAGACGTATGGCGCCGGGCGCTGGATCTGTACCGCAAGCTCGCCCACGACGATCCGTTGACCTGGCGGCAGGATGAAGCACGCACGTTGCGAAATTTGGGCAGCCTGCTCAGCCACACGCAACGTTCGGCGGAAGGCGACGCATTGGAACGCGAGGCCGACGAGCTCATCGATTCAACGCGGGCGCCATAGATCCGAGGCAAGCGACAGCGCCGCCACAGAGTCAGAGCAGTGGGGGAAACCGTCGCCTGTCGGCGCTCAGCCGAATACGCCCCGGATCACGTCTTTCTCGAACTCGACTGTCCACGCCGTGCCGTGTCCGGTCTGGTACTCCCGTTCCCGCAGTGACGACGTGCGAACGACGGTGACACTGCCCCTCAGCGGGTAGACCTCGTCGACGATATCGGTCGCTCCGGTCTCCTGAAGCACAAAGTCGGATTCGGCGAGATGGTGCCGACGCAGGACGGCGAGAAAATCAGCCCTTTCGTCGGGTGCGATCACTGACATTGGGCGCCTCCTTTGGGCTGAGTCTCGCCGAAAAACGCGTGATCGATCGAGACATAGCCGGCCCCTTATAAGGTACAAACCGTGCTTTCATTCTAGGCCTTTGCGCCGCTTGTCACGCGAAGTTGCGGCGCCGCTCACCGATGCACGCTGCACTTGCGTCGACCTGATCCGCCGCTCATTTCCGCGCATTCAGCCGGCGTGCGGATTGCCGGTGCGTGAACTATTCTGAAAAGATCGCAAGTGTTCATTCCTTTTCAGATCTTCGACAGGAGGTGTGCCATGGCGATGTCGCCAACCTTGCAGGAGTGCCTGCGCAGCAAGGGTTCCCGCTACGAAGTCGTGCGTCATCCGTACAGCCACTCGAGTGTCGAAACGGCTGCCGCGGCGCACATTCCGGGTGACCGCCTTGCCAAGACCGTGCTGCTCGAAGACGAACACGGCTATGTGGCCGCCGTGCTGCCATCGACTTACGCCGTGCAGCTCTCCGAGTTCTGGAGCAAGACCGGGCGCCGGCTTGCTCTCGCCACGGAAGTCGAACTGCGTGAATTGTTCAAGGACTGCGATGCCGGAGCGGTGCCGCCGATTTGTATGGCGTATGGCATGAAAACCTACCTGGAATCGAGCCTGGCAGGTCAGCCGGACGTCTACTTCGAGGCGGGCGATCACGAAGAACTGATCCATATGGAAGCGGATCAGTTTCTCGCGCTGATGGGCGATGCGGAGCGCGCGCATTTCGCACGGCGGATGCGAGGGCTGGGCAGCGGCCGGGCCTGAGGCGGGGCCCGGGTGGTGCCGCCGTCAGTCGCAAAGCAGCCCAACCATCGGAATCGCGGGGATTCGTCCCGCGATCAGGTCGGCCGTGATTCGAGCCGATCCGTGTGACATCGTCCAGCCGATGTGCCCGTGACCGGTATTTAGATAAAGATTGCGGTACCTCTTGCGGCCAAAAAACGGCAGGTTGGTTGGCGTCATCGGCCTGAGTCCGGCCCACATTTCGGCGCGATCGTAGTTCGCGCCGGCCGGGTAGAGTTCCTGCGTCACGCTCTTCATGAACGCAAAATCAGAAGGCTTGTGGCTCGTGTCGTAGCCGGCAAACTCGGCCGTCGCGGTGACCCGGATCCGGTCGCCGAAGCGCGAGATTGCGACCAGGTTGTGCTCGTCGACCGCTGCAACGGCGGGCGGCATGGGCCGGCCGTCGATGGGAATCGTCAGCGAGTATCCCTTGATCGGATAAATCGGAAGATCGATGCCGATCTGTCGGGCGAGAACCGGACTATAGGGGCCGAGGGCGAGCACATACGCGTCGCCTTTGACAAGGCCTCGGCTCGTTCTCGTGCCGACTATGTCCTGCCCGGCGGTTTCGAAGCCGTCGATAGTCGTCTCGCTCAGAAGCGTGCCGCCACGCGCGACGATCTTTTCCGCAAGGGCGCGGGTGAATTTCGCAGGGTCTCCGGTCTCATCGGTTGGGCAGTGAATGGCGCCCGCTATCCGGTCTTTTGCCGAAGCCAGCGACGGGTCGAGCGCGACCACCTCATCGGGGTTGAGGACCCTGATGACCTGCCCATCGGATTCCAGCAGCTTCATGTGTTCGATTCCGCGGTCCTGCGCCTCCTGAGTCCGATGGAGATACAGAATTCCGCGCGCATTTCGATCGTATTCGATGGCCTCCTCGGCGATTACATCCTGTAGTACTCGCTGCGAATACGCGGCAAGCCGATGCTTGAGCAGGGTATTGCGGCGTGCCTTCTCCGATGTGCATTCCATCAGGAAACGCCACGACCAGCTGTAAAGCCTCGGGTCCGCCGAGAACTTGAAGCGCAACGCCTGATCTTTCAGCACCAGCGATTTGAGCAGAATCATTGGCGCTTTCGGCGAGGACCAGACGAAGGAATGCCCGGGCGCGATCATGCCCGCGTTACCCCAACTGGTTTCCGCGGCGACTAAAGGCTGCCGCTCGACGATCACGACCTCATGGCCGTCTTTCTGCAACTGGTACGCGGTCGTCACACCGACCACCCCGCCACCGAGCACGATAATTTTCATAATGTCCTGAGATACAGGGGGCTGCGGCGCTCTCACTTCCATTGCGGCTGATTCAGCACCATGCCGTGCTGCCCCTTGTAGGCAGCCACAGCCGGCGGCGTCCAGCCGTCCAGCATTTGCGGCGCGAGTTGCCAGACCTCGATGCCGAGCGGCCGGCACACTTCCAGCGGATCGCGCGCGTCGGGTCCCCACATCGGCACCGACAGATCGCCGCCCGGACAGGTCGACAGTGCGCACAGCAAGTCGATCTCCGCGAAGAATTCGAGGTAGTCGCCTTTCTTTGCCGGACACGCCTTCATGAAGTATTTGTCGTCGAGATTCAGGCCGGTGCACTGGAACACGTTGAGCACGTCGTGGACGTCGTATTCGGTCAAGCCATACGGGGCGATGGCGCGCGTCAGGTTCGAGTGGCAGTGGAAATGAAAATCCTCGCCGGTCAGCATGCGGTTCACGTAGGGATCGCAGCGCGTGCCGAGCAGATCGTGGACACGGCCGCCGTGCTCGTCGACGCCGTAGCCGGCGAGACTGTCATCGGTGATGGTCACCATCGGACGCAGGAATGGCAGCGTCGACCACAGACGGTCGAACGTGCTCACGTGCGCCTGCTGCAACTGGCGCGTGCGCGATGCCCACATGCGCTCGCGCGGGTTGTGCCGGTTCCACATGTTCAGGTCGGCAACCTGCGGGCCTTCGATCGTGACAATGCGAAACACGTGGCCGGCCGGCACGGTCCACGCTCGCCCCGAGCGGATCGGCACGACGATCGATTCGACCAGCGTGCGGGTGTCGTGCTGTGAGGCGATGCGCTGATAGAACGTCTTGTCGACGTCGAGCGCCGAGCCTTTGGTGGACTGATAGGCAGCAGGGTAATTCAGCATCATGCGTTCTCCCTCGAACTCAGGCCTGAGCCTGTATTAGGATTTCCTCGCGCGGCTCGGTCGGCGGGTCACTCTGCCGACATGGCACTGCCCCCCAGATAGGCAGCGCGGACCCGGCTGTCCTGAGCCAGCTCGCGGGCGGACCCCGCGAGCGCAATGCGCCCACTTTCCAGCACGTAGGCCCGATGCGCGATTCGCAGCGCCTGGCGGGCGTTCTGCTCGACCAGCAGTATCGAAGTGCCTTCGCGGCAAATGTCGGCGACCATGCCGAAGATCGCGCGGACCAGCTTCGGCGCGAGTCCCATCGATGGTTCGTCCAGCACGACGATACGCGGGCGCAGCATCAGAGCTCGGGCAATCGCCAGCATCTGCTGTTCGCCGCCGCTGAGCGTGCCTGCCAGTTGGCTGCGGCGCTCGCCGAGCCGGGGGAAAGTCGCATACAGCTGATCCCTTCGCTGTTGCAATGCGGTACTGTCGCGCCGGATCAGATAGCCGCCCAGATGCAGGTTTTCCTCCACCGTCAGCGCCCCGAAAATGCGCCGCCCCTCCGGCACGTGACCCAAACCCAGCGCCACGATCTGGTGTGCGCGCAATCCCGTCAGGCGCTGGCCGTCCATCGCAATGTTGCCCGCGCGCGGCCGGATCAATCCGGAAATCGCCCGCAGTGTGGTCGTTTTTCCCGCGCCGTTGCTGCCTAGCAACGCGACGACCTCGCCCTGTGCGACGTCCAGCGAGATGCCGTGCAGCACTTCGACAGTCCCATAACTGACACGCAGATCGCGGATTTCTAGGAGTCCCACAGCGATTTCTCCCCGGCGGTATCGTCGCTCGCCTCGTCCTTTTCGGCTGTGCCGAGATAGGCATCGATCACGCGCGGGTCCGCCTGGATCGCGGCGGGCGGGCCCTCGGCGATGATGACGCCGTGATCCATCACGATGATCCGGTCCGACACGCCCATCACCAGCATCATGTCGTGCTCGATCAACAGCACCGTCACGCCATGATCCCGGATCCGCCGGATCAGTTCCATCAGCGCGCGTTTCTCTGTCGGGTTCATGCCCGCTGCCGGCTCGTCGAGCAGCAGCAGTCGCGGGCTGCTGGCGAGCGCACGGGCGATCTCCAGCCTGCGTTGGTCGCCGTAGGGCAGATCGGCGGCGCGCTCGCCCGACCTGCCGGCAAGACCGACGAAGGCGAGCCAGCGTAGGCCCTCGGTGGAATGGTCGGCCGCCTCGGCGCGCGCGGACGGCAACGCCAGAAGCTCGGCGGCGAGCGGTGTCCGAAGCCGATGATCCATGCCGGTCAGCACGTTTTCGAAGGCCGTCATGTGGCCGAACAGGCGGATGCCCTGGAACGTGCGCGCCATCCCTTGATGGACGATGCGATGAGGCGCGCCGCCGGCAAGCCGTTCTCCGCACCAGACGATCTGACCGCCGGTCGGGCGGATCACGCCGGTCAGGCAGTTGAACACGGTCGTCTTGCCGGCGCCGTTCGGACCGATCAGGCTCACGATCTCGCCGCTCTTCACCGCGAAGCTGACACCGCCGACCGCCAGCACGCCGCCGAAGCGGCGCTGCATGTCGCGTACCTCCAGCAAGGTCTCGTCGGTGACGGCGTGGCTGGGCACCGGAGCCCGATCGGCGTCAGCGCCCTTGCGCGCCGGCGCGACCCGGCGCAACGGCGCTGGCCACAAGCCCTGCGGCCTTAGCAGCATCAGGATCACGAGCCCGATCGCGAAAGCGAAAATGCGCCAGAGGTTGAGAAAACGCAGTATTTCCGGCAAGCCGGCGACGATGATGGCGCCGAGGATCACGCCGGGAATGCTGCCGCGCCCGCCGAGCACGACGACGATCAGGATCGTGACCGATTGCAGATACGTGAAGCCGGTCGGATCGATGGTGCCGAAGCGGGCGGCGAACAGACTGCCGCCCAGCCCGCCGATCAACGCGCCCATCACATAGGCGAGCAGCTTGACGCGCAGCGTCGGCACGCCGACGGCCTCGGCAGCCGCCTCGTCCTCGCGGATGCTGGTCCAGGCGCGCCCCAACCGCGAACGGCCGAGCCGGATCGCGAACACGAGCACGACCACGAGGAACGCCATGCCCAGTTCGTAGAGCGCTTGCGGCGAACTGATCTCGAAGCCGAACAGGCTCGGGCTCGCGATGCCGAAGATGCCGTTCGGGCCACCTGTGATGTCGAGATTGGTGGCGACGATACGCGTGATTTCGCCGAACCCCAGCGTGACGATCGCCAGATAGTCGCTGCGCAGGCGCAGGGTGGGGTAGCCGATCACGATGCCCGATACCGCGGTGAACGCCAGACTGAACGGCAGCGTATCCCAGAACGAGAAGTGCAGCAGGGTTTCCAGCAACGCCGTCGTGTACGCGCCGATCGCGAAGAAGGCTGCATAGCCCAGATCGAGCAGTCCGGCGTAACCGACCACGATGTTCAGCCCAAGACCCAGGATCGAATAGGTGACGATGGTCAGGCCGACATCGACCACATAGTTGCTGGCGACCGCGGGCAGCGCCACGGCGGCGGCCAAAAGAGCAGCGCCGACAGGCCTGGCCCAGCGCGCGGAAGCCTGACGGGCGCTCATAAACTACATTCTCTCGACGACGCGTTCGCCGAACAGCCCGGTCGGCTTGATCACGAGCACCGCGATCAGCACGCCGAACACGAACACGTCGGTCCATTGGGAAGAGACATAGGCCGCGCCGAAGGCTTCGAGCAGGCCGATCAGGATGCCGCCCGCCATCGCGCCCGGGATGTTGCCGATACCGCCGAGGACGGCGGCGGTGAACGCGCGCAGGCCTAGCACGAAACCCATGAAGAAATTGATCTGCGTGTAGTAAAGCCCTTCCATGACGCCCGCCACGGCGGCCAGCACCGACCCCAGCAGAAAGGTGAGCTGGATCAGGCGTTCGACGTCGATGCCCATCAGACGCGCGGCGTCCTGATCGATGGCCAGCGCGCGCATCGCGGTCCCAAGGAAGGTGTGATGAACGAAGAAATACAGCGCGAGCATCAGCGCCAGGCTTGCGACGATGATGCCGATCTGCGCGAACGTGATCTGCACGCCGTGGAGCTCGAACCCCGCCTGGCTCAGCACATGCGGATAGGTGCGAAAGCCCGCGCCGTAGATCAGCAGCACGCCATTTTGCAACGCCAGCGAGACGCCCAGCGCGGTGATCAGAATCGACAGCCGCGGCGCGCGCAGCAACGGCTGATACGCGAGCCGCTCGATCAGCAGGCCGAGCGCGCCTGTGACCGTCATGGCGGCCACCAGAGCGATCAGCAGTGCGAGGGCGAGCGGCAGATGCGCGGACGCCAGCACCATCAGGCCGGTCCAGCCGATGAACGCGCCGACCATGAACAGGTCGCCATGAGCGAAGTTGATCAGCCGGATGATTCCGTAGACCATCGTGTACCCGAGGGCGACGAGCGCGTAGAACGAGCCGGTCGTCAGCCCTTCGATCACGAACTGGAAGAAGTCGCTCATGACGGCGCGCGGTGCGCAATCGCACTTACTTCATCGCCACCCAATGTCCATTCGCATCCTGCCTCTGGTAGGGCTCGAATTTGTCGTCGTGCACGACGATGGTGATGTACACGGCTTTGCTGCGGTCTCCCTTCGGATTGAAGGCAATCGTTCCGGTCGCGCCCGGGTAGTTCTGGATCTTGTGCAGGGCAGCGGTGATCGCGGCTGGCTGGGTGGACTTCGCGTCCGCGATGGCTTTCGCCGTGACCCCGACCGCATCGTATTCATAGACCGAGTACGGTCCCGGCCCTTGCCCGTAAGCCTTCGTATAGTCATCGACGTAGGCGTGCGCGCCGCTCAGGAACTGCGCGAGCGGGGCGGTCGTGATGATCATGCCGTCGGCGGCGGGACCGGCCGTCTTCATCAGGGTCGGGTCGTTGGTGGCGTCGCCGCCCATGAAGGTCATTTTCAGACCCAGTTGCCGCGCCTCCTTGACGATCAGGCCGGCTTCGGAGAAATAGCCCGTGTAGTAGATCACGTCGGGCTTGAGTGAGGAGACCCGCGTGAGCGTCGGTGAGTAGTCCATCTGACCGGGCGTGATCGAATTGGCGTACACCACATCGACGCCGTCCTTCTTCAGCGCTTGCACGGTGTTCTGCGCGAGGCCTTTGGAATAGGTCGTGTTGTCGTCAATCACCGCCACGTGCTTCGCGTGCAGCACGTCCTTCATGAAGCTCGCCGCGAACGGGCCCTGCTGGTCGTCACGGCCGATCGTGCGGAACACGTTGTCGTACCCCATCTCGGTCAGCTGCGGATTGGTCGACGCATCCAGCACATACGGAATCCCGGCGCGATGAAAGGTCGTCGATTCCGGCAACGCCGCGCTCGAGCAATAGCCGCCCGCTACCGCGACAACGCCAGCATCGACGAGTTTCTGCGCCGCCTGCACCGCGGTCTGCGCATCACAGGCGTCGTCTTCGGGCACCAGCTCGATCTGCTTGCCGAGCACGCCGCCGGCCGCGTTGATTTTGGCGGCGGCGAGCTTCGCACCATTGACGATATCCGTGCCGGCATTGGCACTGCTGCCCGACAGCGGAACCGGCACACCGATCTTGATGGTGGCACCCTGGCTCTGCGCCGAACCCGGAACCAAGCCCGCAAGCAAGGCCACGGCGGCCGCCATGCCCGCGACAGTCGTTCGCCGCGAGCCGCGCTCTGCACCGGACCAGCCAATCGTCTGAGCAAACATGTTAGCGACTCCTTTTTGTGAGAGGGATCGGACGATCCGCCACACGGGCATACCGGTGACATCGGAAAGCGGACGGAAATGGGGCGATTGCGAGTGATTCATACCCACCAGGTCAACAGCGTGACGGCTGGCTTGCACCGGAGCGCTGACACAAAAGCGCTGCTTTCATGATAGGAGCCGGGTTCGAAGGGACGGTATAGGGTATTTGCGTATAAACCGTTACACAAAGGCGCCTTCGATCCTCTACCTTTAAGAGGCAGTGACGGCAGCGACTCGCGAAGCCGAATGCGAGACAAGACAGGACGACTCCGAAATGAGTGCGATTGCACAGCATGACGACGTGTACACGAAGCTCGATTTCACGCTGGACGACGGCATCTGCCGCCGCGCCGCGATTGGGCTCGTGGTGCTCGCCACCGATCATACGATTGAGCATGAGTGGCGGGGCTTGATGACGCAGGAGGGCGTGGCGTTCTACGAAAGCCGTGTATATAACTCGGCGGACATCATGCCTGAACGGCTAGCGGAAATGGAGGACCGTATCGCACCGGCGGTCGCGTTGATCCGTCCGGCCGAGCGTATCGACGTGGTGGCGTTTGGCTGCACGTCCGCGTCGATGGTGATCGGGGAAGACAAGGTGTTCGCGCGGATTCGCGAAGCGCGCGCGGACGCCGCGTGCACCACGCCGATCACCGCGGCGCTGGCGGCGCTTCGTGCGCTAGGCGTCCAACGTACGGCCTTGCTCACACCCTATGTGCGTTCGATCAACGAATACATGCGCGACTATATCGAGTCGCGTGGTCACCGGATTACGCGCATGGCGTCGTTCGAGCATGCGAACGACAACGAAGTGGCGCGGATCGATGCGCTGTCGTTGCGAACTGGCGTCGAGCGACTTGCGCGCAATCGCGACGTGGACGCGATTTTCGTGTCGTGCACGAGCTTGCGCATCGCTGCGTTAATTCCGGAGCTGGAAGCGGCGATCGGCAAGCCGGTGATCTCGAGCAACTACGCGATGGCGTGGCACGCGTTGCGGCTCGCCGGCGTGGGGGATAGCGAGCCTCATCTTGGGCGGCTGTTCGCGCTGTGACGTTGCACCTTGAAACGCGACGCAGCGGCACCCGGCGGGCGCGAGCACAGCCCCTTTGATGGTTCCACAGGACAGGAGGATTTCCATGCCCGCTCATTTGCCCGCTTTGAACGATCGTGTCGCCCTCGTGACCGGCGGATCACGAGGAATCGGCCGCGCCGTTTCCCTCTCGCTTGCATCGGCTGGCGCAGCGGTGGCGGTCAACTATCGGCAACGCGGGAATGAGGCCGCTCGGATCGTCGAGCAGATCGAAAGTGCGGGAGGCCGTGCGATTGCGGTGCAAGCCGACGTATCGGTTGCGTCCGACGTCAAGGCAATGATCGATGAGGTGGGAAACCGCCTTGGCGTCGTCGGTATTCTCGTCAACAACGCGGGCATCGGGACGATTGTCGATATCGATAGGCTCACGGAAGCCGAATTCGATCGAACGCTTGCGGTCAATTTGAAATCGGCGTTTCTGTGCACGCAGGCGGTGCTGCCCGGAATGCGCGCACAGCGCTGGGGCCGCATCGTCAACCTGTCGTCGGCCGCTGCCCGTGGCGCTGGGTTGGTTGGGGTGCACTACAACGCCTCGAAAGCGGGCCTCGAAGGGTTGACACGCGGTTATGCGGCGCGGCTGGCCCGCGAAGGCATTACCGTGAACGCCGTGGCCCCGGGACCGATCGACACAGAAATGGCCGCGCCGCTGAAGGCCGCGAACGTCGCGGAACGGCTTCCCGTTGGACGCCTCGGCGAAGTCGACGAGGTCGCCCAGGTCGTGCTGATGGTGGTCGGCAACGGCTTTGTTACCGGCCAGACGATTCCCGTCAATGGCGGCGTGAGCTTCATCTGAGCCTCACGACACTCCACGCGGTTCGCTCGCGCTATACACGCCCGAGCTCCTCGGCTCACCACTTCGCGGAACCGTCGCGTGCAGTGATGTTCACCCCCCCGTCATCATCCGGAGGATTTTCTGCACGATGCGCTCATGCTGCTCCAGCGCCTCAGCGAGCGTACGTGCTCCGTAGCTCTTGTTGTCTTGCGTCTGCATTCCGGCGACGCGCGTTACGAACAGCAGAACCTCCGCGGTTTTCGGATTGGACACACCACGGAAGCGGGTCGTGACCGTCACACCGTAGTCGTCCAGCAGTGTGCGGCGGAAGATCAGTTCGTTTTCCGTCATCCAGCGCGACCACGCGTCGTGGTCGAACACCTCGACGGGCCGGTTCTTCGCATCGAGAACATAGATGCGTGCCGAGTTGGACGGGACCGGTGGCGTCTTCATATCTCAATGCGAAGGCGTGAGCAGGAAGTCCATCGCCTCCCGCCACCAGGTTTGGTCGACGTGGCCAATCCAGTCGTTATGGTCAGCCGCCTTCACCACCGCGAGCTTTCTCGGTGCGGACAGCGAGTTGTAAAGCGCCTCGCCGAAGCGCGCAGGGACGATGCTGTCGCGTTCGGCAACCATGACGAGAATCGGGCGGTCGAACGACGCCAGGTGGGTCACGCTGTCGTATCGGTCGCGCAGCAGCCACCTCACGGGCAGCCACGGAAAGTGATGAGCGGCGACGTGCTCGAGCCGATCCCATGGCGTGATCAGCATCATGCCTGCGATCCTGTCGCGTTCACGCGAGCCGGCCGCAGCCGCCACGCCGGCCCCGAGCGATTCGCCGATGAGCAGCAGCGGCGCTCCATAGAGGCGATATGCGAGCGCGATGGTTTGTTGCGCATCGTCGACCAGACTGGCTTCGCCTAACGGACCGGTGCGCGGTCCGTAGCCTGGATATTCGGCGAGAATCACGCGAATCCCGAGCCGGGTGAGCGCTGCGGCATAGAACGAGCGGTGGCCGGCATGCCCGGCATTGCCATGAAAGACGATGACCGTGGCGCGCGCGGAACCGTCCGGCTCCGCGACGAGGCCCCGGTACGCCTCCGGTGTCGGCCAGGCGCGCAGTCCGCCGGAGGTGACCTCCTCGATCGTGGCCTTCTGAGGGAAGTAGAGAAAACGATCCTGCAAGATGGCGACTCCGGCTAACACGATCAGGTACGTGACGGCGAGGCCGACCATCATTCGGGTGAATTTCATCGTCTTGCGCTCGACCCACCGAACTTTTCGATAGCACGCACCCAGTTTAGCGCGCAGTCGCCCCGGCAACGGATCAGGGTTGGCGTTTGCCTCGGCCACCAGCGGGCTTGCCAGCCGGCTTACGTGAACCCGCAGCGGGCTTGCCGAAGGGTTTGCTGCGCGGCTTTGGCGCGCTCAAGGAGTTACCGCTGGACGAGCGTGCGCCTTTGCCAACGGCCGCGGCGCGCTGCGCCGCAGGCTTGCGTTTGTTTTCGCCACTTTGCGGGCGCGGTTTTTTGCCGAGCGGCTGAATCGCGCCCGGTGCGGCTTGCGGCACCTTCGGTGCCTTGGGCTTTTTGGGCTTCTTGATGATCTGGCCCGTCGCGCTGGTTTGCGGCACGCGGTGTTCGGCTTCAAAACCCGGCTCTTCTTTACGGGGCAGCGTTTGCCGGATCAGCGCTTCGATCGCTGCCAGTTGCGGCGCTTCATCGGCACACACGAGAGACACCGCCACACCGCTCGCGCCCGCGCGGCCAGTCCGGCCAATACGGTGCACGTAGTCTTGCGCCACGATCGGCAGATCAACGTTGATCACCAGCGGCAGGTCGTCGATATCAAGCCCGCGAGCGGCCACGTCGGTGGCTACCAGCATTTGTACTTCGCCTGCCTTGAAGCGCTCAAGCGCACGCAGGCGCGCGGGTTGGGGTTTGTCGCCGTGGATGGTGTCGACCGCATAGCCGGCTTCATCCAGTACGGCCGCCAGGTAATCGACGCCATTGCGGGTTTTGACGAACACCAGCGCGTGCTGCCAACGGTTCACAGCCACGAGGTGCATGAAGAGGTCGGGCTTGTTCTTTTTATCCACCGGCACCACCCACTGCTTGATCCTGCTGGCGGTGGCATTGGGCGGGCTGACGCTGATATTGACCGGGCCGTGCAGAATCTTCGCCGCCATCGCGCGGATATCGTCGGTAAACGTGGCGGAGAACAGCAGAGTCTGGCGCTGAGCGGGCAAGGCGGCAAACACGGCGTTGAGTTCGCGCGCAAAGCCCAGATCGAGCATGCGATCGGCTTCATCCAGCACCAGCGTTTGTACCTGATCGAACTGCACTGCGTTCTGGCGATTGAGATCCAGCAGACGGCCCGGCGTGGCAACGAGCACATCCACGCCTTTGCGCAATTTCATCATCTGCGGATTGATACTCACACCGCCGTAGGCGGCCAGAAATCGCAGGTCGAGGCCTTTGCCGTAAGCGATAAAGCTTTGCAGCAGCTGTTCGGCCAGTTCACGCGTGGGCACCAGCACCAGCACACGCGCGCGATTGCTGGACACCGCCGGGCCGTGCTGCACCAGCCGTTGCAACAGCGGCAGCGCAAAGCCCGCGGTTTTGCCAGTGCCGGTCTGGGCTGCAGCCATCACGTCCTTGCCACTGAGCACGGCGGGAATCGCCTTGGCCTGCACCGGCGTAGGAGTCTGGTAATTGAGGCCCTGCACGTTACGCAGCAGGGGATCGATCAGGCCAAGCGAGGCAAAAGACATTGACGTATTCCGGGCTAAAACCGCAATTCTAGCGGCTGCCCGACGGCGTCAAAGGTATGCCGTCAAAGGTGCGGCAAATCGTCGATGCATTTTTCGACATGATCGCCGGGGACATCCGTGTCGATCCCGGCGGGTCCGTCGGTGTGAGAGACAGATACGATTTTTGGCCCGAGATACCGTGTGCCGCCGAGTGTAAAAAGGGACCAAACGACATCTCCCCGGCGGATCGCGGCGACGACTTCGACCACCTCCACAACCGCAGGGGGGGACAGCCATTCCCGCGTCGACGGATCGACGGGAGCCCAACGCACGTGGGTGAACCTGTCGTTCGCAGGGTTGATGCGAACGGCGTCGATAGCAAAGGTTGTCACATTCACCTCCATCGTCCTGACAAAGGGATGTTTGCATTATGCGCCGCTTATTTTGCGTAGAGCTTGATGGCGAATGAAGCCTAGGCGGAGTGCTCGTTGCACCACTGAATCGCCCAACGCTGCGCCGCCTCCATCGCATCCACGTCGGACGGGTAATCGCCGAGGTCGCCCGAATACTTTACCTCGACGGCATCGCCGCTCGCCGACGCGCGCCGGTAGATCTTTGCGCGAGCGTAATAGCGGCCGCCTTCATCCAGAGGTGACGCGTCGATGTGGAACTGTTGGTAGTCGAAATGCATGGCCGTCTCCAAACGATTGCCTTGATCGTCGTCGCGTAGGACGAGCCCGACCTCGTTATCGCCGCCAAGGTCGCTCTGTCATTCTGCGAAGACGACATGTACATCGTAGGCAGCAAAAGCAAAGCTCGCTGAACGGCGAGAGCAGGCCCTTTTTGACGACGATGCGCTGAGCGGAGCCTGCACTGCGCGGGTAAAATCAGCGCGAAAATCTTTGCGACCGGCGCGCCCTAGCACCGACCACGCGCACCGGCCAACTACAACCAACCATGAACCCCGGCATCGTCTACGCCTTTTCCGCCTTCGTCATCTGGGGGCTCTTTCCCGTCTACTTCAAGACGCTCCACCAGATTCCCGCGCTCGAGATGCTCGCCCACCGGATGGCGTGGTCGCTCGTGTTCATCCTCGCCGTGCTCGTCGCGCGACACCACTGGGCTTGGCTGCGGCCCGCGCTGCGCGACAGGCGCCTGGTCGGCCGCTTCTTCGCGAGCGCCGCGCTGCTTTCGGCCAACTGGGGCATCTACATCTGGGCCGTGAACGCAGGCCATATCGTCGAGGCGAGCCTCGGCTACTTCATCAATCCGCTGATCAACGTGTTGTTCGGCTTCGTTTTCCTGCATGAGCGGATGCGCTCGCTGCAATGGTGCGCGGTGGCGCTTGCGTCGCTCGGCGTGGCCTGGCTCACCTGGCAAAACGGCGCGCCGCCGTGGATCAGCCTCGCGCTCGCGCTGACGTTCGGCGGCTATGGCCTGTTGCGCAAGACTGCAAAGCTCGGCGCGCTCGAAGGCCTCGCGCTCGAAACGGTGCTGCTCTTTCCGGTGGCGATCGTCTATCTGATGATGATCGGCATGGCCGGCGCGAGCCATTTCGCGCATGCGTCGCTCGGATTGCAACTGCTGCTGGCCGCCGCCGGGCCTATCACAGCCGTGCCGCTGCTGCTCTTCGCGGCTGCGGCGCGACGCATCCCGCTCTCGATGCTCGGCTTGATCCAGTACGTGACCCCCACACTTCAGCTCCTCACTGGCGTGCTGATCTACGGCGAGCCGTTCGGGTCCGTGCGCGCGATCGGCTACGGCGCAATCTGGGCAGCACTCGCGCTCTACTCGTTCGAAGGGTTGCGTGGCACGCTGGCCGCTGCGCGGCAGGCGCGCAGGGCGGCTTGAAAAGCTCGAAGGGTGGAGCGCCGCCACCAGGGGCTGGCAGGAAGCGCTCATGACGGTGAGATGAGGGGAGGCGGGTAGCGGCCGAGCCGTGTCACAACGCGGGCGATCCTCTTCGATCTTCGGCACTTGCACCGGTCAACCCGCGACCACGGCTTTCATCGGCAGCCAGGTCGCGCGAACGGCCGGCAGGGCCGCGCAGTCAACAGACAAGGCGCGGGAAACTAGATTTTCGAGAAGTCGTAGTCTCGCTCAACAAGGCAAATGCGGGTTTTGTAGGATTCGTACCATTTTTCCCGCCCGGCCTGTTGTGCTACCAGATGCATTGAATCCCGTTTCCAGGCGGCGATGGATTCGAGGCTATCCCAATAGGAAACCGTAATTCCGAGTTCCTCCCGCGCAGACTCGACACCCAGGAATCCGGGCTGTTTAGCGGCCGCTTCGACCATTGCATCGGCCATGTCTCCGTACCCATTGTCCCCGGGGGTTCGGATGGACGTGAAGATCACCGCGTAATAGGGAGTGGCTCTGGTCTTCGCTATAGACATTGTTACCTTCCTTTGGTCATTTGCTATTGATGGCTTTGCAGTGCGCATTGTCGGCGATCTGTGTCACGTCGTCGAGCCACGTGTCTGGAACCGGGTCAACGAGCTATCTTCCGTGCAATATACTTCTGTATTGCCAGGGAATCACCGTCGAAGCTGGGGCGGATAGCGGTCTCCGGATAACGAAGTTGCTGATAGGGGCACTTAAATGCGAAACTGGCTCCTGATTCCGACAAAAGAGCAATGGGATAAATGGTCTTTACCCAGCAAGCTCACTTTTGTTGGGACTTTCGTCGGAGTTCTGAGTCTTCTTTTGGCAGTTCTTTTCTTTCTTTGGCCGCTGATCTTTACGTCCGATCCGACAGAAAAACGATTGGACGGTGCGTTGCTTGCCGCAATCGAAGATGCCAAATCGATCAGGAACCAGCTCTCGTCACTCAAACAAATCGGGGAATTGAAGTTGGAGGGTAACGATATTGCCGTGCCTTCATCGAAAGACGGGCCAGTGATAGTCGAGTCCTCCGCAATGAAGCAACTGATGGATGACGGCGATTATTATCAACGACTGTCACCGCTTCTTCGCGAAAGACTGCCGAAGTTCATCCAAATAAGAAATGCTTTGCTGAATGGGCTCGGCCGAGCGCAACCAGATATTACGCAGCTCGGCACGCTCCGTCTTTTGGATATTGAGCTCGAAACCGAAACTGATTGTCTCATTCTCGAACGTCAGCTTCGTTCAGGCGAAATGACGAAGGATCGGCATGACGAATTATTTAATGCGGCGCTTGAACTTCAGGTGTTAAGAATGCGTTCTCGAGCGCCAAGCGACCGCGGTAACCTGTCTGGCCATACGCCTAACCTACCGGCAGAGAGCCAGGTAAAAGAGCCGCCGGGGCAGTAAATCATGTTGCTTTAACCGCCGGCTTAATAGTTACTACCGCTTTGCGTCGCAAGTTCGCATTGGCAACGGCGAGACGCGACTACCCGTGATTTCCCAGCATGGTTCGACGACATGTAGGTGCACCGCAATGACACGCGTACTGGGCGCGAATGTCGTCGGTGACCGCACCGTCCACCGACAGACCGTAGTTGATGAAAAGCTCTTCCCCGGGTGCGATGGTGGCGAGCGCATGAATGAACACCCGGTCGCCCGTTTCGATGGCCTCGCAGTTGGGGGCGCACGCATGGTTCAGAAAGCGCGCGCTGTTGCCGCCGCGGCTGCCGTCGATCACGCGTCCATCGGACAGACCGAACACGAACGTGTGGCCCGCATCGGCTCGCTGACGGGCGGCGGCGCGCCGCCAGCTGGTCACTTCCCCCTTGTACTCGATGACCCGTTCGCCTGCGGCGATCGGCTGCAGCGCGAACAGTCCCATGCCATGCACGGGTGAGCGTCGTGCGGTGATGCGTCGCAATCGCATGTTGTCGTTTCCTTCCCGACCCTCGGTCGTTGCATGTGGTTTATCGGCGATGCGAAGCATATCGTCACGCACTCACGCGCTCAATATTTTTCTTTATAAAACTGCAACTAACTGTCAAGGACCGCCGCGCCAGGAGTTCCGGCTTCGCCGCACAGCGGTTAGCAACGCTCCACGGTCAGAGCGAGGCCATCCAGTCGCATCTTCACGTCATCATACTGGCGCAACAGTCGGCTCACGCAAATGAGCGGCTGGCTGCCGCCGCGCGCTTGCGCAGCCAGTTCATGCAGGCGAACAGGGCGATCGCGAATGCCATCAGCAGTGTGGCCACGGCGAGGATCGACGGGTCGATCTGGTCGCGGATGCCGCTCCACATCTGCCGCGGCACGGTGCGCTGCTCGGGGCCGCCAATGAACAGAATGACGATCACCTCGTCGAACGACGTCGCGAAGGCGAACACGCTGCCCGTAGCGACGGCGGGGGTGATCAGCGGCAGCGTGACGCGACGAAACGCGACCCACGGCTGCGCGCCCAAACCCGACGCGGCGCGAAGCAGGCTCTGATCGAACGACAGCAGCGAAGCCGTCACGGTGATCACCACGAAGGGCGTACCGAGCGCCGCATGCGCAAGCACGACGCCAGTGTACGAATTGACCAGCCCGAGCGGCGAAAAGACCAGATAAAACCCCGCCGCGACGACGACGATCGGCACGATCATCGGCGACACGATGATCGGCATGATGATCGAACGGTACGGAAACTGCGCGCGGCTCAAGCCGAGCGCGGCCAGCGTGCCCAGCACCGTCGCGATCAGCGTCGACGCCGCGCCAATGCCGATGCTGTTCGCAAACGCGCGTTGCCAGTCCGGCGAACTCAGCGCCTGCGCGTACCAGCGCAGCGAGAAGCCCTGCATCGGGTACGAGAAGAACGAGCCGGAGTTGAACGACAGCGGCACGATCGCGAGGATCGGCGCGACGAGGAAAAAGAAAATCAGCGCGCAATGCACGCGCAGTCCGGCGCCAGCGATGCGTTCCGAGAGTAGCCGGGTTCGTCCGTCTTTCATCTGAGTCTGCCTGTTGATCAACTATCCGAATGAGCGACAACTACTTGGCGGCGCTTGCGCGGCGCGTCAGCCGAAGCGCAAGCGGTCGATACCGACCAGCCGGTTGAAGATGAAATAGAACACCGCTGTAAATGCGATCAGATAGCACGACAGCGCACCCGCGAGTCCCCAGTTGAGCTGATCGTTGGTCTGCGACGCGATCAGCTGGCTGATCATTTCGTCGCCGGCGCCGCCTAGCAGGGCGGGGGTGATGTAATAGCCGAGCGCGAGCACGAACACGAGAAAACATCCCGCGCCGACACCCGGCAGCGTCTGCGGGATATACACACGCGCGAAGGCCACGGCCGGATGCGCGCCGAGCGATTTCGCCGCGCGCATGTACACGGGCGGCACGCCTTTCATGACCGAGAAGATCGCGAGGATCATGTAGGGCAGCAGGATATGCGTCATGCCGATCAACACACCCGTGCGATTGAAAATCAGCGGCAGCGGATGGTTGATGATGCCGAAGCGGAGCAACGCGCTATTGATCACGCCACCGGGTTGCAGCAGCACATACCACGCGGTGGTGCGCACCAGCAGCGAGGTCCAGAACGGCACGATCACGAACAGAATCAGCCGGTTGCTCTGGTTCTCCGGCAGCGTCGCGAGCAGATACGCGACCGGGTAGCCCAGCACCAGGCACAGCAGCGTGACCGTCGCACTGATCGTGACCGTGCGCCCGAACGCCGCGCGGAAGATGGCGCTGTCCGCCGCGACGGACGTCACCGAACCGTCAGGCGCGACTTGCGCGTCGACGGCGTTCAGCAAATAGTCGGGTGTGGGCGAGATCGACGCACGCTTGAGCAGACGCCAGGTTTCCGGCGTGTTCCAGCGTTCGTCCAGATCGATCAGGGCGGGTTTCCATTGCGCGGGTGTTTCCGAACGTGTGGCACGCGCCGTCTTGAACAGCAGGCTGCGGAACTCCGGCTGATAGAAGTTCATGCGCCGCGCGATATTGCCGAGCTGGCCGGATTCGCTGGCGCCCTTCAGGTCGTGCGCGAGTGCGGCGAACGCCGGTTCGCCGGGCGCGCCCGCGCCGTCCCATCCGGCCAGCGCGGCGCTCAACTGCGGCATGCCGGTGCGCACTTCAGGATTTCGCACGCTGCGCGCGAGCAGGCTGGCGATCGGTGCGACGAACGTCACCAGCAGAAAGATCAGCAACGGCAAAGCCAGCAGCAATGCGCGCATCGCGGCCTTGCGGCGCGCAGCCCGGAACGACTCGCGGTTCGCGGCCTGCGGGCCGCGGCCGAAAGGGGCGGTGGATGGCAGCGGCGTATTCATCGTGCTCGATCTCTCGGGTGACGTTCGTTCGATCCGGCGTTACTGCGTCAGCCAGTTCTGGAACCGCTTGTTGATCGCATCCGCGTTGTCGGCCCAGAACGTCGCGTTAATCTGCAGCGGACGCTTGAAGTTGTCCGGTGCCGTCGGCAGATCGTTCAGACGCGCCTTGTCGATCAGCGGAATGGCGTCCTTGCGCGGCGGCGCGTACGCGATGTACTTCGACAGATCCGCATAGGCTTGCGGCGTCGAGGACGCGATGATGAACTTCTGCGCCGCGTCGGCATGCTTCGCACCGTTGACCACCGCCCACCATTCGTAGTCGTACACCTGCGCATCCCAGACGATCTTGAACGGCTTCTTGTCCTTGTGCACGGCGTCGTCGATACGGCCGTTGTACGCCTGCGTCATCACGACCGCGCCGTCGGCGAGCAGCTGTGGCGCCTGCGCACCCGCTTCCCACCAGACGATGCTCGGCTTGATCGTGTCGAGCTTCTTGAACGCGCGGTCGACGCCGGCAGGCGTGGAGAGCGTCTTGTAGACGTCCTTGGGCGCCACGCCATCGGCGATCAGCGCCCATTCCATCGCGACCTTCGGCGACTTGCGCATGCCGCGCTTGCCGGGGTACTTGTTCAGGTCGAAGAAATCGTTGATGGTGGTCGGCGCGGTTTTCAGCTTGCTGCTGTCGTACGCATAGACGGTGGACCACACCATCGCGCTGACGGCGCAATCACTGATCGAGCCCGGCAGGAAGTCGCTGGTGTTGCCGAGGGCCTTCCTGTCGAACTTGGCGATCAGGCCTTCGTCGCAGGCGGTGATCGCGTCGTTGGTTTCGAGGTCGATCAGATCCCAGGTCGGGTTCTTCGACTGCTCCATTGCCTGCAGCTTGGCGAGGCCGCCATCGTAGGACTCGGTGGAGAACTGGTTGCCGGTTTTCGCGGTGAACGGTTCGAACCATGCTTTTTTCGCGGCCGCTTCATACGCACCGCCGAAGGTGACGACGGAAATCGTATCGGCCGCGTGAACCGTGGCTGTGGCAAACATCCCGAGCGCGCATGCCCCGAGGGTGGTCCGGAATGACGAGAACGTGGTCTTCATTTCTAGTTGGCTCCTGCGATAAGTGGCGAGGCGGACGAGGGAACGGCAACAGTGGAATAGTCGGCGCCGCCGGACGCGGCGGAGGATTTCGGCGCGGCCGCCATCGCGGGCAGCACCTTGCAGTCGTCGCGTCGCCAGGTCACGGCGGTCTGGCGGCCGAGTGCGGGCAGATCATGATGCTGTGTATTCGGCACCTTGACGACCATGCTTTCGCCATGGCCGAGCTTCAGATGCACGCGATGATGATCGCCGCAGTAGACGAGCTCCTCGACCAGCGCGTGCACCACGTTCATGTTCTGCCGGGTCGCTTCCTGCACGGCTTCGGGCGTTGCGGCGATGTGCGCGCGCTCGGGTCGCAGCGCCAGCACCGCCGCATCGCCTGACGCGAGCCCGGCGCCTGGGCGTCCGCGCACCGTGCTGCCGTCGGCCAGTTGCATCGCGGCCCATTCGCCGCCGTCGGAATTGACGCGGCCAGTGAGTCCGTTGTTCTCGCCGACGAAATTGGCAACGAATGCATTCGCCGCGTTTTCGTAGAGTTCGGTCGGCGTGGCGGCCTGCTGGATGCGTCCATCGGAAAACACGGCGACGCGGTTCGACATCGTCAGCGCTTCGTTCTGGTCGTGGGTCACGTAGACGATCGTCAGCGACAGTTCGCGATGCAGCCGCATGATTTCGTATTGCATGGTTTCGCGCAGGCGCTTGTCGAGCGCGCCGAGCGGCTCGTCCATCAGCACCACGCTCGGCTCGAAAACCAGCGCGCGGGCCAGCGCGACACGCTGCTGCTGGCCACCCGAGAGTTGCGACGGACGCCGCCCCGCCAGATGCGACAACTCCACCATGTCGAGCACGCGCGTCACGCGCGTTTTCTGTTCGCTGCGGCTGACCTTGCGCACGGACAGCGGAAACGCGACGTTCTCGGCAATCGTCATGTGCGGGAACAGCGCATAGTTCTGAAACACCATGCCGATATCGCGCCGATGCGGCGGCTTGTCGTCCAGGCGCTTACCGGCGAGGCGGATTTCGCCGCGGGTCGGCGATTCGAATCCCGCCAGCATCATCAGTGTCGTGGTCTTGCCGGAACCGGACGGACCGAGCAGCGAAACGAATTCACCGTGCCCGACGTCGAGATCGAGTCCCTCGACGACGCTATGCACGCCGTCGTATGACTTGCTGACGCCGTCGAACGAGATAAATGGTTGGCTTGACATGGGCATCTCGGCAGAGTGTTGGCGGTCTACGTGGGGCGGCGGATCACGTCGCGCCCACGCGTCCCGCCAGGTAGCGGGCGAAGTCGTAATTCGGCCGTTCGAGTGGGCTCAGATGACCGGGCTTCGCGAGTGGCGCGTGCACGCCGCGAAACACCGCCTCGACGCCGCGCCGGTCCTCGGCATTGACTTCGTCGAGCAGGGTCTTGAGCGTAGACATGTACTCGGCGGCGCGCGGATCGTCGACGAATTCCGGCGCGAGGCCGCCGCCAAAGCGGATATGCACTTGGCCGACGCCGCGCGGCTGCAGGATCAGATACCAGAAGTAGCCGGGCGTCAGCGTGATCAGGTGGGTCGGGTAGATCGCCAGCAGCGCGGTGGTGCGGCGCCAGTGCCCTTGCAAACGCGTGTTGGCCGGATGCGCGTTGCCGATCGGCAGCGATGCTTCCTTGGTGATCCAGTGATAGTTGAACGCAGGCAAACCCGGCGGACATTCCATTTCTTCGAGCTTCGAGTGCGGTCCGACCGTTGCGCGATGCAGCATCGGCAGGTGGTAGCTCTCCATGAAATTTTCCGCGAGGATCTTCCAGTTGGTGTCCCACACGTGTTCCTCGTGGAAGGTCTCGACGTAGTCGCCCATGCCGTATGGCGCGATCAGCTTCGCCAGTTCGGACAGATGCGATTCGACCGAAGGCGCGTGCGCGTTGAGCGTGACGTAAATCCAGCCTTGCCACCTCTCGCAGCGCACGGCAGGCAGCCTGTATTGGTCTTTGCAGAAGCCCGGTTGCTGATCCATCAACGGCGCGCCCGCGAGCGAGCCATCGAGCGTGTAGTTCCATGCGTGATATGGACACACGATCCGGCGCACGTTGCCGCGCCCTTCGAGCAGGACCGACATGCGGTGCAGGCACACATTCGAGAATGCGCGTAGCGCACCGCTCGCATCGCGCAGCACGAACACCGGCTGGTCGTCGATCTGCGCAGTCAGATAGTCGCCGGTCTCTGCCAGCGCGCTCGCGCGGCCCACGCACAACCACTCGTTGCGAAACACGTCGCGCTGCTCGAGCGCGAGAAACGCCTCCGACGTGTAGACGGCCGGCGGCATCGCGTGTGCATCCTCGAACGGACGCTCGCAGTTCTCGCGCAGCGCGTGAACGATGTCGAGCTCAGTGTCCGTCGACTGAAGAATGGCTGACATAGGGGCCCCCCATCAGTGTTTGCATCCGATGAGCACCAATCTAACAATCCAAATTACTAGGTAAAATATTGTTTTTGCATGCAGCGCATAGCACATGGCTATGCAGTGACACTTGCGGGCTCCTGTTAGCTGATGCGCAATCGCCGGATATACGTTTCACAGAATGCCGAAAAGCGTTTCACAACCTCGCGCGGCTTGACGGCGCCCGATAGCGCAATGCCAAGCGTCGTCGCATTGACACTCTCCCTGAAATGTTTAATCACGAAGTCTTCGCCGTCCACAGTCCGGGTCGACTTCAGCGGGAAGTTGAGTATGCTGTAACCCAAGCCGTTGGCGACCATGCCACGCACCACTTCAGGCTGTGACGAGCGGAACGCCGCAGTAGGGCGGCTGCCGACCGCGTCGAACAGCGCGGAGAAGTACTCGCGGCTATGCGGAAGATCCAGCATCACATAGGGCTCGGGCAGCAGATCGGCCAGCGACACCTGGCGCGCCCGTGCAAGCCTGTGTGTTTTGGGCAGGATGACATACGGGGGCAGCGAAAGCAGCGGGGTAAACGCGATTCCATCGGTGATATCGAGGCTGTAGGTCAGCGCGATATCGAGCGAGCCGTCGTGCAGGCCGCTCAAAAGCGTGTCCTGATGCGCTTCCGTGGTACGGAAGGTGATCGCCGAATAATCCTGCACGAAGCGGCTGATGATGCCGGGCATCAGCGGCGGCGCCAGCGACACCATGCAGCCGAGCGAAATGGAGCCCGACATGCCGCCGTCGATTTCGGTTGCGGTCAGCTGTAATTCTTCGGCGTTCTGAAGCAGATTGCGAGCGTGGCCGAGCAGATCGCGGCCCGGTTGCGTGAGCGACAACCCGCTCGCGTGATGGCGGATGAACAGCTGGACGCCGAACGATTCCTCCAGATCCGCGAGCGACGTCGAGATAGACGGCTGCGAGATGTGCAGCCGCTTTGCCGCGGCGGTGAACGAAAGCGTTTCGGCCGTGACGACAAAATACCTGAGCTGACGCAACGAGTAGCGGATCGAGGTGCCGTCCATCAATTGCTCCGTGTTCGGTCGAACCGATTGTCGCTCGACAATTTTCGATTGCATAGCGAAAAACGATGCAGAGCATTTTTAAAATATAGTTTTTGTTGGCCGCCGCGCGGCGTACATTCTGTCCGACCGAGAGACCCGAATCCAGAGCGTATTTCAGAAGGAGAAGGCCATGGCGGCTGAAAAATTGTCGATCGACACGCTGGTCATTGGCGCGGGTCAGGCTGGCGTGGCGATGAGCGAACATCTGAGCAAACTCGGCGTGCCCCATCTCGTGCTGGAGCGCGACCGCATCGCGGAACGCTGGCGCACCTGCCGCTGGGACTCGTTGGTCGCGAATGGTCCCGCCTGGCACGACCGCTTCCCTAATATGGAGTTCGAAGGACTCGATCCCGATGGCTTCGCCGGCAAGGATCTGGTCGCCGAGTACTTCGAAGCCTATGCGCGCATGTTCAATGCGCCGATCCGCACCGGCGTCGAAGTCACGAGCGTCGAGCGTCTGAAGGGCCGGGCAGGATTTGCGGTCGCAACGTCCGACGGCACGATCGAAGCTCGTCGCGTCGTCGTTGCGACCGGGCCGTTCCAGCGTCCCGTCATTCCCCCCATCGCGCCGCAGGACCTCGAACTCACGCAGCTTCATTCGGCCCACTATCGGAACCCTGAGCAACTGCCCGAGGGCGCGGTGCTCGTGGTGGGCGCGGGGTCGTCCGGCGTGCAGATCGCCGACGAACTGCAACGCTCGGGCCGTAAGGTTTATCTGTCCGTCGGCGCGCATGACCGTCCGCCGCGCGCCTATCGCGGCCGCGATTTCTGCTGGTGGCTGGGTGTGCTCGGTGAATGGGACAAGGAAGTCGCGGTGCCGGGACGCGAGCATGTGACGATCGCCGTCAGCGGCGCATACGGCGGCCAGACCATCGATTTTCGCCGGCTCGCGCAGCGCGGCATGACGCTCGTCGGCACCACGAAATCGTTCGCGAATCGCGTTGTGACCTTCGAACCCGACCTCGCCGTCAATCTGAAGCGTGGCGACGAATACCTGATGTCGCTGCTCGACACCGCCGACGCCTACATCGAGCGCAACGGCGTCGACCTGCCGGAAGACCCCGACGCACGGCTGATTCCACCGGACCCGGAGTGCGTGACGCATCCGCTGCCGGAACTGGATCTGAGGAACGCGGGGGTTAGCACGATCATCTGGGCCACCGGCTATGCGGTCGATTTCAGCTGGCTGCACGTGAACGCGTTCGACGATAAAGGCAAGCCGCAGCATCAACGCGGCGTATCGAAGGAGCCTGGCGTGTATTTCCTCGGCTTGCCGTGGTTGTCGCGGCGCGCGTCGTCGTTTATCTGGGGCGTCTGGCACGACGCCAGGCACATCGCCGATCACATCGTCACGCAGCGCAAATATCTCGCCTATCGCGACGCGTCGCAGCGTCAGCAGGACGCGCGCGGCGCGCATGCCGCGAATGCACCCGATACCGCGTGTGACGCATCGCACGAGCCGAAGACCAAAGAAGTGGGAGTGAACTGATGCCTACCCATACCCGCATCCGTATGTTCAATACGAAGGACACGTACCCGAACCAGTCGCTCGATAACGATCTATGCCAGGCGGTTCGCGCGGGCAATACGGTCTATGTGCGCGGCCAGGTCGGTACGGATTTCGACGGCAACCTGATCGGTCTCGGCGATCCGCGCGCGCAGGCCGAGCAGGCGATGAAGAACGTCAAGCAGCTTCTGGAGGAAGCGGGCAGCGACCTGTCGCATATCGTCAAGACGACGACCTACATCACCGATCCTCGTTATCGCGAGCCGGTGTATCAGGAAGTCGGCAAGTGGCTGAAGGGCGTGTATCCGATTTCGACGGGGCTTTGCGTCAGCGCGCTCGGCCAGCCGCAGTGGCTGATGGAAATCGACGTGATCGCCGTGATTCCGGACAACTGGACGCCGACGCAGGCTTAAAGGGATTCCCATGACATTCTCGATCGTCGGACGTTGTGAGAAGACGGGTCAACTCGGTATCGCGATCAGTTCGTCGAGCATTGCGGTGGGTGCGCGGTGTCCGTGGGTGCGCGCGGGCGTCGGTGCGGTGGCGACGCAGAACGTGACGCTGCCCGCGCTCGGCCCGCAGATTCTCGATCTGCTCGAAAGCGAGCGTATCGCGCCGGATGCGGCGCTCGAACGGGCGCTGGGCGCGAGCGAATGGAGCGAGTACCGGCAGGTGACGGTGGTCGACAGCGAAGGTCGAACCGCGCTGTTCACCGGCAAGGAAGCCCTCGGCGTGCATCACGCGGTCGCGGGAAATCAGTGTGTGGCAGCGGGTAATCTGCTCGCCGGCAAGCCGGTGATCGACGCGATGGTGAAAGCGTTCGAGAGCGCACAAGGCGCGCTCGCCGATCGTCTGCTGCACGCGATGGATGCTGCCGTCGAAGCAGGCGGAGAAGCCGGACCCGTGCATTCGGCGGCTCTGAAGATCGTCGATACACACGTCTGGCCGGTCGTCGATCTGCGTGTCGATTGGGCGGATGACGATCCGATCGGCAAACTCGACGCGCTATGGCAAGCGTATCGGCCGCAGATGCGGGACTACATCGCGCGTGCGTTGAATCCGACCGCGGCGCCGAGCTACGGAGTGCCCGGCGATGAGTGAGCTGTCGAGCCGTGCGCTGCTCGAACGGCTGATCGGTTTTGCGACCGTCAGCCGCGACTCCAATCTGGAGCTGATCGGCTTCGTCCAGCAATACCTCGCGGATCTAGGTGTGGAAAGCGAGCTGTTCCATAACGACGATCGCACCAAGGCAAATCTGTTCGCCACCATCGGGCCGCGAGACCGTGGTGGCATCGTGCTCTCCGGGCATACCGATGTGGTGCCCGTCGACGGTCAGGCGTGGACCGTGGACCCGTTTCGTCTCACCGAGAAAGACGGGCGTCTGTACGGACGCGGCACGGCGGATATGAAAGGCTACATCGCGTCCGTGCTGGCGGCAGTGCCCGCATTCCTGAGGCTGAAGCTCGAAGTGCCGGTGCATCTCGCGTTTTCATACGATGAGGAAGTGGGCTGTCTCGGCGTGCGGCCGATGCTGGCCGAACTCGAAAAGCGCGCGCATAGGCCGCGCATGTGTCTGATTGGCGAGCCGACCGAATTGAAACCGGTGCTCGGCCACAAGAGCAAGCTCGCGATGCGCTGCCACGTGAAGGGCGCGGCATGTCATTCCGCGTACGCGCCGCAGGGCGTCAACGCGATTCAATACGCGGCGCGGCTGATCAACCGGCTCGAGCAGATTGGCGACGAACTCGCGCAGCCGGAACACCATGACGCGCGTTTCGATCCGCCGTTCTCGACGGTGCAGACCGGTGTCATCAAGGGCGGACGCGCGCTGAATATCGTGCCCGCCGAATGCGAGTTCGATTTCGAAGTGCGGGGCGTGCCGGGCTTCGATCCCAACAGGGTGGTGGACCAACTGCAAACCTACGCGGCAAGCGAACTGCTGCCGAAGATGCGCGCGGTGCAGCCCGATACCGATGTCCGCGTGCAAATGCTGAATGCGTATCCTGGACTCGCGACTTCGCCCGATAGCGACGTGGCACGCCTGCTCGCGCTGTTGAGCGGATCGAAACAATACGAAACGGTCGCCTTTGGTACGGAAGGCGGACTGTTCACGCAGGCGGGCATTGCAACCGTGGTCTGTGGACCCGGCAGCATGGATCAGGGCCACAAGCCGGATGAGTTCATCACGGTCGAACAACTGAACCGGTGCGACGCGATGTTCGCGCGCCTCGCTGAACATCTACGAAGCGTGAAGTAGCCCGGGCTCATCGCGACACACGCTCTACCGCTTCGAGCACGAAATGCGCGACCACGACCACGCCGGTGGTCAGGGTCGCGAGCCAGCACAGCGCGCGTAAAGACCAATGCGCGACGAGTTCGCCGACCGCTTCGCGTTTCGCACTCAGCAGTACGAGAAGCACCAGCACGGGCGTAATCGTCATACCGTTGACGACGGCGCTCCAGTACAGCGCCTTGACAGGATCGACGCGCCACAGGCCGAGCGCGAGACCAAGCAGCGTCCCGAGCCCCGCGAGCGCAATCAGCAAAACGGCAATGCGCCGATCACGCTGTTTGCCGTGGGGCCAGTCGAACGAACTCGCGACAGCTTGCGCAGCCGAGCCGGCAAGCGGAGGTAGTGCGAGCAGCGCCGAGCCGACCAGCGCAAGCCCGAGCAGCGGGCCGGCATAGCCCTTCAGCAGCGGTTCGAGCGCTCGCGAAAGCTCCGTGGACTCGCCGGGCTGCGTCTGTGCGCCATGCAGCGTCGCCGCAGCCGCAATCATCATGCACGATGCCGCCACGCTCGATAACGCGGTGCGCATCAAGGTCTGGTTACGCAATCGGCGAAGCTGCTGCGACGAACGTCGATCGCCCCGCGCGGCGTGCTGTTGGTGCTGCCGATGTTCTTGCTGGGCTTCCTGCTCGGCCTGCGAAAAAAGCAGATACGGACTCATCGTCGTACCGAGCACGGCCATCAGCATGGTCACGAACTCTTCTTTCCACTCGACGTGTGGCACCAGAGAGCGCAGCACGACCGTGTGCCACGGCACATCGACGATCAGCAGCACGCCGACGTACGCGAACATCGGCAGCATCAACCATTTGAGCACCTGCGCATAGCGCGCATACGGAATGAACCACTGCAGTGCAATCGACGTGCAACCGCATGCGAGCGCGAGCAACAAGAGCGGCCCATGCGTGAAGCGTTGGATAACTGCGGCCATCGCCATCACATTGACGGCGATGTTCAGCGTGTTCGCAATCACGAAGCGCGCCACAGCGAAATAGAAGAACACCGGCGAATAGTGGGTGCGCATGTTCGCCGTCAGGCCATGTCCGGTGACGGCGGCGACGCGCGCCGAGACCAGTTGCAGCGCAACCATCGACGGATACGACAGTATGCAGGTCCACAGCATGTCGTAGCCGTACCACGCGCCCGCGAGTGAATAGGTGGCGATGCCGCTGGGGTCGTTATCGCAACCGAGACTTGCCAGCCCCGGTCCGAGATCGGCGGCCCACGAGCGGGCAGGCTGCGACGATGAAGCGGGCGCACTACCTTGTGCGGTGCGGGACGCGGTGCGTCTGTCGGGGGGAGAGTGCATGCGGCTGATCGTCCGAAACCGGGGATGCTGTAGCGCTCGCACGAAACGTTCCTTCGTCGAATCGAACCGTTGGCTGCGCCGACTACCACCCCATGCGCGAAGCCCCGATGGTCGCCACCACTGAAGCGCTAACCGGTGCTATATTTTTTGCGTCGTCATTTCTATGACTATTGCTACCGCGCGCCACATGCAGCAGACCATGCCGACGGTAAAACCGGACATGTCGGAGATTCCGCCGTTAATGACACTCGAAGAGAATGCGCATCGCATGCCCACTCGCGCCGCAACCTCAGGGGTCGTGCGCTAATGGAAACCAGCGACTACGACGGCTACACGTTGTGGGGGCATGCCATCCTTCAGCAGGAAGGCGAGGGCATCCTGCAACCGGAGCGCTATGCGGCGAGCGGAACCATCACTCGGGGCGGAAAGCTGGTCGAAGCGTCGGGCATTCTCGGACTATTCGATAGCGAGGAAGAAGCCCACCATGCAGGCCTCGATTGGGCACGCGCGTGGGTGGATGCGCATGGATGAGCGCGAGCGTGGCCGTGGGCTACGTTTCCCGCTTGCTGCGTCCATACAGCAGCAGCATCGCCGCTATCACCACGCCGTAGATGATCTGACGTCCCGCCTCCGGCATCTGCGCGACTGAAAGGATCGACTGCAGCAGCGTGATCAGGATCGCGCCCGCTACCGTGCCGAGGTATGAACCTCGGCCACCCAGAATCGACGTGCCGCCGAGCACGACTGCCGCGATCGCCGGCAGCAGGTAGGCATCGCCCATCGACTGCGCTGCCTTCGATGCATAGCCGGCGAGCAAGACGCCACCGAACGCCGCGAATCCGCTGCACACCGCAAATGCGGCCACGGTCACGAGCCGCGTATTGATGCCGGACAGATACGCGGCGCGCTCGGTATTGCCGATCGCGTACAGCGTGCGGCCGAAGGTCGTCCGCGACAGCAGGAACACCGTGGCGCCGCCGATCACCACCCACAGCGCAACGGCATTCGGCACGCCCGGTACGAGCCAGCCCGCCGCGAGCCATCGCATCACCTGTGGCGCGGAATCCTGCGGCGACGATCCGCCCGTATAGACGATCATGATGCCCTGCGCGACCGCATTGGTCGCGAGCGTGGCGATCATCGACGGAATGCGCAGAAGAGCAACGAGGATGCCGTTGACGACGCCGATCAGCACGCCGCAACCGATCCCGACCGGAATCGCGAGGATCTGTCCGAGTTCGCCGTGTCCCGCTACCGCGCACGCCATCATTGCGCCGACGGTGATCGTCCATGGCAGCGACAGGTCGATGTGGCCGAGCAGGATCACCATCATCAGGCCGGTCGCGATGATGCCCAGGAACGCGCCGACCTTCAGTTGCAGCAGGATGTACTCAGGCGACGTGAAGCTGCGCGAAAACATCCCGCCGACGAGCAGCAGCGCGACGATGCACGCGAACGCGATCACGATCGGTTTGTCGATTCTGCGCGTGAGCTTCGACACGAAGGTGCTGCGGCCGGTTGTCGAGACGTGGCTCATTGAAACCACTCCAGACGGTTGCGTACCCTGAACAGCCCGCATGCGCCGATCGCGACAGCGAGCAGAAGAATCACACCCTGAAATAGCGGCTGCCACAGCGCATCGACGTTGAATACGAACAGCAGGTCGCCGATCGAGCGAAACGCGAATGCGCCGAAGATCGCGCCGATCGCGCTGCCCTTGCCGCCGAGCAGCGACACGCCGCCTATCACGACCGCCGCGATCGAAAACAGCGTGTACGAATTGGCGCTGCCGAGGCTCGCTTCGCCGGTGTCGGTGAAGAACGTCAGAAACAGGCCGCCGATCGCGGCGAGCAGGCCGGCCAGCGTATAGCTCGCGAACTTCGCGCGGCGGATCGGCATGGCGGACAGAAACGCGGCCGGTTCGGACGAACCGGTCGCGTACGCCGCGCGCCCGATTGCCGAACGTTTGAACGGAACCCAGACGAGCAGTGTGGCTGCGAGCAGAATCAGCAGGCTCGCCGGCAGGACGCCGGCGACCTTGCCGGTAAGTGCGTCGGCGAGGTTCTCGTTGATCGAGCCGCCGGGTACCGGGCGCAGCAGCAGCGCGAGTCCGTAGAAGACCGCGCTCGTCGCGATCGTCGTCACGATCGGCTGCAGCCGGCCGAAAATGATGATCACGCCGTTCAGCGCGCCGCACAGTGCGCCCGCCGCGAGCACGCCCGCGATGCCGAGCGCGCTGTGCAGCGCATCGCCGGTGACGATCCACGAGCCGATGCAATTCGTCAGCACCAGCGTCATGCCGATCGACAGGTCGATGCCGGCCGTCAGCACGACGAGCGCTTGTCCCATCGAGACGAGCGCGAGCAGCACCGCCTTATTCGCCGCGGTCTGAAACACGTTGGCCGACAATGCGGACGGATAGTTGAACAGATAGATCGCGAACATCAGCACGAACAGGCCGAACGCGAACACCGCCCCGCGATTCTCCGCATACCAGTAGCGCAGCCCGCTCATAGCGCGACTCCCGTGGAAGGCGAAACCTGTCCGACGGGCAGGTCCAGTGCGCTGGCGATCAGGTTCTGCTCGGTGATCGCCGAGCCGACGAGTTCCTTCTTGATCCTGCCTTCGTACAGCACCAGCACGCGGTCGCAGCAGCCGATCAGCTCGTCGTAGTCGGTCGAATAGAACACGATCGCCGCGCCCTCGTCGGCGAGGCGCCTGAGCAGCTGATAGAGCTCCTGCTTGGTGCCGACGTCGATACCGCGCGTGGGGTCGCTGAGCAGCAGTATTCGCGGCTGCCGGATCAGCCACTTCGCGATGACCACCTTCTGCTGGTTGCCGCCCGACAGCGAGCCCACCGGCGCATCGACGCTGAACGACTTGATCGCGAGCAGCTCCATCATCCGCTCGACCAGCGACTGCTGGCGGTCGCGATCGATTACGCCGCCGCTGGACATGCGATCGAGCGCGGCAAACGACAGGTTCTCGCGTACCGACATCGGCAGCATCAGGCCTTCGGTCTTGCGGTCCTCGGGGATCAGCGCCATGCCGATTCCGTTGGCGCGCGCGGCCCTCGGGCTGCCGATCGACACCGCTTTGCCGTCGACCTCGATCGTGCCCGCGCAACCGCGCAACACGCCGAACAGCGCGAGCAGCAGTTCGCGCTGGCCTTGTCCGTCGAGGCCGCCCAGGCCGAGGATTTCACCGGGCTTCAACGAAAAGCTGATGCCTTGCAGCGTGTCGTTCCACGCGAGATCACGACACGCGAGAACCGGGGCGGCTGCGCGGCCGTTGGCGGGTTTGGCCGGAAACACATGCTGGTACTTGCGGCCGATCATCATTTCGACGACTTCGTTGTCGGTGCGTGTGCCGGCCTCGAAGCTCATTACATGACGGCCGTTGCGGTAGACCGTGCATTCGTCCGCGAGCGCCTTCACCTCGTGCATCCGGTGCGAGATGAAGAGCAGCGCGAGCCCTTCGTCGCGCAGGCGCTTGAGCACCTCGATCACGCGCGCGACGTCGGCCGCGGTCAGCGCCGATGTAGCTTCGTCGAGGATCAGGATGCGAGGCTCGTGCGCCAGACCCTTGGCAAGCTCGACCATCTGCTGGCGCGACAGCGGCAGGTCCCGGACTTTCGCAAGTGGATTGATGTCGGCGGCGCCCGCTCGGGCGAGCGCCTCCTCCGCCTGGCGGCGCTGGGCCCGGCGGTCGATCATGCCGAAACGTCGCGGCGGGTTCGAAGCGAAGATGTTGTCGGCTACGCTCAAGTCGGGGATCAGCGACAGCTCCTGATACACGCACACGATGCCCGCCGCGTTCGCCTCGGCCGGGGATGCGAACGAGACCTGCCTGCCATCGTAGTGCATCGTGCCTTCGTCGGGCTGCACGACGCCGGACATCACCTTCAGCAACGTGGACTTGCCCGCGCCGTTCTCGCCGAGGATCGCGTGAATGCGGCCCCTCTTCACCGCGAGCTCGGCGTGATCCAGCGCGACCGCGCCGCCGTAGCTTTTCGACACGCCAGACATCTGAAAGAACGGCTGCGCTGCATCCTGCGGCATGCTTCGTCTCCCGTCACATTCCGGCCATCATCCGATCACTGGTTGCCCTGGCTCTGCTTCATGATCTCCTGCGCGGAGAAATTGATGCCGCAAGTCGGAAACGAGTTGCCGACGAAAAAGTTGTCGGAGTCGTTCGGGAAATAGTTGACGCCCGACTTCAACTTCGAATCGTCGGTGACGTCGAGCGGCAGCTTGATCGAGACCGGGATCGTCTGACCGTCCAGCGCGGCGAGCGCCGTCTTGATCGCTACTGCGACCTGCGCTGGACCGGTGCCGGCCGACGTGCACTTCAGGCCCTGGCCCCCGTACTGCGCGCAGAACTTGCGAAAGCCGTTTTCCGTCTCGCCGCCGAAGGGCACGAACGGATGCTTCGCATCGATCATCGCGCGCACGACGCCCGTGTCGCCGCCTTGCGCCGAGATTCCATCGAAATGACCCTGCACGGCGATCGCGTCGGCGGCGGCCTTTTGCGCGACCCCGTCGTCCCACTTGCCGTAGACCTGCACGACGTTCCACTTCTTGCCGGTGTCGTCCAAGGTTTTCATGAAACCATTGTGCCGGTCCGTGTCGACCGACGTGCCCGCCACTCCGCGAACCTCGAGCACCTTGCCGCCGTTCGACAGGTGGTTCGCGAGCCACTTCGCCCACAGCACGCCGAGCCCGTACTGGTCGACGTTGACGTTGATCGCGTCTTCGCTGTCGAGGATGTTGTCGAACGCGATCAGCACGACGCCGGCGTTCTTCGCGCGGCGGATCGCGGGGCCGAACGAGGTGGGATTCTGCGCGTCGACGATGATCGCGTCGTAGCCGGCATCGATGAAGTTGTTGACGGCCGAGATCTGCGCCGGCACGTCCTCGCCGGTCGAGACGACCTTGAACTCCTTGAGCTTCGCGGCGACGGCCGGCTGTGCCGCATAGGCTTTGGCCGTCTTGATCATCTGGATACGCCACGTGTTCGCGATATAGCCGTTCACGAGTGCGATCCGATAGGGCCCATTCTTCTTCGGATACTTGATGTACTTCGTGTCGCTCTTCCACGGGACCATGCATGTGGGATCGCTCGACGGCCCGGAGACGATCGTTGCCTGAGCGAAAGCAGCGCTTGCGCACAGCGTGAATGCCGCGGTCGCCGCCGCTCGTAGCACCTGGATTCCTGAAAGCATGTCGTCTCCTTTTTGTTGGATTGAACTTGCCGATTGCCGGCGAACATGGCGGTCATGAATCGCCGCCGGATTCTGTGCGTGAAGCAGGGAATCTTGCGGGATGTGCTGCGGCGGGGCTGAATTCGGACTCGCCGAAGCAGCGGAACGACTTATTCAAAGGCGCCGCCTCCGAAGCAAAACGAAGGGCCGTCCGAAATCAGTCACGTCTGACAGTACTGGCATACCAATCCGCGCGCGATAGTGGTTTACCACGGCGTTGCGGCGAAGCCGAACGGTCTGAAACCCCTGCTGAATCGGTCCGATGGCCAGGAAGGGTGGCGCCGGGCCCGTGGCGGGCTTATCCGTCAATTGGTGTACCATTTTGTCGAACTCGAACCGATCCTTTGGCCGCTTCGAAGCTTTCGGGAATCCTGAATGGACGAGCTTTCACACACGCCGAACGGCCGCGGTGCAGATGAGGACGCGACCGACCGTTCCTATGTCGGGCTCGCGAAACAGATCTACGATCTGATCGCCGCCGACGACGTCGGGCCGCGTGCGCGCCTGCCTTCCGAGCGCACGCTGGCCGAACGCTTTGGCGTGAGCCGCACACAAGTGAGGGAGGCGATCATCGCGCTGGAAGTGCAGGGCGTGGTCGAGGTTCGTGTCGGCTCCGGCATCTATGTGGCAGACGCGCCGGACCCGCGCTCCGCCATGTTCAAACTGCCGCGCGGGCTAGGCCCGATCGAGACGCTGCGCGCGCGGGTGGTGATCGAAAGCGGGATCGCCGCGTTGGCCGCTACCGAACGCAAGGATTCAGACCTGGACCGGCTGTTCGCCGCGTTGCGCGCGATGCGCGAAAACATGCACGACAAGTCGGCGAACGAGGCCGCTGACCGTGATTTCCATCTGGCGATTGCGCGGGCGACGGGAAACGAAATGCTCCGGCTCGTGGTGACTGCGATGTGGGACAACTCGCGCGCGGACCCGTTGTGGAAAAAGATCGAGGAGCACTTCCATACTCCCGCATTGCGGGCGGCGTCGCAGGACGAGCATCAGCGCATCTTCTCGGCGATCATGGCGCGAGACGCGACCGCTGCGCGCACGGCGATGCAGGCGCATCTGACGCGGGTCATCGGCGAATTCACCCAGGCGTGGCGTTAGCATCGCTCCACTCTGTTCACCTTCTGCCTGGTCACGGTTCTGTTTCGTCGCCAGCGACGTTGTCGAGGAACCGCGCCAGTCGTTCGGTGTCGGCCTTCGTCCAGCCGTCGGGCGGCATCACGCTGGCCCAACCGTTGACGTAATCCTCCGAAGAGTAGTTGTGACCAAAACCCGGCGGCACGGCGAGTTGGTGAATCATGTCGCCCACCGCCTGCACGCCTGAGACGATCGGAAACCAATGCATCGCGCGAGGCATGTCGAAGCCGCGAGGCGGAGCCATCCATTCCGGCGGCCACCAGAACGCGCTGACGCTCCAGAAGACAGCCGGATCGGCTGGATGCTGAAGGTACACGATTCGCGGAGCCGACCAGTCGGCATTCAATGCCACCTGATGCGGATCGCGATTCAGGAACCGTACGACACGCCCCCCATTGAAGACCGGCTGCCAGAAGGGCGACCCGCGATCGCGCTCACGAGTGAGTTGCGCATGGATGAGATTGCTCTGTTTGGCGCCGGCGATCAGCACGCCATCGGTCGCGGCCACCATATTGGCCACCGACGCGGATGCGTCCGCTCCCACGAAAGGCGCTTCCACTCCCGCGGCGCCGAGGCTCTTGCCGAACAGAATGAGCTTCGGCCGCTTTTGCGGTGGGAGCGTCGACCAGCGGGCGCGAACGGCGTTGAAGAGCGTGATACCCGCCACGTCCGCGAGCCCAGCGTCCACGAAGATCGCGTAGCGGCTAGGCAGGAAGGAGTATTGAATCGCCACGATCGCCGTGTCGCCACCGTGCAGTTGCTCCAGCGAGGCGGCGGCTTTGGGCACGATCCAGCCGGTGCCGGTGGGTATCCATACGACCAGTACTTTGCGGTCGAACCCGCCCGCGCGCTCGAGCTCGCGGACCGCAATCCGCGCACGCTGCTCGAGCGAATCCGCGGAACGCACCCCCACGTAGACCCTCACCGGATCTACCAGCCTCGCATCCGCTCCGTGGAACTTCGCCAGCTCCTGCCTGCTTGTCGCCGTTGCGACGAAGTCGCGCCCCATGCGTCCCAAGCTGTCCCATGCGACCAACGACATGCTGCTGCCGGACACCGTGGGCGACGTGGGGGACAGGGTTCCCTCGGTCGTGTTCTCGTTCTTCGGCTCGTGGACGAGATCGGAGCCCGTGGCGAGGGCGGGAAAAGCCACTGCGCGACCGAGCGCCACGCCAATCACGATGATGAGCAGCGCGGTTGCCGGCACGGAGACGATCGACGGCACGTGACCCTGGATCACCCGGTTGACTGCCGCGACACCACGGGCCGCCACTCGCCCGATGACCACCAGCAGCACCGCCGCCAACGGCGACACCACGCTCATCAGCACGCCATCCAACCAGCCGATGCTTGTCATCCCCATGAAACTACGTTGCTCGTTCTGCCAGCCGAGCCATAGCTTCGCGCCAACGAATAGTGCAATGAGCCACGCCGCTGCGAGAACGATCCCTATGCGCCGGCGGATCTCGCTGCCGGGCACGCGCCCCCATCGCTCCAGCAGCCGATTCACCCCGCAGCCAGCCAAAGTGCCTACCCCGTAGCCGATGGCCAGACAAAACGCGCCGACGACGGTTTGCGTTACCCACGACCGCGGAATCAGCGTTGGCGTCAGTGACTGCCACCAGAACACGAGCGCGAGCAACGAGCCGCTGAGCGTCGGCGTCCGAAGTGCGCCTCGAGGCCCGGCGGCTATCGGCTCGTGGGAGTTCCGCATGCGTGCTCGCTCAGATTGGCGCAGCTCGCACTTCGTCCTCGCGATCATCCGCAAAGGAGTCGAAGACACGAGCCGGCTTGATTGGGACGGTGCTTCGGGCCATGCATCGCATTGTATTTAGCTTTCTCCGGGTCGAACAACTCGCGGCCTGCCAGTGACTTATTGGGTCAGCGCGCACGCTGCTTGCTCGTCGTGCTGCGATCGGCTCCCACGACTGAATGCCCGCGACCTGGAAATGAAAGATCGATCCACAATCCTATGCGCACGCGACAGCAAACTGCTCCTGGTCGCTCGCTCGCGCTCGCGCTGGTCGCTGCCCGGCGGCACGATAAAGCGGCTCGAAACCCCGCTGGACGCAGCTCGACGCGAACTGGAGGAAGAAACGAACGTCGTCGAGGTCCACCTGACGTATCTGTTCCAGTTTGGCGGGCTGAACAAGCGGCATCATGTTTTCCTGGCCGAGTTCGCGCGCGACATATCACCTGAGCCCGGCAATGAGATCGTCCAATGCCGATGGTTTACTCCGATCAAGATCGCGACCTTGTCGGCCAGCATACCCACCCGGGAAATCGTCGGTCTGTTCGTTCGGCTCGATGATCGCGGCTATCGGCGCGCTGCCCGCTGAAGACAGGTGCGGCACGGTTTTAGCTACGCGGTTGTGGCAGATGGCCGTTGTAGCGAGGTGCACTGTGAAAAAGGCGTCCTCGAAGAAATTGCCGGCTCCTGACCAACGGGCGCCTCTTCTGGCAGAGCTTCGCCGGCACAAAATGGCTCGATCGGCGTACGACTACGTACGCGGAGGCGCCAGGCGCTTTTATGCGTGGCTCGACAGCCAGGCTCCCGGCGCGTTGTCCGATGGTCCGCCCGTGTGGATCTGTGGCGACTGTCATCTCGGGAATTTCGGCCCGGTCGCGGATGCGGCGGGTCACGTGGCAGTCCAGATCAGGGATCTGGATCAATGCGTGATCGGCAATCCTGTGCACGACCTGCTCAGGCTGGGACTGTCGCTCGCGACCGCCGCGCGCAGCGCGGACTTGCCGGGCGTCATCACCAGTTGCATGGCGGAAGCGCTCATCGACGGCTACCAGAAGGCCTTCGACGACACCCGCAGCAACGAGACGAAGCGGGCGCAACGGCCGGCGGTCGTGCAGGTCGCGATGAAAAGGGCGCTACACCAGTCGTGGCGCAAGCTGGACCGGCAAACGCAGCACGGTTGAATTGACCGTCGCAAACGCAGCGGAATATCTGGAGCACTGCCGGCGCTACGCTGTTGACCGGCGGGGCGAACAGGTCAGATAGAGGAAGGCTCCCGCCGACGCGCCGGTGAGCGCAGGTGCACGTCATTGCCGCTTACGAACGCCGGCCAGCACCCTTGCGAGTTCGTCGATGGTGAACGGTTTGCTCAATGCGGTCCAGCGAAATTGCATCGCTGGCAATTGCGGGTTTGCGTATCCCGACGAAAACACCACATGCAGTGAAGGCGCTCGCGCGGTCGCCTGCTTCGCCAGTTCGATACCGTCGATATCCGGCATGCGCAGGTCCGTGATCAGCACGTCGAAGGGTTCTTTTGCCAGCCACTCGAGCGCCTCATGCGGCGACGTCGTGAATTTCCCCGAATGCCCGAGCAGGCCGATCAGTTCGTTGGTCGCTTGAGCCAGATTCACGTCGTCGTCGACCAGCAGGATACGCAATGGGGTGAGAGGGCCGCCGAGCGCCGCATCGCGCGAAGTCTTACTGCGTACCGGGTCGCCGGCATCGAGCACCTGGCGGATCTTATGCGCAAGCTGCTCGCGGCTGTACGGCTTGCTGAGCAGGTCGACGCCCGGGTCCAGCCTGCCGCCATGGACGATCGCGTTCTGCGTATACCCCGACGTGAAAAGGACCTTCAGATGCGGCAGCAGCCGCAGAGCTTGCGCGACCATGTCCGTGCTGCGAAGCGGACCCGGCATCACGACATCGGAGAAAACCAGATCGATGTGGACGCCGCTGCGCAATACGGCGAGCGCTTCCTCCGCGGCGTCGGCTTTCAGGACCCGGTAACCGAGGTCCGAGAGCGTGTCGAGGGCGGTCGACTGCACGTTCCTGTCGTCTTCCACGACGAGGATCGTTTCCGATCCTCCCTTGGGCGCCGGCGTGACGCGTGGCGGCAGTTCGACTGCCGGCCGGGTCGAGCGGGGCAGATACAGTTTGACCGTCGTGCCGTGCCCGACCTCGCTGTAAATCTTGATATGGCCGCCGCTCTGCTTGACGAAGCCGTAGGCCATGCTGAGCCCGAGACCCGTACCTCTGCCCTCCGGTTTGGTCGTAAAGAAAGGATCGAAAGCGCGATCCACCACGTCCGGCGGCATGCCTGTGCCGGTGTCGGTGACGGCCAGCAGCACGTACTGGCCGGCCTGGATGTCCGGCACCGAAGCGACGTACTCGTCGTCCAGCATCGCATTGGAGAGTTCCATCGTCAGCTTGCCGCCCTCGGACATCGCGTCCCGTGCGTTGATCGCCAGATTGAGGATCACGTTTTCCAGCTGATGGATATCGACGAGCGTGTTCCACAAGCCGCCGGCGACGACCGTTTCCACGTCGATCGTCTCGTCGAGAGCCCGGCGCAGCAGATCGTCCATGCCGCGAAGCGCGGAGGCCAGGTTGATAACGACCGGCTGTAGCGGCTGCCGCCGTCCGAACGCGAGCAGTTGCGACGCGAGTTTCGAGCCGCGCTCGACCGCCGTTATCGCTTTTGCCACGCGCTCGCGAGTCCATTCATCGCGGTAATGCCGGCTGTCGAGCAATTCCAGATTGCCGCGCAGGATTTGCAGCACGTTGTTGAAATCGTGAGCAACGCCGCCCGTCAGTTTGCCGACTGCTTCCATCTTTTGCGACTGGAACAGCGCCTTGCGCGTGTCCTCCAGCATCCGGCTGGCTTCCATACGCTCGGTGATGTCGCGCGTGATTTTCGCAAAGCCGGCCAGCGTCCCCTCTTCGTCGCGGATCGCATCGATCACCACGTGCGCCCAAAAGCGCCGGCCGTCCTTGCGCACCCGCCACCCTTCGGCTTCGAACCGTCCCTCGCTGGCTGCGATCGACAGTCCCCGTTGCGGCAGGCCGGCCGCGGCATCCTCGGGCGTGTAGAAGCGCGACATGTGCGAGCCGATGATTTCGTCGGCGCTGTACCCGTGGATCCGGCGCGCGCCGGCGTTCCAGTTCGTGACGATGCCGGCGGGAGAAAGCATGAAGATCGCGTAGTCCGTCACTCCGTTCACGAGCATGCGAAAGCGCCGTTCGCTCTCGACGACGGCATCGTGCGCGGTCTTCTTGTCCGTCATGTCGCGCACGATCTTGCCGAAGCCGAGCACACGCCCCGTGTCGTCGATCAGAGCGGTGATCACGACATTGGCCCAGAAGCGTGACCCGTCCTTGCGGATGCGCCAGCCTTCGGACTCGGAGCGGCCGGTGCTTCGGGCGATATCGAGCAACGCAGCGGCGCTGCCTTTGTCGCGATCGTCCTGCGTGTGGAAAATGTCGAAACGCTGCCCGATGACTTCGTCAGCCAGAAAGCCATGAATTTTCTCGCCGCCGACATTCCAGGTACGGATGATGCCTTCCGGCGAAAGTCCGATGACCGCGTAGTCGATGACCGAGTCGATCCATCGCTGCGCCCAGTCCTCAGGCATGGATGGCTCGCCTTGCGCGCCGTCTGTTGCTCGGTAGTCGCCGGGTTTCGATTGATTCATGCTATGCGATCCTGGGGAATATGATCTCGTAGCACGTGTTATGCCACAGCTGGGCAGGATCGGGAAATCGGTTCAGGAACCGAGCCAGCCGCGTCGTGCTGGCGGGTTCGATCAGTTCGACGGCACCGGGTTTCAAGGCGCGGGAAGGAACTGGACATCGCCGTACCAGGCGCGCGTCGTGGTAGCGGTATTGTCGGTATCGGTCAGCAGCCCGTAGCCGGTTATTCTCCCTGGCGGTTCGTGAAAGACCCGCTCGTAGTCTTGCACGATATTGCGACGCAGATTTTGCCATTGACCCGCATCGCCGGGCTGACCGGAAACCACGATCATCTGTACGCGGTTCGTGCGAGGGTTCGCAATGACGGTGCCCGGCGCGGCGTTGGTCGACCAGACGTACATCAACGTCGCATAGGGCAGATCTTCGCCGCTCAGCTGTTTGGCCAGCCCCATCTTCGCCCGGTCGAACATCGACAGCTTGCTCTTGTCGCCGTCGAACATGAACATCAGCCGCGCTGGCGCGTCTTCCTTCGACGCGACGCGGTTATCGGCGCCCTCGATCGGCCCCTCTGCTTTCCAGCGCCATGCCACGACGGGTGTGCGCGCGAGGTCGATATTCCCTTCGTGCATCAACGCAGAAGCGGAGCGGTTCGCGTCCGCCTGCAGCACCGTGGTGTGGTCGTCGTGAACCAGCGTGTATTGCGTGATGGGCTTGCCTCGCACCACCGGCAGGTTCTTCCAGCCGGCGGGCAGCGATGCGCCGGGCTCGCTCGTGGAAAAAGCGATACCGGGTTTTTCGTCCTGGGCAAGAACGGGGAGCGGCAACAGCACGAGCGCGACACATGCGGCGATCCAGGCTGGCAGTGCGGTTCGTTTTTGCGCTCGGCGGCTCGAAGGAAGGTGCATGGCGGTCGCATTCGTCTTTTGGATAGCAACCATTGTAATAGGCTGCGCGGGCGACATTTCAGCGGCCGCGTACGTCCGCGGCGGGTCGGGCCCAAGCGGCGCCGGAGCGTCTGAAAATCCTTCCCGACCGTCGCCGGCTCGTGCAACAGCAGGCGCACGGCCGACCTCGCAGTTGCAGGCTTCAGGATTTCCTGACCTCCGGATCAGGCTTTGCCGTAGTCATTTGCAGCCGCCGACGACTGCATGCAATCGCCCGTTCATCCATCATCGGTGGGGCTTGCGAAGATCGAAAGGCGATGTGCAAAATGATTGCGGACTTTCTGGACCGACGCAGGCGCTTGCAAGAGATCGACAGAATCTGCCAGCGCCTGTTCGAAACGTGGTGCGAGGCGCGCAGCCTGACACCGCTGACATACCTGCTGTTTTGCTGGCCGTTGCGCGACACTCGTCCTGTCGCGATACGACGTTTGCAGCAGACGTTGAAGGAACTGCGCCGCGATCATGCGGAAGGTTTCGATGCCGGCACGTTCGTGGCGCTCGATCAGCTCGTCGACCGTCTCGACGAATTGATCGATCGGGCAGAAATCCCGGTGACGCTTTCGCTGGTCACCTAGCCGGGCGGAACTTGCCCGCCGCGAATCCTGCGAGATGAACGGAGCAAGGCTTCACCAATCGGGCGCCTCACGCACGAGTTCGGATTCGGGACATGATCAAGATCCTCATCGCCGACGATCACGCGATCGTGCGCGGCGGCCTCAAGCAGATCATCGCAACTACCGCCGACATGATCGTGGTGGAGGAGGCTGGCCACGGCTCGGAGGTGATCGACAAACTTCGCAGCTGTGACATCGATCTGCTGTTGCTCGACATGACGATGCCCGGCATTAGCGGCGTCGATCTGATCCGACGCGTGCGCTCGGACCGGCCCGGGTTGCCGCTTCTCGTGCTCAGCATTCACAACGAGGCGCAGGTGGCGTCGCGCGCGCTGAGGGCAGGCGCGACCGGTTACGTGACCAAGGACAGCGATCCGGAGGTATTGCTGGCGGCAATCCGTAAGCTCGCCGACGGCGGACGTTTCATCGACCCGAAACTGGTCGACGCGATGGTCTTTGAAAAGCACGCGGGAGACGTGCCGCCGCACGAAGTCCTGACGGATCGGGAGTTTCAGGTGCTGCAGCTGCTCGCCAGCGGCCGGAGCATCAATGACATCGCGCAAGCGTGCTCGCTCAGCGCCAAGACGATCAGCACGCACAAGATGCGGCTAATGCAAAAGCTGGGTCTTTCGAACAACGCGGAGGTGATCCGTTACGCGATCAGGCACGGCTTGATCAGCGAGTAGTCGATGAAGCTGGACCATTGCTTTCGAACGAACCCGTCGCGCGGGTACACCTGATGGGAGAACATCGCATGGAAGTGCTATCGGCGCGTGAAATCGAATTGCGAGCGTGGATAAGCCGATGGTATGACCATGCCGTCGCAGTGGGCCTCGTACGGCCGCCGTTTCTGCTCGACGATGCAAAGGCCACACGCCTCGAGGCCTATTTCGCAGCGGGGTTGACGCCGGAGGAGGCTGCGCAGCTGTTCTTCGGAACCGTGCATTAAGTCTCGCCGCTCCTGGCGGTTCATCGACCGCAAACTCCCTCTCCAAGCACGGTGCCAGGCGCAAGTACCTGGCACCCGCCCGGTCGCCCGGCGCTCGCCATTGCGGTTGCCTCGCGCACGTCTCGCCCGCTCATCATAAGCGCGCATTTCCCACATATCGGGGAAACTCCCTGGCTCTCGAAAATTGGAATTCGACTTAACAAAGTTAGAATGACTGCTCTAAGACGGCTTCAGACCGTCTGCCCGACCGACGGCCCGGCGTGGGAACGACCTTCACGAATCGCAGTGGCAGCGATCACCGTGTCCGCGAGAACCTGAGAGATATCCCGTGAGCAGCCCAAAACAGATGCCATTTGCCCTATCCGTTTCGACCGACGTGTCGCAACTGCCGAACCAGTTCGTCGCCGGCTTTTGCGCGCTGATGAGGTTGAACGTCGATGCGTGCAGGTCCGCGGTCACAGGTGCCGCGCTGCACTGGGAAAGCCTATTGCGCGCCCAGACACCTGAACAGCTGATCAGACGCCAGGCCGATGTGATGCCTTGGCTCGTCCTGCAGTTCACCGGTTACACGCGCGGCTGGATGGACATCGCGTCGGAAACCATCGCGCCGTGCCGCGCCGGCAGCAATCACGACGACGGGCATCAGCTCCACGAGGGCACCCTGTCCGCTGAGCAGCCGGCCTGCGCAATGAGCATCGACGCGACGCTGAGCGAGGACCTCGTGCCGCCGCAGGAGCAGCGGGACGGCGAGTCCGTCGCCGAAGCAGACGTAGAGGAAATGGTCCGTGCCATTCTCGAGCGCGTTGCAAAGCCAACCCCCGACACGCCGGAACGCCGAAGTCCGCCTCGCGCACGCCGCTCGTCGACACGATAGGCGACAGGCTTCCACAAATTCTGCCGGGTCTGGTTCTCGCGTGCTGCCGATGCAGCCGTGGCCGGATCTGGTCACCCGTTGTTTCTTCCTGCCGCGAGGTAAGCGATATGTTGAGCCCGCACGAAGTGGCCACGCTGCTGCTGTTGAAGGATGCGCCTGAACGAATCGATTCGGATCGGGTAGAACTTGGCGCGCTGCGCGAACTGCAATTGATCGCGAATGAGCCAGCTGGCTCGGGATTCCGGCTTCCTCACGTGACGCCGCGTGGCGACGCTGTGCTACGGGCGTTCGCAAGGGTCCGTTGACTCGTGCAAGACAGCAAATAACACAGCATTCTCCCGGCGCGGGGAACGAATTATGCGGCAGCTCGAACCGAGGCTCGCGGTTCGATACCTGAAAACATCCGACAGGATGCTGCCACCAGCTTATGAAATATCTCGCCCGGGTTGCCGCACTTGCCGGCCTGGCTATTGCCGTCTGGCTCGTGTGGCACGTCGACGCGCAGAAGGTGCTCGGTTTGATGCGCGCGGCCGGCGCCGGGCTCGCGCTTGCAGGGATGGTCCATGTTCTGCCGATGCTCGCCAACGCGAGGAATTGGCAGATGCTGATGCGCGGCCCGATACGCCCGAATCTGTTCGCCGTACTGCGCCTCGTCTGGATTCGGGAGTCCGTGAACGGCATGTTGCCCGTCGCCCGAGTGGGCGGCGAAGTCGTGACCTTTCGCATGATGCGCAAATGGGGCATGGAGCCGGCCCCCGCCATGGCGAGCCTCGTCGTCGATCTGCAACTGACGCTGATCAGCGAAATGCTGTTCGCCATTGCGGCAATCGGCTATCTGATCGCCCATGCGGGCGCCGCGGCGTTGCACCTTGCGGCCAGGCTCGGAGGCGGCATCGCCATTCTGGCGGTTCTGCTTCTGGCGTTTTCGTTCGTGCAGCGCGCGAGTCCGTTCGCCCGTCTGACGAAGCTGTTCAATCGCATCACCAGCGGCAAATTCCGCTCGCTCGTCGGCGAGTCGGTGCGCATCGATCAGTCGATCAGCGAGCTCTGGCATCAGCCTGGCGTGATCGTCCGTTACCTGCTCACCTGGCAATCACTCCAATGCATCGCGACCGCGCTCGAGCTATGGCTCGCGCTCTATTTTCTGTCGGCCAAAGCAGGTTTCCTGCAGGCACTCGTGCTCGAGTCGCTGATCCAGGCGCTCAGCAGCATCGCGTTCTTTGTGCCTGGCGCGCTCGGCGTTCAGGAAGGTGGGTTTCTGCTAATCGGTACGGTGCTTGGTTTTCCTCCGCAGCTATGCCTGGCGCTCGCGGGTGCGCGCCGTTTTCGTGACATCATCGTCTTTTTGCCGGGGCTGATTGCGTGGCAGGTGGAGGAATGGCGCGACAAGCGGCGGGCTCCGGCCGGTGCGGCGGCAGGTGGCGCCGCTGAGGATTCCGGTGAGCACCGTAGCCGCCCTTCGCAGAGGGTCGGTCGCAAATCATGAGGCGAGACACTGGAAAACATGATGCGGTAGTGCTGTTCGGCGCCTTCGATCGCCACAACCTGGGTGATCTGCTGTTCCCTCACGTCGTCGCAGGACTGCTTGCGTGCGATGACGTGATCTTCGCCGGCCTCGCGCAGCGCGACCTGCGCGTCCACGGCGGTCACGCTGTACAGGCGCTCGCGCAATTGGCCGCCGAACGCGGCAAGGACCGCGTGCATATCGTGCACGCAGGCGGCGAGATCCTGACTTGCGGCGACTGGGAGGCGGCGGTGATGCTGCTGCCGCGGGACGAGGCACGGAAGATCATCGCGCGACTGGATGCACATCACGATGAGCGACGCGCATGGGCACGTGCGCTGACGGGTCTCGATGCGCTTGCTCCCTACATGGCGTCCCGTGAGATGTTTCCCTTTGCGTCGAGCGTCATTTATCAAGCGGTTGGCGGCGTCGATGTCGAGCGGCTGGACCCCTGCATGCGAGCAGAAGTCCTCGCGAAGCTCACGCAAGCCGACGACGTCAGCGTGCGCGACGTCCACACGCAGAATGGGCTCGCCGCGGCGGGCATTGTCGCGCGGCTCGTGCCGGACCCGGCGGTGATGGTGGCCGAGTTGTTCGGCGCGACCATTCGCGCGCGCAAAGAGCGGAGCGGCGTGGCGAATTTGCAGCGGGCGTTTCCGGACGGATATGTCGCCGTGCAGTTCAGTGCGGACTTCGGCGACGATAGAACGCTCGGTGTGCTAGCGAGCGAGCTCGATCGCGTATCCAACGAGAGCGGGCTTGGTAGCGTCTTTTTCCGAGCGGGTGCCGCGCCCTGGCATGACGATATGGCGTGCTACGAACGGATTGCCGCACGGATGAACGTCTCACGTACTCAACTCTTCCGTTCGCTGGAGATATGGGACATCTGCGCACTGATCGCCGATGCCGCTGCTTATGCGGGAAGCAGCCTGCACGGACGGATCGTCGCGATGGCGTTCGGTGTGCCGCGGGTGAATTTCGTTCATCCGGCGCGCGTGCATGACGCGACGAAACAGTCCGCGTTTGCCGCGACGTGGGAGCCAGCGGGCGTGTCGGGCTGCGTCGGGATCGAGGCGCTTTCGGAAGCAATGCTCGATGCGCTGACGATCGACCGGGCGTTGCTGGGGCGGACGGCCACACACCTCGCCGCGCGCTACCGCGAGGGGTTCGCACAGATGCGAGCTGCGATGTGTTGCGCGTGAAATCCGGGGCCTTGCGCGACGAGCGCAAAGCCCTGTCAGACAAACGCCGCAAGCAATGCCGTCAGATTTTCAGTCGAGAAACCTTCGTGCCGGCCAGCGACACGTCAGCCATCAGACCTGAATTCGTCAGCACGATCGCCTGAACGGGTTCGGTGGCCGTTGTCGTATCGATCGTGCCGTTCGCTCCGACCTTCACGAGCGCGACCGAACCTTCGCCACCGACCGACCATCCATTGGATTTGCGAAAGCTGTCGAGCGCCTCTTGCGTCATGAACAGAAAGATCATGGCCTTCGACTGCGCGCCCGCCTGCAACCCGAACGATCCCGATATCGTCTTGAAGTAGCCGACCGATTTCCCGTGCACCCGCAAAGCGCCTTCACCGTATTGGCCACCCGCGATGAAGCCGACCTTGAGCACGGACGGGAACACGAGTACGCCGTTCGCCTTGTCGACGAGTTCTCTTGAACCTTTGACCGTCTCGAACAGCCGCGTCAGGGTCTCGTTGACCTTCGCATCGATGACCTGCCGCTTCGATGCGTTGGATTCGGCGGCAACGGCGTCACTCAACGTGACCGCAGACCCGCTCAGCGCCACACCCGCGACTGCCAGAACCGCGGCACCTGTTTGTAAGAAGCTTCTTCTGCGCATGCTGCCTCCATCGTGGTTCACGGTCGGACCCGTGATGCTGCAATGGTTGAAGGAATATATTCCACCGACACTTGCCAATTGCGTTGACTGCTGCGGGACCGACTGCCTGTCGCCTTGAACGAATAAGCCGTGCATTCAGTCACCACCTGATCGTAGAAGATGACCTCGCTATTGTATGTAAGGGGCAGCACGGGTATTGCGTTGACATGCGTCGAATCGCGCAATTTGCGAATCGAAACTTTAAGCCTGCCTTAATCCGCACTTCATAGATTGAACGCTGGCCGAGCCGAGTTTGGTCGAAGGCTTTTCGAGCAAATCGACTTGGGAATGAAATGGCTTATCGGATGGAGAAGAAACATGACGCGGACGCGAGGAATCGATGCCCACTAGAACGATCACTAAAGGCAACCATACATACCGGATCGTAACCATTGGGGTAGCGGAAGGTGGCTACACATTTGAAATCATCCACATCGACCGTTCTCGGAACGTAATCAAGGAAGTGCGCCACCAACCGGGTATCGCTTACGCTCTGGAGGAAACCGCGTTGGACAACGGAATTCAAGTGGCGACAGAAATGGCCGGACAGCAGAAAGACTGAATTCCGTTTCGTTTCTCCTTTGCTTAGCCGACGTGCGCGAGCGCGCGCGCCGTGCGAACCGTGGACGGCCGGTCGCGCAGCAGTAGTGGCATCAAACGCCGATTGGCTGTCCGCGCCGCCCACTCGCAATACGCGGCGCTGCCGAGCACCCAGCCGTTGAGCGTCGCCTGCATCAGGTTATCGACCTCGCATTCGTCGAGCGGCTGTGCGCCCAGATCGCGGTAAGCCTGCTGGCGCTCGAACGGCGTATTGCCGAGCGCCCGGTACAGCGCGTGATCCTTGATGAAGCTATCCACACGCGACCCAATGTGGTGCGCGCAACTCGACCACTGGTAGTTTGCCGGGTCGGCAACAAGACGCTTGCGCACCGGTGCCTGATCGATGACCTGGCTCGTGAGCAGGAAATACCGCTCGGGCTCGATCACCGTCGCCCGGTACCCGCCGCGCCACACCGCACCGCGGCGTCCATGGCGGCGGTTGAAGGTCTCGACATAGCGGCGGCACACTGCCTGCATCGCCATGGCCACGCTCGATTCGTATGAAGGCGTGACGAGGAACTGGACCGCGTCAGGCATGAGCACCCACGCGTGGACTGCCAGATCGGCGACGCGCGCGGCGTCTGCCAGACAGGCGAGGAAGTACAGGTAGTCTCCCTCGTCCAGGAATGCAGGGCCCGCGATTCCCTGCAAGATAACGTGTTGCGGTTGTTCGGGGACGTAGTGCCGTGCGAGCCGTGTCATGCTGAATTAACCGGAAATCCGCTGTGGGAACGCGATCCCACAGATATCGCACGCGTCATGGTGCGTAACGCGCTACAGAAAATTCTATCGATCATCTCCGCGCATTTGCATCGCGAAAAGGCCATTTTTCTGGCCTCTTTTCGCTGATTTGCCGATCGCAGCCAGCACCTTTTATGTCACCGCTGAATTACGGCGCCGCTGCGCATCCCAGCTCTATCCCTTGTTGAAAAGACTTAAAACACGCGAGACCGTCTTGGTGGTCAGCACCAGCAAGGCGCCGGCGACGCTGTAGTCGACGTGATGCATAACGTCGACCAGATAGAAAACGGAAAGCGCAATGATCGGGTGGTAGATCGCACGGCTTATCAGGCTTTTCATCGGTATCTCACGCTGTAGTGTTCGCGCGAAGCGGTCAGTTCAGCGACGCGCCAGGTTCTAAAGTCCGAGGAAGGCTTGACTGCCGAAGTACGGATGACGTCGATCCGTGATGTTCCTTCCTGTCGTGAACTCTGCCTGCGACAAGCCGCTGCCGTCCTGCCCGTGAGTCGATGTTTCTTGACCGATCGTCCACTTTTCGCCGACGCATTGCGCGAGTCTCCAGCCGATCCGCAAAATGCTTCATAAGCTTCGCGAAAACATCGGTAAGGAATTTGTCATCGCGTGAGATAGCAGGTATAACATGTAGCCCTTGGCCGTCCTCGCGATTGCGCGACGGCCAGGTTTCTCGCCCGGGAAATCGCATTTCACGCGAGCTATCCATGGATGCAGTCTCTGATGTTCTGCGCGCCGTTCGTCTGAGCGGCGCCGTGTTTCTGAACGGGACATTCACCGCGCCGTGGTGTCTGATCGGCCGCACCGATGCATCGCTCTGCGGCGCTTATTTGCCGCCTTCCGAGCGCGTCGTTTCCTATCATCTGATCACAGAGGGGAGTTGCTGGGCGAAGCTGGCCGGCGATCCCGGTTCGGCCATTCACGTCCATGCCGGCGAACTGATCGTGGTGCCCCAAGGGGAAACGCACATCATGGGCAGCGCGATCGGCTTATCTCCGGTGCCGTCGGACTCGCTGCTGGCCGGGCAGATGGCGACAGCACCCGGTGAAGTGATGACGCTGTCCCATGGCGGCGGGGGCGCTGTGACGCGCATCGTGTGCGGCTTTCTGGCCTGCGACGATACTTTGAACAATCCGCTGCTCTCGGCGCTGCCACGACTCTTCAAGATCGACATGCGCCAGGATCCGCGCGCGGCATGGCTCGAGTCGTCTCTCAAACTTGCTGCCGCCGAAGCGGCCGAGTCGCGCGCGGGCGGCACGATCGTGCTTGCCAGGCTATCGGAACTGCTTTTCGTCGAAGCGATCCGCAGCTGTATCGAAGCGCTGCCTGAGAACCAGACCGGGTGGCTGGCCGGCGTGCGTGACCGCTACGTTGGACGCGCGCTTTCGCTGCTTCATGCGCAGTCGGCGCATGCGTGGACCGTCGAGGAGCTTGCGCGCAAAGTGGGACTGTCGCGCTCCGCGTTGGCGCAACGCTTTGCCGATCTACTGGGGCAGCCGCCGATGCAATACCTCGCCAGATGGCGCATGCAGATTGCGGCGCACGAACTTCTGACCGGTAGCAAGCCGCTCAACGCTGTGGCGGAACAGATTGGCTATGAGTCGGAAGCCGCGTTCAGTCGCGCGTTCAGACGCGAATTCGGCATGCCGCCTGCCGGCTGGCGCAAGAGCAAGGGACAGCCCAACGGCGCGGCAACATCAGCGCAGCCCGCGCAACATCCGGGTGGCCTCGCCGCAATGCCGGACCGGTGATGTCTGCCAGGAGGCGCCGTGCCGGCTCGACGACCTCGTCTGTCGATCCGTGCAAGCAGCGAGAAGAAACGGCGTTTCAGTCATATCGCGCGGCGACTCGATCATAGAACCTCCAGACTCCCAATCGTAAATTGAGCGTGCCGGAAAGCCAGACCATTCGACTGGCTCTGCCCGGCGAACCGACGCTCAACGCCGGACCGCGCAGCGGTCCACATTGGGAGAACTTTTATGAACGCAGTATTGCGGCTGTCCGATCGCGATCGCTACGCCCGATGCATTCGCGCTTCGAAATTGGTCAATTGGGATATCGACCGTGATGTGATCGGAGGCCGTACCTTCGATATGTCCCAGAAGTATTTGCCGGACGGACTCTCGCTGGTGCCGGATTTCATCACGCTGTCGGACGCGGAAAAGCGGTTCGTTAGCCAGATTCAGGGGCGCACCTACGCGAACGTATTCGGGCTGGTCGAGCGCTTCATCAATGCCAAGGTGCTGGAAGTGAGCCGAGACTACTGGCTCGGCGATCAGGTCGCGCTCGAAGCGCTGGTGCGCTTCAGCGACGAAGAGCTCAAACACCAGGCGCTGTTTCGGCGCATCGAACGAATGATCGGCGAAACGCTGCCCGCCGGTTATCGCTTCGACGTCGATCCCGATGCGCTTGCCGCCGTGGTCCTCGGCAAGAGCACGTGGGCGGTGCTGGCCATGACGCTGCATATCGAACTGTTCTCGCAGATTCACTACCGCCAGAGCATTCATCCTGACGATCAGCTATCCGAGCTGTTCAAAGATGTATTTCTCTACCACTGGAAGGAAGAGAGTCAGCACGCGATTCTCGACGAGCTCGAATGGAAACGCCACGACGCTACGCTGACGGATGCGGCGCGCGATCACGCGGTCAACGAGTTCATCGAACTGCTGACCGCGTTCGACGGCATTTTGCGCGTGCAGGCGTCAGCGGACTCGCGCTATTTCATCGCGAACTGCGGGCGTGCCGTAGTCGAGGCCGAAGCCATGTCGATCGAAGCGAATTTCCATCACGCTTACCGGTGGCAGTACCTCCATTCCGGTATGCATCATCCTCATTTCGCGGAAGTGCTCGATGGGCTCGTCTCCGAAGAGCAGGGGACGCGCATCCGGGCGGTCCTCGCCACGATGCATTGAGCGCGCGGACGCGCACGACTCATCCAGCTAAAGGAGAGAAATATGAATGCCAATGTACAGCCTACCGAAGCGCATATCGTCAACGGACTCAACGTCGACGATCTGCTCGCGCTGATCGACGACGTCAGGCGCGATGTGTCGAAAGCCGCGACCAGCTGGCGCGTCGCGACCGTCTGGCAGGGCCAGACGCATAGTCGCGCGGAGGTCGACGGGTTCTCGATCGGCGGCCAGCGTGTGCCGCGCCGATTCACGATAGATATCGACGAGCCTTGCGAACTCGGCGGATCGAACCGGTTTGCGAATCCCCAGGAACATCTGATCGCAGCGTTGAACGCGTGCATGACGGTGGGCTACGTCGCGCAATGCGCGGTTCGCGGGATCACGCTGCAATCGCTCGAAATCGAAACGGAAGGCGACATCGACCTGAGGGGGTTTCTCGGGCTCGATCCGCAGGTCGCGAACGGCTACGAGAGTTTGCGTTACACCGTTCGTATCAAGGGCAACGGCACCAGGGAGCAATTCGCGGAAGTGCATGACGCGGTGATGGCGACGTCTCCGAACGTCTACAACCTGGCGAATGCGGTTGCGTTGAAAGCGACGTTCGTCGTCGAGTGAATGGCAAGGCGTGACGCGCGCGGCGAGGACCGGATGGTTTTCGCCGCGCCGCGTTTGCCTGGCGTGGACCTTACGAGGCGGTGAAGACAATCATTGGCGGGCGCGGCGACGGTCGGTGCTTCATCATTCCAGTCCCTCGTGCTTCATCGCAAGCTGGACGGCCGGACGCGCGCGCATGAGTTCGGCAAAGGTTGCCAATTTCTCGGGCACTTCGATACCCATCTTTTTAGCCCAGAGCAGCATGGTGAACAAATAGGCATCAGCCACACTCGCTTCGCTGCCGAACAGGTAATCACCCTTGAACATGGTGGCGATCAACTGAAAGCGTTGACCGAGCTTCTCACGCGCTGCCGTTGCTTCAGCATCCGAAGTGGGCTTGAAAACACGGCCGAACTGCTTGTGGATTTCTGTCGAAATGAACGCGAGCATCTCGAGCAGGCGCAGGTTGCCGGGTTCGCTGTTGGGCGCAAGGGCAGGCTTGCGCTGTGCGACCCACGAAAGAATCGCGACATTCTCGGTAAGCCGCTGACCGTCATCCATCTCGAGGGTTGGGACGTAGCTTTTTGGATTGATCTGATTGAACTGCTCCCCCGTTTCGGTCTCCTTCGACTTCAAATCGACGCGAACCCTGTCGAAAGTGAGGTCGGCCTCATGCATTGCGATATGGTCGGCGAGGCTGCAGGCACCAGGCGAATAGTAGAGCTTCATGGTAGGGGTCCCCCTTTCTTGAAATGAACTCGACCGTTTCATCGCAGCAAAGGGTGTGCCGCCGCCAGAGAAACCGTCCGGCGGACTCGATAGCATGTAGAAAGTAGGGTCACTAGTATTCTGACTATGGCTCCTACAATAATTCAAGCTGTCTGACCCGGCCCATCCGAACCAGGATCACAACCGCAGCACGGCATCGGCGACGGCCAGCACAGGAGGGACTATGCGGTCGGAAGTGAAGTCCGGCGTGCGTCTGAGACGTTATGCAATCGCGGTGGCGGCCGTGGTCGTTGCGCTGATCGTCGTCGGCCGCATCACCGGCGTCCTCGTCGACTGGCTGTGGTTCTCCTCGGTCGGCTATGGTGGCGTTTTCTGGACCCTCCTTTCCGCGCGGGTGCTGCTGTTTGCGGCTGTGTTCGTAGTCTCGGCGTGCGCGATCTGGTTGTCGGGGATGTTGGCGCATCGTTACGCGAGGCGCGTCGATGTCTTGCGAGCGCAAGCGGCCGATCCGTCGCATGCGAGCGAGGTTGCGGTCGAACTGTCGGAACTGATCGCGCCGCACGTTCCCTGGCGCGCCAGTATTGCCTGCGCCGCGATCGTCCTGGGGCTGGTTGTCGCCGCTAGCGAAGCTTCGAACTGGGACATCGCGCTTCGCTTCATTTATCAGGTGCCTGTTGGCGCGCGCGATCCGATCTTCGACAGGGACATCGGCTTTTATCTTTTCTCGCTCCCCGCGTATGTCGCTCTGAAGAACTGGCTGCTGCAGCTAGTGTTCTGGAGCGCGGCCGTGGCAGGTGCGGTCTACGCGTTGCGCGGCGACATTGCGCTGGAGCGGCCACCACGCACGCTGTCGGCCGCCGCTATCACTCATGGCTCCGCATTGCTCGGGTTGTTCTTTGCGGTGAAGGCGTGGTCGTGGTGGCTCGACCGCTTTCTGCTGCTCTATGGCGACAACGGCGTCGTGGTCGGCGCGAGCTATACCGATGTCCACGTCGAGTTGCCGGTCCTGTGGATGCTTATCGGCCTTGGAGCCGCCTCGTCCGTTGCCCTGTGCATCAACATGCGCCGGCGCAGCCATCTGCAGCCCGTCGTTCTCGCATTGCTCGTATTCGGCAGTTCGATTGTGTTCGCCGAGATCTACCCATCGCTGTTTCAGCGCTTCTATGTCAAGCCGAGCGAGCTGAAACTGGAAACACCCTATATCGAGCATACGATCGCGCTAACGCGACAGGCATACGGCCTCGCAAACATCGAGGTCAAACCGTTCGAGGCCGAGCAGGGATTGACGCTCGACTCGCTGCAGGCCAATCGGGCGACCATCGACAACATCCGGCTATGGGATGTGCCACCGCTGATGGACACTTACGCACAGTTGCAGGAGATCAGGACTTACTACAAGTTTCTTTCGGTGGACATCGACCGCTATCAGCTCGATAGCGGATACAGACAGGTGGTGCTGTCGGCGCGCGAACTCGACCCGGCGATGCTTCCATCCAACGCCCAAACCTGGGTGAACCTGCACCTTATCTTTACTCACGGCATCGGCGTCGTGATGTCGCCAGTCACCGAGAAGTCCACTGAAGGCTTACCGTCTTTCTATCTGCACGATATTCCGCCCGTCTCCAGCGGTGGCCCGGCCATTCGCGAACCACGTCTGTATTTCAGTGAAGGCCGCCAGGACTATGTGATCGTAAACGGCAACGTAGCTGAGTTCGACTATCCGCGCAGGCCGACGAATGCATACACGAGGTATAGCGGGCGCGACGGCGTCACGCTCGGCGGTGTGGGGCGCCGCAGTCTCTTCGCCTGGCAGCTCGACGATCCGAACATTTTGCTGAGCGGCTATATCACTGACCAGAGCCGGATCCTGCTTCACCGCAACATTCAGGACCGCGTGCGGACGATCGCGCCGTTCCTGACTCTCGACCATGACCCCTATGTCGTCGCGAGCGATGGGCGGCTGTTCTGGATCCAGGACGCCTACACCGTCAGCCGGTGGTTTCCGTACTCCCGGCCCGGTTTCGGCGACAACGCCAATTACATTCGAAACGCGGTCAAGGTCGTGGTCGATGCGTATGACGGCACGGTCGATTTCTACGCCAGCGATCCCGCCGACCCGCTCTTGCGCACATACGAGCGCATCTTCCCCGGTATGTTCAAGCCTTTGGACGCGATGCCAGCGGGTCAACGGCAGCATATCCGCTACCCCGAAGATCTGTTCCTGATCCAGGCGCAGCTCTACCGCGCGTATCACATGGATGCGCCGGAAGTGTTCTACAACCGCGAGGACCTGTGGCAGTTTCCTCAGGAACTGGTCGGCATGGATGGCGGAAGCTCCGCCAGTACCATGCCGCCGTATTACACGATCATGCGACTCCCCGGCGATCCGCGCGCCGAGTTCATTCTGATGCTGCCGATGGTGCCGAGCCAGCGGGAGAACATGATTGCGTGGCTCGCGGCGCGCTGCGATCAGCCCGGGTACGGCAAGCTCATCGTGTATACCTTTCCGAAGGACAAGCTGGTCTACGGGCCGTTTCAGATCGAAGCGCGCATTCAGCAGAATACCGAGATCTCGCAGCAGATCTCGCTGTGGAACCAGATGGGCTCACGCGTCATTCGCGGTCATCTTGTAGTCGTGCCGATCGAGAACTCGATCCTCTACGTTTCTCCGCTCTATTTGCGCGCGGCGTCCGGTCAGTTGCCGGAGATGAAGAGAGTGATTGCCGCCTATGGCGAGCGTGTGGTGATGGAGGACACGCTGGATCAAGCGCTGGCGGCGCTATTCCAGCAGACCGCGCGAGCGTCATCGCCGTCCCGGGGCACGGTGGATGCTCGCGCGCGAGAGGCACTTGCTCACTATGACCGCGCCATCGAGCGATTGAAGGCGGAAGACTGGAGCGGCTTCGGCGCGGAACTGAATGCGCTGCGGCCGTTGCTCGAGGCGCTCGGTGCTGGCCGTTCCGATGATCAAAAATCACCAGCGGGACAGGGGACAGGCCGTTGAATGCCTGTGCGTCGATCAATGCGGCTCGCCGAGGCAAGCGTCGGCAACATCGACGATCGGCTCGCTGTCGGTGTGAGCTTCCGGAAACCGATCAACGCACCTGATCTGAACGTAGGTCCACCACGTTCCCGGTGGATCGTGACCCAGCCACATCACGGTGGCCGCGACCTTGGTTCGCAGCCCCCATTGCCGCCAGTCGGCGCCGGTCGGCGAAAAGTTTCCGTGAATGTCCTTATACAGGTTGCGGTCCAGGCCGTACCGCTTCAGATAGGGCGGGTTGATGCGCTCCTCGAGCGTAGCCGGCTCGCCACGTGCGATGCCCACCTGCGCCAGATCCGCGTCCCGGCGGAAATCGCTGACGGCACGGCCGACCACCAACAGCTCGAACAGCAATACCCCGCCAATTGCGATGCAAGTCGCAACAATGCAAAGCGAGAGCGCCCAAAGCACCCGCCTTGTGGTCGTCGGTGTCTTCATCCCTGCCGACCTCGGTACCGGCATCGCGATTCGCTGCCAGCAAGAGCCAAGCCGGTCCGCAGTCCGGTACGGGTACTTCAGGCCCTTTGTAGAAGGTCAATCGCCTTTTCGGCGTCGTCCAGCGAGTCGAGCGCGAGATAAGCGATGAACTGCGTGCCAAGTACAGCGGCCGACACGCCGCGGAGATTGATCCCGCCATCCGCCAGCATCTGGCTCAATTGCGCGATGATGCCCAACTGGTCCAGACCCATTACACGGATGGAGTGAAGGCTCGGCGTGACGCTGAACCCCGCCTGGGTGGCGGCGCGGGTCACACTGTCTCCCTGTAGCGGAGCGACGAACACGACTCCCTTACCCGATGCCTCTGGCGTGCGACGCGCCACGATGAACTGCAAGTCGGCACCAGCATCCCGCAAGACGCTTAAGACTTTCGCAAGACCTCCCGGTTTGTCGTCGATGGTAGCTGCCCAAACCTCGACATGTTCCACACTCAGTTCCATGGCCGTCCCTCCCGGCTCGAACCTCATTAGAAAAATCTACTTCACGAACGGCAGGCGGGCAAGGCCCGTTGGACGGCGCACCGGTCGGCGATCCGCGTCCAACTTGCTGCTGCTGGGCATCTGTATCAAGATCAAGTCGCCTCTTCACCAACAGGCGACTCTGATGACAGACGATCCCGATGACGATCCCGCTACCGATCCCGACGAGCTGAAAGGCCCAGGCGGCATGAGCTTGAGGCAGATCCACGAACAGGTGCGGAAGTCCGCCCAGCGCGACCGCGAAGCGCAGACTGCACGCCACGCGCCCGCTCCTCCGCAAAGCCGCTGGCAGCGATGGGTGCGCTATGTATGGGGCCGTAGCGGGCGACGCTAGGCGCAGGTTGAAACAGGTCCGAACTGCATCTACCCGGCTACCCATTTGGGTGGTGTGCGCCCCCCGTGGTTCTGTCATTGTGAATCCGTCGTCATCACGCAATGGGCAGGGGGCTTGAAATGGAAACCACATCCTCGAGCGGCAATCCTTTGATGGATCTCTCGGACAATCTGGCGGACATCGTCGCGCGTGTAGGGCGGAGTGTCGTGGCGGTACACGGCCGGCATCGCATGCCGTCGAGCGGCGTAATCTGGCGACGTGGCGTCGTCGTGACGGCAGCACACACGATCAGGCGTGAGGAAGGAATCGAAGTCACATTGGCCGACGGCCGCACGGTCGCCGCGGTCCTCGCGGGCCTGGACCCGGGCTCCGACGTCGGCGTGCTGAAACTGGACGGCGTCGATCTCGACCCGATCGATTCTGGCGATGCCCACTCACTGAAGCCGGGTCATCTTGCGCTCGCCGTCGCCCGTGCGGACGATTCCGGCGTTAGCGCTGATTTCGGCGTGATCGGCGGCGTAGGGGGAGCCTGGCGCACGTGGAGAGGCGGACAACTCGATGCGTTCGTGCGACTGGACGGCGGCCTGCGCCCTGGTTTCTCCGGGGCGGCCCTCGCGGATATGCGCGGGCAGGTCGTCGGCATCTGCACGTCGGCGCTGATGCGCGGCGCCGGCATCGTGATTCCGGGGACGACCGTGGAGCGCGTCGCCGATGAACTGCTGGCGAAAGGGCGCGTGTCGCGGGGCTACCTTGGTGTCGGCACGCAGCGGGTCGGCCTGCCGGAAGCCTGGGTCAAGGAAATGAACCTGTCGTTCGGCAGTGGCCTGTTGATCAACTCGCTTGCGCCGGGCGGCCCTGCGGAGCAGGCGGGCGTGCTGATAGGCGATGTACTGATCGAACTGGACGGCAAGGCTTGCCGCGACATGGGCGACGTCAGTGCCGCGCTGGGTTCGGCAAGCGTTGGGCAGCAGTTGCAGATCGCCTTGATTCGAGGTGGCGAACGCCACGCGTGTTCGGTCACGGTGGGCGAACGGCCCCAACGGAATTCGTGCAGATGAGGTCCGGGAAGGGACGAAATGTCGGATGGACAGACAGGACAGACAGCGCCTTTGCGGGTCGCCGTGATTGCGGCATCGTGGCAAGAGCGCGCGAGCCTGCAAGCGCTTGTCGAGGCGAACCCGGCACTCAAGTTCCTGGGTAGCGCAGCCGACGCCGAAAAGCTCGTCGATTGCCTCGCCGGTTCGGTGCCGGATGTGATCGTCACCGACATCGCGCCGGAGGCAAGCGACGCGCTCAAGACTCTGCTCGAACTCTCGCACGCGTCGCCGTCGCTCGTGCTGTTGAGCGACGACCCGGACAGCGACTGGATGCTCGATGCGCTGCTCGCCGACGCGGCGGCCATCCTGCCGCGCAACGCGATGCCAGCCGAAATCGTCGCGTCCATCGAAGCCGTCGCCGCGGGCCTTTGCGTGCTGACGCCCGACATCCTCGCAAGGCTGCTCGCCGAAACGAGACCGTCGCGCCAGAAGGCACCCGGCGACACGTTCGAAGCGTTGACGTTACGAGAGATCGAAGTGCTGGCGATGCTCGCCGACGGACTCGGCAACAAGGAGATCGCGCGGCAACTCGACATCTCGGATAACACGGTGAAATTCCACCTGTCGTCCATCTTCGGCAAACTCGGTGCGACCAACCGCACCGAGGCGGTGATGCTCGGCATGCGGCACGGATTCATCATGGTGTAGACAATCTCGTGTTGGTCTACCCACGACGCTGCACGACGTCATGTTCGAGCGTTTTCCACGAGCGCGGCAATCTGCACGAATTCGACGTCGGGGCGTACACCGTAAAGACCGGTTACCCGATGGCGGAGCTCATCGGTGAAGAACGCTTTGGCTGCGTCCTCCGAGTCCCAAACGTAGAAGTTCGTGGCTTCACGCTTTGCGGAATTGAGCGTGAAAGCCTTTGAACGTAGCCCCGGCATTCCCTCGAACCTCCCACGTGCGGTCTCGGCAATCGTCCGCACAGCTCGTTCATCGAAATTGTCGCCGTAGCGAAACGTAACGAATACACCGATCATGTCGTACTCCTTTCGACGCAATCATCAATGGAAGCTTTGACGGAAGGGCCCGTCTTGGCAGGAACTGCACCCGCGCGGACTCGCGCATGCAGGTATGGCTGGGCTTGCCTGATCTACGTTAGTTCAATTCGCTCGTTAGCGGGCGGCTCGCTCGATTGCGAGCGAGAAAGCGGTGACGCAGAGCTTCGGTTGCCTCGCCAGACGCGCCAGGCAATGGCTGGCCTCAGCAGCGACGGCGGTGGAACCATCAGGTTGACGACCTTCAGAAACGCGGTTGCCAATGCGCTGTCGCGGGTCGCGGCAACGTGAAGCCAGCCGATATACCGGTTGATGAAACGTAGCATCGGCGGCCGCCGGCCCTCGATGAGCGGATTGCGAAGGTCGTTGCCGACCGCGATATCCCATGCAATGTCGACGATTTTCGCGGCCTCCGCGAAGAATCGCCGCGCAAGATCGTGCGCGCCTGCGCGCAGCAGGCACCGTTGCAAGGTCAGCGCTTCCTGCGCCGCGACCGTCATGCCCTGTCCGTAGACCGGGTTGAAGCTGCAGATTGCGTCACCGAACACCAGGTAGTTGCCGGGAAAGCGTGCAAGCTTCTCGTAGCGACGACGCAAGCTGTGGACGTAGCGGTAGCGCCTGTAGCCGCTCAACGGCTGGGCTGCGGCGACGATGTCATGAATTTCCATGGTCGGCAGTGTCGCCAGATACGCGAGAAAGCCCTCATCGTTATCGGGCGCCTCGTCGCCGAGAAAGCCGCCGGTACTGACGATCCAACTGTCGTTCTCCTGTGCGAGGATCACGCCGTTTCGCCAGTTCGGCGCACTACCGGCGACGATGATGCCGAGCTTGCCGTCGAGATCGGTCGGCCGACGTCGATAGGTGCGGGTCGTGTAGCCGATGCCGACCTCGACCTTCTCGCTGACGGGAGCCGGGTAGCCGAGCACTGCGAGCCACGTCGCGCTGGACGAACCGCGTCCACTCGCATCGACGACGAGATCCGCGTCGAGGGTCTCTTCGGGCTTGCCTTCGGCGCGTATGCGCACACCCGTCACGCGCTCGCGGGCGGAGTCGCTGGCGAGCCCTCGCACCGCGCAGTTCTCGATGGCGCGCACATTCGGCAGTGCCAGAAGCCGCCGTCGCAGATGGCCTTCGAGCACCGGACGGCTCGCGAGAAGGCCGGTCAAATCGCTGTTGCCATTGGCAAGCGTGACGTTGCGGCCGATCCAGAGCAGGTCGTTCACGACATCGCCGAGCAACCCGCCGCTTTGCGTGACGACCTCGTTGTTGTATCCGGGAAAGAACTCCTCGAGCACCTCGCTGCCGCGGGCAAGCAGCCCATGTGTGTGACGGCCCTGCGGGACGCCTTTGCGCCAGCTGTCCTCTGCCGGAAACGCATCGCGTTCGAGCACGGTCACGGTGGAATAGAAATCCGACAGCGCGCGCGCGGCCAGCAGCCCACCCATTCCGGCGCCTATCACGATCGCATGCTTACCCAGGTTCTTCATGGCAAATCCTCCGGTGCGATCCGCCGCAATGAGTGCAGCGATGATCGTCTGGCGTGCATGGTAGGATCGACGCGTCCCCTGAGCGTCCCCTCGACGCCGTCATGGAGGCTTGCATGACGATGGCTCTGTTCAACGTGCGGACGCTTGGTTTTCCGGAGATTCGTCGGGACGACCAGCCGTGTCCGATAGGATTGCGCAAAGGCCTGGCCCTGCTGATCTATCTGGCCGAAGCGAAGGGGCCGGTCGGACGCGACGTCGTCGCGACCATGTTGTGGCCGGATAGCAGCGAAGATGTCGTACGGGTGCGGCTGCGGCGCCTGATGTACCGCCTCCAGCTGACGCTGGGCGGCGACGTCCTCACCACCGACCGGTCGACGCTTCGATGGTCATCGGCGATCGACCTGCGTATCGATTCGCAACTGTTCGAGCAAGCCTGCGATGTCGGAGAGTTCGAGCGGGCATGCCGTCAATATTCGGGCGACTTTCTCGAAGGTTTTTCACCCGGCGATTGCCCGCAGTTCGACGAGTGGGCTTTCTTTCGCCGCGAGGCCTTGCGGGGCAGGGCGATCAACGCGCTTGAGCGGGTGGTGCAAGACAGGCATGCGGCAGGCGACTACGCGGCTGCGGCAGCGCACGCGGGCCGTCTCGTTGCGCTGGACCCGCTCAGCGAAGCTTACGCGCGGCATCTGATTCGCAATCTGCTGCTCGCCGGTGATCGGGCTACGGCCGAGCGCCACTTCGATGCGCTGACCCAGCGCCTTCGCGACACGCTCGATGTGGCGCCCGAAACCGAGACCCGTGCGCTGCTGAACGCCGTCACCGCATTGCCGATCGAGGCGCCGCCGCCGACCCGTTATGTCCTCGGCGGCGGCGTCCATCTCGCGTTCCAGACCTACGGCGCCGGCCGCATCGATGTGTTGCTGCTGCCTGGTTTCGTGTCCCACGTCGAACGGATCTGGGAGGAGCCACGGTGCCGGGCGTTCCTGTCCTCTCTCGCTGAGATGGGCCGGCTCATCCTGCTCGATCGTCGCGGTATCGGGCTTTCCGATCGTGTCGGCTTCAACCCCGGCGTCGACGCAACCGCGCAGGACATCGGCACGGTGCTCGACGCCGCCGGAAGCCGCCGGGTGGTGTTGTTCGGTGCGTCCGAGGGTGGCCCGGCGTGCATCAAATTTGCCGCCGATCATCCCGATCGAGTCATCGGTCTCGTTCTGTTTGGCTCGCTGGCGAAGGGAAGCGCGGCACCCGACTATCCGCACGCGCTGCGGGCTAGCCAGTACGACGCGTGGCTCCAGCAACTCGTCGCGGCGTGGGGCGGGCCCGCGGGCATCGAAACGTTCGCGCCGAGCCTGTCTCGTGACCCCCAGGCGCGAGCGTGGTGGGCAGGTTTGCTGCGGGCCGCGTCGAGCCCGGGAGCGCTCAAGGGCGTGCTCGAGGCGTTGCGCGATATGGATGTGCGGGATCTGCTGGGCCGGATTGCGGCTCCGACTCTGGTGCTGCACCGTCACGACGACCACGCCGTTCGGATCGGCGCTGGCCGGCATCTTGCCAGCCACATCGCGCACGCACGATACGTCGAACTCGACGGCGCGGATCACTGGGTTTTCGCGGGCGACCAGGCAGCCGTGCTGACCAGCATCAGACAATTCGTTGGCAGTCTGGCTGCATGACTGAATCGGTCCTGGATGCTTGACGCACCTCAACGGAGAATCATTGGTGGGATCTCCGCAACCAGTGCATCGATGGCGCAACGAGTCTTCGACGGAAGATATCGCGTGTTCGGCCACACCGCGTGGATGTCCTGTGGTCGCACGCCGCAACGCTCCCTCACTGCGACGAGTTCGCCCGTCATCACATATCGTGTCAGCAACCAGCATGGCAACTGCACGAGCCCCAGACCGGCGACGCCTGCTCCGGCAATCGCCTGGATATCGTCCAGGCTCAGTTGCGGCTTGATCAGCAATTCGCGTTCAATCCCGTCCGTGTCGAGTACGCGCCACGGCGACATCGCACCGGCGCGCGAGTAGGCGATGCCCGCATGCTTCGCGAAATCGTCGATATCGACGGGCGTCCCATGCCGCGCAAGATAGGCCGGGGCCGCTCCGATGCTCGTTTCCTGAACGCCGAGATGCCGTGCGGCGAGGCTCGTGCTGTCGCGCAAATCGCCGATGCGCACCGCAAGATCGATGTTTTCCTCGACGAGATCGACTGCCCGGTCTGTAAACGAGATGTCGATCTGTAGTGTGGGGTGCATGCGTGCCAGTCCGAACAACACCGGAGCGACGCAATGGTGGCCGAATGCGAGCGGCGCGCTGACCCGCAGGCGCCCGCGTGGCTCGCTGTATCCGGTCTCCAGTTCGGCTTCGGCGGCGTCCAACTCGGCAAGCGCCCGGACGCATCGATCGTAGTAGCTGCGCCCCGCCTCCGTCAGTGTCTGGCTACGCGTCGTGCGCTGAAGCAGACGTACGCCGAGGCGAGCCTCGAGCTTCGCTATCACTTTGCCGACGGCCGACCGCGTAAGGTGCATGCGTTCGGCCGCAACCGTAAAGCTGCCGGCTTCGATCACCTTGACAAAGACCGCTACGCCATCGAGTTGATCCATTGAATTGAGTCCTTGTGGGAATAAGTTGTGGGAAAAAACTGCCTCAATAGGGACGTTTGTTCCCGTTATAGTACATCGGACGTGATGCTGCTGATCGATTAGCTCCCCTGTGTACGCCGACGTGTACGCGCAAACGCACCTGTTCCCTGCGATATCTCATGACACTCGCCACCCCTCCGCAAAATGCCGTGGCGCTCGCCGCGGTATGCCTGACCTCGCTGATGTTCGGTCTCGAAATTTCCAGTGTGCCGACGGTGCTTTCCACCCTTGAAAGCGTGCTGCACGCAAATTTCAAGGAGATTCAATGGATCATGAACGCCTACACGCTCGCGTGTACCACCGTGCTTATGGGCACGGGCGCGCTGGCAGATCGTTTCGGACGCAAACGCGTCTATGTGGTCAGCATCGTGATGTTCGGGATCACCTCGCTCATCTGCGGGCTCGCACAGAGTGCGCCGGTCCTGATCGTCAGCCGTTTTTTTCAAGGGATGGGCGGCGGAGCGATACTGATCTGCCAGGTGGCGGTGCTGTCGCATCAGTTCCAGGAGGGGCGCGAGCGCAGCAAAGCGTTTGGCGCTTGGGGAATCATCTTCGGCATCGGCCTTGGGTTCGGTCCGATCATCGGCGGCATGATCGTCGCAGTCGCCAACTGGCAGTGGGTGTTCCTCGTCCACGCGTTGATCTCGATCGTGGCACTAGGTCTCGTCTACGCGGGTGTGCAGGAGTCCCGTGACCCACATGCGCAACACCTGGACCTTGCCGGCATCCTCACGCTTTCCGCGTCATGTTTCGGGCTCGTCTATTTCATTACGCAAGGACCGGATCTCGGCCTGGACAGCCTCGTCGCGCGAGGCATCGTCGCGGCGACGGGGTTGAGTTTTATCGCGTTCATCGTCGTCGAGAAGCGTAGTCGTCGGCCGATGTTCGATTTTTCCGTGTTCCGGACCCGCCGGTTTTCAGGTGCGATATGCGGATCGATGGGCATGAACTTCAGCTACTGGCCGTTCATGATCTACCTGCCGATCTATTTTCAGGGCGCGCTCGGCTACTCGAACGTGAAGTCCGGACTGTCGCTGCTCGCCTATACGCTACCGACACTGATCGTGCCGCCATTTGCCGAGCGGCTTGCGCTGCGCTTCGATGCGCGCAGGGTCATTCCGCTCGGACTGTTCATTATCGGTCTCGGCTTCATCGTGATGAGGTTCGGCGCTGGCGTGGAGCAGGCGAGTTGGCGCACGATGCTGCCGGGATGCCTGTTGTGCGGAACCGGGCTGGGGATGACCAACACGCCGGTCACCAATACCGCGACCGGCTCGGTCTCGCCGAACCGCGCAGGCATGGCCTCGGGTATCGATATGAGCGCGAGACTGATCAGCCTGGCCATCAATATCGCGCTGATGGGTTACATACTCTTCGAAGGCGTGCTTTCTTATCTTTCTCGCGCGCTTGCCGGCCTTTCCGAAGCATCGTCGCTGCGTTTTCTCGCGCAAAAGGTGGCCGCAGGCAATTTTGCGGATCTCACGCAGGACAGCGCGAAACTCGCAAGCGCCGATCCGCATGGCGTGATCGCTCATGCGGCGCTCGTCCACGGCTTTGGTCTCGTGATGCTGTACGGCGTGATCTGTGTATGGGCTTTGGCGCTGCTCAGCGTCGTCGCGTTCGGACTGGGCACGCAAGCGCATCGTCCGAACTCTGCACTGGATGAGTGTGCCCGTCACCCGAGCACCTAAGCCTGCTGAATCACGCGTCCCACTGGGGAGCGAAGGGGGGAGTGACGTAACGCTGGTCCTTGCGAAGCGCTGCGATTGCTTTGCGGTCATCGTCGTCGAGTCGAACCGCTAGCGCATTGAGATTGGCTTGCTGGCTTTCGCGCCGCTGTGCTTTGGGGATCGCAATAACGCCGTCCTGATCGAGCAGCCAGGCAATGGCAATCTGTGCGGCAGTCGCACCGTGCTTGCTGCCGATCCGCGCCAAAGTCGTATCGCCTGCCGCACGTCCCTGTGCGAGCGGCGCATACGCCACCAACGGGATGTTTTTCGAACGCAGATAGGCGAGCATCGCGGACTGATCCAGGAACGGGTGATATTCGAGTTGATGACAGGCGATCGGCGCGCCAATGTCCTCAACGGCCGCTTTGATCAGCGGCATATTGAAGTTGCACACGCCAATGCCGCGGGTAAGCCCCGCCTCCTTGAGCTCCATGAGCGTCTCCAAAGCAGCCGCAAGATTCATGTCGCGGGACGGCCAATGGATCATGTACAGGTCGACGAAATCAAGCCGCAGCTTCTCGAGACTGCTGGCAAATGCGCGGCGCAGGGCATCGGGTTCGAGGTTCTCGTGCCATACCTTGGTCGTCACGAATAGCTCGTCCCGCGCGATCCCCGAGCCGGCGATGGCGGCGCCCACCGATTCCTCGTTCTGGTACATCTCGGCGGTATCGATATGCCGATAGCCGACTTCCAGCGCGCTTTCGACGACCGGCTGACAGTCGTTGCCGGGCATGCGGAACGTGCCGAAGCCCAGGCGTGGTATTGCGAGCTCTGCGCGTTTGATCGTTTCCATGCTGTTCCTCCGTGTGGGTGAGGCGTCCAATGTCTCACGCGCCAATTGATGAATAAAGTATGGTTCAATCAAATCTGAAATGATTAAAATCACGAATCCATCATTGCTCGAGGCGCATCATGACCTTCGACGGTCGATTGTTCGCGGGGATAACGGTGCTTGCCGCTGTCGCGGAAAGCGGAAGTTTCGTTCGCGCCGCGGAGGCGCTCGGCGTGTCAGCGTCCGGCGTAAGCAGAGCGATAAGCCGGCTGGAAAAGCAGATCGGCGTCCGCTTGCTCGACCGTACGACCCGATCGCAAACCTTGACCGACGAAGGAAGGCGTCTCTACGAGACCGTCAGCCCGCATCTGGTCGGCATCGAGTGCGCGGCAAGTACGGCATCGGGTTCTGCCGGCGTGGTCCAGGGCAAGTTACGCGTCAACGTGGACCCGTTCTTTTCGCGGACCGTCCTCGCGTCGAAGCTGCCGGCATTTCTGCAGCAGTTTCCAGAGCTTTCGGTGGAATTGATCATGCGCGATGACGTGGGCGATCTCGTTGCGGATGGCTTCGACCTTGCGATACGTTTCGGGCCGCCACCCGTTGGTACTCTGGTTGCTCGCAAGCTGCTGGAAGCGCGGATCATCACGGTCGCGTCTCCGGCTTACCTTGAAAGCAACGGCAGACCCAATCGTCCTGATGACGTCGTCGATCACGAACGCGTACTTTTCTACAATCCGTTATCGGGACGCCCCTTTGAATGGGAGTTCCATCGGGGCAAGGAAGTCGTCAGCATCCCGGTTTCCGGGCGGCTGCTGGTCTCCGATGTCGGCACGATGCTGAACGCTTGTGTAGCGGGCGCAGGAATCGCCCAGGTCATGTCGATCGGAACGGAAGCACTGATCGCACAGCGAGAGCTTGTCGATCTGTTTCCGGACTGGCCGGATGAACGTTTCCCTCTATATGCGCTCTACCCGTCGCGTCGGCATCTGGCCGCAAAGGTGCAGGCGTTCATCGCGTTCTGCGTTGATGCGCAGATCACGCCGAATGGATCTGCGGCCTCGGCGCAAGCAAAGCGGAGCCGATCCCCATCGAGGCGTTCGCGTTCCCGGTCGCGCTGATGTGTGCGGAGAAGGCGAGGAGCGGGGATTTCAGATATTTAACGAACGCTGACCGGCGAGGCGGCACAGGACTCAAGGAGGCTATGCGATGCTCGCACTCTTTACCGATTTCGGGGCCGACGACATCTACGTCGGGCAGGTGAGGGTCGCCTTGCTACGACACGCGGCAGCCGGCACTCCCATTGTCGATGTGCTGCACACTGCGCCGAACTACGACGCGAACGCAGGCGCGCATCTGCTCGCCGCGCTATCGCATTGGTATCCGCCGGACTGTGTGTTCCTTGCCGTGGTCGATCCCGGCGTGGGTAGCGAGCGGGATGCCGTCGTGCTGCAAGCCGACGGGCAGCGGTTCGTCGGGCCGGACAACGGGCTGCTCTCGGTCGTGGCGGCGCGCGCGGCGCATACCCGGACCTGGCGGATTACATGGCGTCCGGGCGCGCTTTCCGCCTCATTTCATGGTCGCGATCTGTTCGCGCCGATGGCGGCATGGGTCAGCCGCGGCGAGTTGCCTTCCGACAAGCTCGTTGAGAGGGCAGGCTTGAGCGTGCAACTGGATGCGGGCGATTTCGCCGAGGTCATTTACGTCGATCACTACGGCAATGCGCTGACGGGGCTGCGGGCTGGAACGGTGCCGAGGTCTGCACGGCTTCGCATCGGAGATGCCGATGTCGAATACGCGCGGGTCTTTTCCGATGTAACGGCCGGTCAAGCTTTCTGGTATGAGAACTCGATCGGGCTCGTCGAGATCGCCGTGAATCGCGGCAGCGCCGCGACGCAGCTTAGTGTACGTGTCGGGGATGCCGTCGAAGTGAAGGGGGGCGGTGAATCGATGTCATAGCCCGCACTATCAGAGTTGGAGCGCCGCGAAAGTGCCTGAAAATTAAAACCTACGAGCGGTGAAGGAGGGCTGGGCGGCGACCCTTCCGTCGCCGCCATTTGCGCTTACGGCAAAGTGATCTTGCGCGTGAATTCGGCCGTCACGTTGGGTCCCGTGGCTACACCGAATACCGGGTAGACAGTTTTCGAGCCGCTAGCAGCCAGGCCCATGTAGTCGCCGAGGAAGTGGCCGCCCGCCACGGGCGCGTTAAGGATGTTGAACGAGGTGTCGGTGAGCTTGCGTTCATTACTCCAATTCGCCGGATTGGTACACGCAGTAGCAGTCGAGCAGAACACCGCGAAATAGTCGGTTCCCTCGAAGCCGGCGGGGGTGTTCGTGTCGTTACGAAAGTCGTAGTAGGTCACCACGATCGTATTGCCGTCGCCCGACGGCACGACTGCCGGAATGAAAGCCTGCTGACGGCAGGGGTTGGTTGCGTTTGGCGGCGTCTTGTTGATCATCACCGGCGTTGACCAGGTAGCACCGCCATCCGTCGATTCACTGAAGGCGATCCCGTCGATCGGAATCGATCCAGTGGGCGTGGTGCAGGTCGCGGACGAAAAGCGATCGTCCTGCCAGGTGAGATAGATTGCCCCCGAGACCGGGTTCACAGCGACACTGTAAAGAATGGACGCATCGCGTATCGACTGGCCGCTGTCAGGCGAGACCACTCCGACCGCCTGAATGTCGTTGGTGAATGTCGGCGCCGACCAGCTCGCGCCTTTATCCGCAGACTTGATATAGCCGATGCTCAGGCCCGACGGCGTCGCATTGATCGCCGTGAAGAAATCGAGCAGGGTTCCATCAGGCAACACGCGCACCATGTTGTCGATTGTCTGTGCGTTCGTTCCCGGCTGATAAATCGGGGCGGCGGTGCTCCATGTCACGCCTTTGTCAGTGGATCGCGAGAAGAAGCTCGGGCCGGTGAAGTTGAACTTGAATACGGGAGCGCCGCCCGCGGCGGATGCTGCACCGTTACGCAATTGCCGCGCGATCAGAACGCCATCGTTTTCCGCGAGCAACCTGGCGCCTTCCTTCGTTGGAGGGAACACGCTCAACTGGTCCCAAACCGCATAGACGTAGTTGGTCGCGGTCGGGTCCGCAGTGAGCGAGTTCTTGTCGTTGAGCACGTGCGGCGAGTTGCTGCGGATCAGCGTAACGGGAGTCTGCCACGTTACGCCATGGTCGCTGGAGCGGCTGACCAGCATTCCGCTATTGCGCGCGCCAAACGGCGTGGTCGGTTGCGCGGGGTCCAGCACCAGAGAGAAGAAGAAGGCCGTTCCGTCTTGCGCAAAGTCCACCCAGGGATCGGAAGCGCGGCGGAATTTGCCGCCAGTGCAGTTAGTCACGCCGGACGGAATCGAGTTGGACCAGGTGCTGCCCGCATCTTTGGAGACGACGCCGACGAGCCCGCGTGAGCCGCCGTCGCTCCAGCGATCCTGCTGGTGGCCGGCGAGGAGGCGAGACGAGTCCGTCGGGTCCACCGCAACCCAGGGCTCGATCGAGGTGGCGGGAAACAGGACGCTGCCGAATGCGGACTCCTGCGCGTTCAGCTGGTCGGCGGTGCAACCGCTAAATGGGTCGCCCGCGGCCACCTGGACGAGCGATCCCAGCGTTTGCGCGTGCGCGCCCGTGGCGATCGAGCATGCGAGCGTGACGACGCCACCACCTGCAATGCCCTGCAAAACAGACCGGGATAGGCAACTGAAATTGATTTTCATTCTGGGCCTCGCGAAAAAGGGAAAACGCCTGTGAGTTGCCGGCTTTCCTTCGCCGGCGCGATCACTTCCGACCTTCCGATATATGTGAAAACGTCTTTTCCCAGCGCAGAAACGATGCTTGCTTGCCGTCCGCCGAAGACATGCAGCAAGGCACGTATCTACCGAAACACACTAGGTCGCGGTGGCCAGATTTGTGTGAATAAATCTTGGCGTATGCCATTTCAACACTTGATATCCCCAGCATTGCTGGCATGGCATGGTGATTGCAGCGGATCACACATCGCGGTCGAAGAATGTATCCGCTGCAGAATCGTGGCGTTTGAGATCGACAACCAAAAAAAAGCCCGCCCTCGAAAGAGGGCGGGCTTGGATTCAAAGAAGCCACCCGGGGTGTTAGAGACCCAGGGATGCCTGCACTACATCAATGACTCGTGCCCAGATAAGCGGCCTTCACCGACGGATCGTTGCGCAACTGCAGCGCCGGCCCGTGTGCGGCGATCCGGCCGTTCTCCAATACGTAACCGTAATCCGCCACGTTGAGCGCCGCCGCGGCGAACTGCTCGACGAGCAGCATCGTCACGCCCAGGCCCTTCAGATTTTCGATGATGCGAAAGACCTCTTCGACGAGTATCGGTGCGAGCCCCATCGAAGGTTCGTCGAGCAGCACGAGTTCCGGGTTCAGCATGATCGCGCGCGCCATCGCGAGCATCTGCTGCTCGCCCCCGGAGAGGGTGCCGGCGAGTTGATGGCGCCGCTCTTTCAGACGCGGAAAGAGTTCTATCGCGCGTTCCAGATCGGCGTTCACATCGCCGCGCGGCCGGGCCCACGTGAGGCGTGGAAAGGCGCCGAGGATCAGGTTGTCATGCACGCTCATCGTCGCGAACACGCGCCGTCCTTCCGGCGAATGCGCGAGTCCGAGACGCGCGATGCGATGCGAGTCGAGCGCGTCGATCCGCTTCGCGCTCGCGCCCACGCCCATCGTGATCTCGCCGTCGCTCGCACGGATCATGCCGGAGATCGCGCGCATCGTGGTGGTTTTGCCCGCGCCGTTCGAGCCGATCAGCGTGACGACCGAGCCCTTGGGCACGTCGATCGAAATGCCGTGCAGCACTTTGACCTTGCCGTATCCTGCATGCAGATTCTTGACCGATAGCATGTGTGTTCCTGAGTGTTCCTGTGTATCTCGTGAGTCGAGGTAGGGGAGCGCGGCTCAGGCCGCTTGCCCCGCCGCCTCGCCGCCGAGATAAGCCTCGATGACTTTTTCGTTCGACTGGATGTCGGCCGGATTGCCTTCCGCGATCTTCTGCCCGAAGTCGAGCACCGACACGCGATCGCACACGCTCATCACGACATCCATGTGATGTTCGATCAGCACGACGGTGATGCCGTGATCGCGCACCTTGCGGATGATTGCGACCAGCTCCTTGATGTCGGGCGCGGTCAGGCCGGCCGCCGGTTCGTCGAGCAGCAGCACTTGCGGGTCGAGCGCGAGCGCCCGCGCGATTTCCAGCAGCCGTTGCTTGCCGTAGGGCAGGTTGCGCGCTTCTTCGCCGGCCGCATGTTCAAGCCCGACGAAGCGCAGCATGCCCAACGCACGTTCACGGGCGGCGCGCTCCTCGCGCCGGTAACGCGGGGACATCAGTCCGACGTCCGCGATATGTGCCCGAAACGTGTGATGCAAGCCGACCAGCACGTTTTCGAGCGCGGTCATCTCGCCGAACAACTGCACGTTCTGGAAGGTGCGCGCGATGCCCGCCAACGCGATCTGCGACGAAGTCTTACCCGCGAGCGACATGCCGCGATACTCGATCGAACCTGCGGTCGGCACGTAGATGCCGGTCAACACGTTCATCATCGTGCTCTTGCCGGAGCCATTCGGGCCGATCAGTCCGTGAACCGTGCCGCGCCGCACGCTCAGGTCGACCTGGTTGAGCGCCTTGAGCCCGCTGAACTGCATCAGGATGCCGCGTAGCTGCAGGATCTCTTCCGTGTCGCCCGCGTGCACGGCGGCGACCGCGTCTGCGCCGATCGTCGCGGCTTGATGAGCGTCGACGGTGCTCGCGCGCACCGCGCCGCCCATCATGCTCTTGCGCACGAATCCGATCACGCCGTCCTGCAGGTAGTACACGACGAGCAGGATCATCAGGCCGAAGATGCTCAGCCGCCAGTCGGCGAGCGTATCGATGCAGTATGAAAACGCGGCGAGCCCCACCGTACCGAGCACCGGAATCGCCACCTTGCGTGCCGTCGACACCTTGCGCGCGAGCGCTACGCCTGCGCCGATCACGACCGCGACCGCCAGCACCGATGCGACGATGCGGAACATATCGATGTCATCGAGCAGCTTGGGTAACAGCACGATGATCGCCGAGCCGAGCACCGCGCCAGTGCGCGTCTTGCGCCCGCCCATGATGATCGCGAGCAGGAACAGGATGGTCAGCTCGAAGTTGTAGGTATTCGGTGAGATGTACTGCTCCGAATACGAGTACAGGCAGCCGGCCAGACCGGCGAAGCCCGCGCTGATCACGAACGCGTAGACCTTGTAGCGGTACACCGACACGCCCATACAGTCCGACGCGATCGGACTGTCTCGCAGGGCTTCGAAGGCCCGGCCCAGATGCGACTTGAGCACCCGGTGCACGACGATCAGCGAGGCCACCAGCAGGGCCGCGACGAGCCAGTAGTATTCGACTTCGTTCATCGGCCGCGCGCCGAGCGACGGCTTCGGAATCTTGACGCCCATCGGCCCGTTGGTCAGAAAATCCATCTCGTTGATGAGAATCTGAAGGATCGTGCCGAACGCGAGCGTCACCATCGCGAGGTAGGGGCCGGACACGCGTAGCGCGGGCAGCGCGAGAATCGCGCCGAAGCCGGCCGTGACGAGAATCGCGAGCGGCGCGGTCACGAAAATCGGCAAGCCGAGCTTCATGAACAGCACGCCGGCCGTGTAGGCGCCGACCCCGAACAGCCCCGCATGTCCGAGCGAAACCTGGCCGGTGTAGCCGACCACGATGTCGAGACCGAACAGCAGGATCGCGTAGATCATGATGGTCTCGACCAGATGGATGTAGTACGGATTGCCCGACAGCACCGGGAACACCGCAAGCGCGATCAGCACAAATGCCGTCGCAACGAGTTTCTTCAGATTCACGGCGGCCCTCACACTTTCTTGATTGAAGTCTTGCCGAACAGCCCGGCGGGTTTCATCGCGAGCACGATGAGCAGCAGGACCAGCCCCGGCACATCCTTATAGCCGGTGGAGAGATAGAAGCCGGTAGTGGTCTCGGCGATGCCGAGAATCACGCCGCCGACGAGGATGCCCAAACCGCTCGTGAGACCGCCGATGATCGCCACCGCGAACGCCTTGAGGCCGAGCACCGCGCCCATCGTCGCGCCGGTCAGCGTGAGCGGCGCGATCAGCACGCCGGCGAACGCGGCGGTCAGCGACGAGAGGGCATACGAAAACGTGATCACGAGGCCGGTGTTGATGCCCATCAGCGCGGCGGCGTCGCGGTCGTTCGCGGTGGCCACGACGGCCTTGCCGAAGATCGTCTTGCGATTGAAGAACTCGACGGCGAGCATCATCGCGAGCGCGCCGCCGACCACCAGAAGTTCCATCGGCAGAACGTTCGCGCCGAACACCTTGAGCGGCGCTTCCGGCAGCGGCGACGGGAAGCGCAGATCGTCGCGGCCCCAGACGTTTTCCGCGACGTTCTTGAAGATGATGCCCAGCGCGATCGTCGACATGATCCAGCCGAATTCGGATTTAATCCTGATCGCGGGCCGCACCCCGATCCGTTCGACGAACGCGCCCTGCAACAGACCGAACGCGCAGACGAGCGGGATCATCAGCCAGTAGTTGACGCCGAGCGAGACCAGCGTGAGGCCGACCAGCGCGCCGAGCATCAGCGCGTCGCCCTGGCCGAAGTTCAGCGTACCGGAGGTCGCGAATGTGAGTTGGTAGCCGAATGCGATCACGGCGTAGATCATGCCGAGTGCGATCCCGCTATAGATGAGCTGTAAAAGAATGGTCATCGTCGAGCGCCTTAGAGTTCACCATCTATAAAACAAAGCCGCCCCCGCTGGCGGGCGGGTGCGGCTTTGGAGCATGCTGCCGCGCTGGATTTGCGCTTGTATCCGCGCTTAGTTCGTCGACGCCTGCTTGGCGCGCAACTGGCTGCCGTCCTTGCGATCAGCGTCGTACGCATAGATCACGCGGCCGCCTTTGACCTCGCCAAACACCGGCACTTGCGCGAGTTCGTGACCTGTACGAACAGATTTCAGAAGCCGACGCCGCGCAAGAAAACGGGCAGGTCGCCCGCGAGCGCCTTTTTGAAGCGATCCAGCGGGAGCTTGCGGCTGTTCGCTTCACGGCACGGACTATCGATGCGCTATGCGCTGATGTGCAGCAGCAAGTCGCACAGGTACGTGCGGTCGAGCGACGTATTCTGCAGATTGCCGTTGACCGGTGCGGCATGCCGCGCGCGCGTTTCGTCGAGTCGTTTTTGGGATACGAAACTGATCTCGCGTGGACTGAAAACTCGGCGACGTCCCGCGAGTACGGTGCGGCACTTTCACGCAGTCTACCGGAGATCCAGACTGAACAGCAGAAGCTTATCGATATTGAGGCTAAGGCCGGCCTGCCCTTGCGACACTTGAAGAAGATCAACAGGCAGATGGTGGCAGCCGAGTCGAAGATGCGGCAGGCGAAGCGCAAGATGATCGAGGCGAATCTGCGTCTCGTGGTCTCTATCGCGAGAAAGTACGCGAACCGAGGCGTGCCCCTTCTGGATCTGATCCAGGAAGGTAACATCGGCCTGATGAAAGCCGTCGACAAATTTCAATATCGACGCGGCTGGAAGTTTTCAACTTACGCAACATGGTGGGTCAGGCAGTCAGTCACGCGTTGTCTTGCGGATCAGGCGCGCACAATCCGAGTCCCCTCGCATATGATCGAGTCAATCAACAAGCTAAACCGGATTTCGCGGGAGATTTTGCAGGAGACTGGGCAAAAGGCTAATCCTGCTGCGTTGGCTCAGCGCATGGAATTATCAGAAGACAAGATTCGTGACATACTGAAGGTCATGAGGCAACCCTTATCGCTCGAGACGCCAGTGGGCGAAGATGCCGACGCCACGCTTGGCGATATGATCGAAGATCCAATGGCTGGATCCCCGGCGGATGCGGCCGCGCGCTCGAATCTGCGAGCCGCAATCGACGAAGCGCTGGATTCATTGTCGCCGCGTGAAGCGAAAGTACTGCGAATGCGGTTCGGGATTGATGTAGCGTGCGGCTACACGCTCCAGGAACTTGGCAAACAATTCGACCTGACGCGCGAACGAATCCGGTACATCGAAAGCAAGGCGATGCGAAAACTGATGCAGCCAAATCGCGCCGACAAGTTACGGCGATTTGTCGACGATTAAGTCCCACGTCCACGCATCGGAGGGACTCGTGGTCAGAGCAACATCGAGCTGCAGCATCCCATCCCGATCTGTGTGTTCGCCAACAAGGAACACATCCGTTATCATCGAAATGTGATGGACCCGCTTGTCTACGATTGTGGCCGCATCCTTGAACGTTTCGCAGACGACGGCTCACGGCTTGGACGAACTCATGTGCATTGTCTATGCCAAGGACTTGAAGCCCGGTGCGATGGTTTCGCACCAATACGTAGACCTGTACATTGAGATAGTCAATGCTGGACCGCAGAACCTTCGGATCGGTGTTGTCGAGAATCTTTGGCGTCTTTCGTGGCAGCGTGATACCGTTCAGACCAATGCCGATTGCGCTTGTCCGACGCCAAGGCGGCTTGCTTCGTCAGGATGCGGTCTATGCATCATAGTCGCCCCGCGTGAAACCACGAAAAGGAACCGACTTGACGATAAGGGCGGATTCGATGATAGGTCGTGTCCAGCTTCCCAGCATGAGCATCTACGTCATGGGAAGCCGCTTCACCAACAGTTCCCGCGCATGTGGACGGTCACTTTGACGTCTTTCGGAGTCGACCACCTTGGACCGCCGCCAATCCACCTTTTGCTGAACCTTATTCCAACGTCTGGTGCTCATTTGCTCACAATCGCTGCCAGCAAGCGAATGCGGCGGCTTGATTGTCCCCACGGCTTTTCGGCTACTGAGTTGGATTCGAGCCGCTCGCTTGGGTACGCACTGCGAGCGACCCAATCGCGCAGCGTCGAATCCCTGAGTCGCGAAAAAAACGTCATCACGCCAGCTGTGAATATCGCCGTCAGCCTCAGCATCCTCCACAGGTTACGTATCCGATTCGGTGTCCGCACCATGTGCACGAAGGGCAGCGAAAGCGTCGCCGAACTGGACGATTGCCTCTAAATCGTCATCCAACGCGAGCGATGAGTCATAGTCAGATAATGCATTTTCCGTCGCTTCGACAAGCATGGCCTCAAGCGTTTGCGGATCGATCCTTTTCCTGAGCATGGAAGACTCCTTGTGAGGTGTGCAGCCATTCCCAGCAATTTGTGGGCCACAAGAAAGAGACGGTCAGTGCAGGTTCCGACCGACTGGGCCCCATCACTTTGTCGCGTTCCGGACATGCGACCGTCATAAGTGCAACAAGATGGTCATCTCCGGTGCAGCATCGGAATCCCTGAGATTCGGCCCTCAAGAGGTGTCTTGTGAGACGTAATCTCCGGAAATCGAAAAAGCCTCGCCATTGTCAATGCAAGAACACCTTGACGCATCGCACACTTTGCCCTCTTGTCGATTTGTGTTTGCGGGACTTACCTTTATCATCCGCCGTGTCGAATCAGTTCATGGCCTCAGCTCGCGATGGAACTGGCAACAAGTTGGCGACGAGTTCTCAAGGGCTCCTCTGAAAGGGAGCGGTTTGTCGAATTGGAGGGCAGTTGCATGTATTGGGGAAAGGAACATATCGCGCACGAAACGATCGTCGTAAGTCTAATGGTTCGATCAAACCGTTTGGAGATTTGAATGCATTTTCATGAGCTAACCAATGACGAATGGGGGCGACCAAGATGCCCCGCGAATACGTTTGAGCATCGACCGCTTAAGCGAGATGGACCGATGGAACCCGGATCGTCTCTTACCCGGCGGTTGCGCGTGGCCGCGTTGCAGCGCTTTATCGAAGTTAACGGGTCCCTAGATTACAAACTCAATTCTATGGTCATCCGGCAGACAGTCAATCACAGCAAGCGCGTCGCGGCACTCGCGGGTAGGATGACGAGCAAGATGAGCGGGATGGGCTGGAACACGGACACCGCCTGCGAAATTTGGGCGAAGCGCCTGTCAGTTGCTGCGCTTTTTCACGACATAGGCAAAGCCGCTGTATCGGCGCGAATCCTTGGCAAACCGAGTGCGCTTGACAAAGCGGAATACTCAGCGGCGAAGGCTCACGCGGCACTCGGTGCGAAGCTGATTGACCAGGTAGCTTCCGGCTTTCCGCAATCCGATTTGGCTGGTCTCCTCAGGGAGGTAGCCCTGTGTCATCACGAAAAATGGGACGGAACTGGCTATCCTAGCGGCCTTCGGGGCGAATCGATTCCGATGGCAGCGCGTCTCGTCTCAGTCGCTGATGCCTACGACGCCATCCGGTATGCGCGAGTCTACAAGCGCGCTATCCCCAGAAGTCAGGCGATACGGGCGATTGTTGATGGTGCAGGCTCGCAGTTCGACCCTCGTATGGTGCACCTCTTCCTTTCGGTCGTTTCTGCCGTTCGTCAGAAATAGATGGATCTAGAAGAGGAGGGAGGGGGCCACGGAACCGAAGCGCACCCTTCCCGATTCACTCGAACTCGTCAAGGGCAACTGATCCTTCACCAAATGAGCTCCTCTCCTCTCGCACGCCAAGTGTAGAACGATGCATGACTGAACCCCTGCTTCTCGCTTAGCTCTTTGACTGGCACACCGGCATCGGCTTCCTTCAGAAAACCGATGAGTTGTCCTTCCGTAAAGCGCTTCTTCATGTTCGTCTTCTTCTCCGAAACGAACTTTACTAGGTTCCGGTTAGCTCTACTCGTTGGGAGCAGGTCACTGGGGGACGAATCATGCGGGGCCTAGCAGGCCAAAGCCACAAATATCGAGGTGGGAAGATAGTAACGGGGATCACGGCCGGGATAGAAGCGCGAGGTCAGGGATCTCGACTATTGCTAGCGAGTGTTTCGCCGAAGCTCGATGATCGCACGAAGCTCGTCTGCACTAAATCTACCGTCCAGCACAATCTTTCCTTGCCGCCAGTCCGGCGCGTTCCGGACGTCATTCCAGTCGATCCAGCCATCAGCCTGTCTGAGTACATTTCGCGCTGTTTGGTCGTCCATGCTTCCTACCTCAGCGTAGAAGGTTGATGAGCCGAACACGGCGTATTAAAGGATGATGCGTACTAAAGGATGATGCGTACTTCAGCGAACTTGATCGCCGATTTGGAATCGTGACCGACTCGGCGGGTCTGGCATTGCGCGATGTCGATTGTAGGTTTTTCCGCAGTTGAGATCGAGTTCGGCTCCAGGACGTTGGGGTTTTGGGGATGTTTTCTAAGTGGTCCACCTGTGCGTGATCCAGTGATGACGCCACATGAGACCGTAAAGCATCGCGTCGGCAATGGTTTCGTCGCCACTCTACTCACGGATAGTCCCCAAAGAACGTTGCGCACGTCGTCAGGGCACGCTTCGACATTGAAACAATGCTGGTGCCCCAGCGCAGGGGATCCTCTCCATCTCAAATGCGCAACGCCGCCATTTGCGCAACCGAGTTCCGATATGTCCGCCTTCAGGAAGCTTCCTTGCATGTCTTTAGCCCCCCCGGAAAGTCAAAACTTGACACATATCCGCGCGACCGCACGGTCGAGGGCCGCGAGATGTAGGGCATCAAGCGACGTTTGTTGGGCGACGCGTCCCACTGCTGTTGCAACCTGTGTCTGGCAGTCTGTATTGCTGCGAAGAGGCGCCACGCCCTTCAAATTCAGCATGATATTGGCCTGCAGCTTATCCAGAATGGGTCGAATAACGCCCGGCAAGCTCTGGCGAGGCGTTGCGGGAGCATTGCCCTGACGCATCCAGTTGCTGAGCAGCTCGTACTGAATTTCTTTGTTAGCTTCAATTTGGTCCGAGAAAATGTTTGTCACATCCTCCGTGGTTAGTCCGTACTCAGACGCCATCGCCACCGCATTTGCGATGACTTGCGCTTCTCGCTGAGGGTCATAGACGGGTTGGCCCGTGTCCCACTTGTTCAGGGCGACCTGGTCCGCGGTGTTGAGGCGATCTGCCATGCTGCGCACGAGCGGCACGAACGCATCCTGCTGTGCCCCGGCAGAGCAGCCTGTCACGAGCCATACGGCTAGTGCGAGTGTCACGGCATTCCGAGTGCAAACACACCTCATGTTCTTCTTCAGTTTCAAAACTACGACTCCCTATTGGTTCATTCTCGCCTGCGGCGAAGCGCTCCGATACGACGTCCATCGCTACAGTCGCTCTGCAGTTCGCACTACATTGGACCTCAAATCCGGATAGTTAGGACATGGTCTGAGCCAAGACATTGGTCAACGCTAATTTTCGACGCCCACTCGACAAGAATTTTCCATTTTCCAGAGCGCCGGAGAATTTAACGTAATCATCAAAACTCTCACGGTCCAGACAGTTGTCAACATGACCAGCAAGCAAAACCTCAGATTCCGCGCCCCCCATTCTCGAACTTAAGCCGGCAAGCTCCGGGAGTTTGTCGTCCGACGTCCTTGAGCTTACATGCTTCGCCGAGCGCCCCCAGTTTGCCTCCGTTTTCATTGGAGCCGACAATCGTCAGAAATCTTCCGATATCCCAACCCGTTCAATCAAGGTCAGCTTGACCGCTTGTCGCGGAGCTCCTTCGTATAGACCGCTTTTGAAATTCGATTCATCCATACCTCCGCTTCTCGGTATTACGAAACGTTGGCTCACATTCTTTTCGACCGGGCCTCATTGCGCCCGCAAGTCGGTGTTGCGGACGAAATCGCGGATCTTGCTGAACGCAAAAGCGAGGCGAGAGAAATCGTACGCTTACGATTGCTCAGGTCAGGGCCGCCGAACGACCTCGAACCTACAACGCCAAGCGGCCCGCTCAGTGCATTCATAGTAGTCGAGATCGTAAGGTCCCGATTTCCGGCGCCATAAACCTACATCGACCCTTAGACCAGGTAGCGGCGGCCTGGGGTCGAACCGTAGATCCAAATGGCCGCCTTGGGCAAGTTCGTAGGAGCACCGGACTAACGGCGATCGCACAGAACCGTCATTATCAAGTTGCGGCGGAAAAAACATGGCAGAAGTAAATTCCTTGATATTACCGTCGCCCGGCCCTCTCGAAGTACCAATCCATTCACCCTCGTTATCGTTGGTTGTTGCCGTGTACACACCCCGCGCAATCTTGATGTTGGCAGGCATCGGGCAGCTTTCGTACGTTTCAGCAGCAGCGCAATACGATGCGCCGAGCGCAAGGGCAACAACAAGTAAACTTTTCATCATCGGTTTCGTTTCTCCACTTTGCAAAACGGTAAGTTCAAGCATCTGATCGTCTGGCTGAGCACTCAACACATTCTATTATGCAAACTATAGGTGGCAGCCAATTTCGCCCTTTGATGACCTATAGTCCACAATGACCATAGAAACCAAAATCATACTTATATATTAATGACGCGGATGATGAAAAGTAAAAGTAACTTATGCCTAATAAAATATCGTTTATAGTATGTCGAGCCCATGTTTCCCGTAGCAACAAGGAGGGCGGCGATAACGCATTCAGCGGACACGAGGAAATGACGAAGATGATCCGACGCACACTCAATGGCATTCAGCGCGAAACAGGCCACCCGCAATAGTCTGCGGACAGTATGAACACTTACCAGGGCGGCGGGATCGCGACAGGTGCATGAACCAGGACCGTGCTGGCACGCGGCACTTGCCCGTCGGTGAGCGGCAACAGTCTGTTGGCAGGAATGCGAAGAAATGAAAATGGCATCAAAAAGTAACCGGAAAGTCGTGGGCTCTTTGCCCGCGTCGTGCCCGAGACCACCTCTCGACCTAGCAACACGGTCCCCACCGACGATCGTGCGTTGGTATCAATATACTTGATGCTTTTCTTCTGGCAGTTGATCAGACAATTTAGTAGGGTACGCGATTGCGGCGCCCAGTGGACGAGTCACATAATTTACGGCATGTTGACAAAGGAATGTATATGGAAAAGATGAAGAGTGTGCTTTTTGGTGGCCTTCTGTCCGCGGTTCTAATGGGTGTAGCGGCGCAGGCCTATGCGGTCGCGGCGAGCGATATATGCATATACACAAACCAGAAAGACCCTACCGAGAGTTATCCCTACTACTGTGGGACCGGCCCGATAGATGGTCCGGGGAGTCAGGCGACGGAGTAATGTGGCCGGTCTTTGGGCTTGGCACAATGTCGGCCGAGAACCTAGGCGATGACAAAAGGAACTCGCGCAATCATCAGCGGCGTAGTATCAAACGTAGCATTGGCCGATGTCCGAGGGGAAGGTGCACTGGTGGAACTGGCTTCCATTCCGCTGTTTGTCTTGGCCAGATCACTGATTGCGGGCAAGGAACCCGCGGCGGAAGTGGTCCGCACGCCCGCCGCAGTTGTGAAGTGCTTCTATCGAAATTAGGGAGCGGCTGACCCATTTCATGCGCCCGGTTTTTCGCCTTCCAGAGGCCCCGAGTTAGTCCGTTAGCCGCGCAGGCCAGTCCTGCATGAACTGAGTTGGTGACAAGCCACGCCATGAATGACGACGACTGGCGGTTATAGAACATGTCAAGGTATTTGAACAAGTCGGCCATGGCTTCGCGATGCGTGCGATACTGGATCGGACGGAATTGGCGAAGGCCAACAGGTTAAGCAGTGATTTGATTCAGATAAAAGCGTCGTGTGAACGCGACAGGCGATTGGTAGTCAGCAGCGCCTGCGGGCGTTGCCGGTTGTAGAGGATTTCGATGTATTCGGTGATCGCCAAACGTGCCTGCTCGCACGTGGCAAAACATTAATGCTAGACCAGTTCATTCTTCGGCGTTGCCCCGACGGATTCGATCGGGGCGTTGTTGTAGCGGTTGCCACGGCGGCTCAGCAACGCGTGTATGTCAAGGTGGCCGATGAGTGTTTGATAGGCGAGCGGGCGCTAGTGCCATCCTCGATCGCTATGGTGAACCAGGCCGGCGGGTCACGACAGCGCGAAACAGCGCCGACATGACCAAATTTGTCGTCATCCGTTCCCTTACCGCCTAGCCGACAATTTCACCACTGTACAGTTCCTTCAGGCCGGCAAATACAGTCATGCCCCCGCCCCTGCTTCTCGGTATGACGAAACGTTGGCTTCCACTTTTTCCGACCGATCTCGGAACGGCGAGTTCCGGATCTGCGGCGCGCACGGATTCCGGACCTTCGGTTCAGCACGCCGAGCGAGCGCAGGCGTTACGTGTGTGACTTTAACGGCTATTCTCGATCGCTCACTTGTCAGGAAGTCGCACCTTGATCATGGTGCCGGCTCCCGGCGAGCTGATAACGTCGATCGCACCGCCCAGCATCAGAACACGCTCTTCCATCCCTGCCAGTCCGAATGACCTCTTTCTCGTTGCAAAAACATCGAATCCGCAACCGTCGTCGTGCACTTCGAGAAGGCAAGCATCGGGGGTTCGCTCTAATGCGATGATTACTCTTCTGGCCGCAGCGTGTCGGGTGACATTGGTCAGTGCCTCCTGAACGATGCGAAACAGCACGATAGCGCGATCCTCGCTTACGGCGATATTCTCGTCCTGCAAGTTGAGATGACAGACCGTCCGGCCGTTGCGGTTGAAATCGGCCACGAGCCACTCGAGCGCTGCTGCAATACCGGAATCAAGCGCTGCGGGGCGCAGCGACGCGATAACGCCTCTGACCACCTGCATCGTTACATCCACAAGTGAAACGAGCGCCTGCGTATGCTCGACCAGATCCGGGTGATCCGCGCCAAGCCTCATGCGCAATATCGACGCCCTCAGGCGAAGCGCGGTAAGGTGTTGCCCGAGTTCGTCGTGCATTTCCCGCGCAATGTGCTTGCGTTCATCCTCGCGAGCCGTCTCGCGATGTGAGGCAAGTTCACGCAGCATCTCGTAGGACTCACGCAAGCGGTGCTCAGCTTCCTTGCGCTCCGTGAGATCAACTACAAAAGCAACGCCTTCGTTCCCGCTACAGTCGAAAGCAGCGCGGCCGACCATGACCGGTATACGACTGCCATCCTTCCGCATGTATTCTTTTTCCTCGGGTTGAACGTCACCGTCGTTTCTGATTTGGGCCAAAGCCCGTTCGCTGCTTTCCTTCCAGTCAGTTGGCGTGAGATCCCTCCAGCGGAGGCATCCTGACGCAAGATCCTCTCGCTCATATCCCACCATGCGAAGAAAAGCGTCGTTGGCTTCGAGAATGTCGCCGGCAGCATTCCAGACGATGATGCCAATGATATTGGCGTCGACGAGGCGGCGAATCCTGGCCTCCCGTTCCCGCAGGTCGCGGTACAGGCGGGTGTTCTCCAGCGCAGTCGCCGCCTGCGACGCGAGCAGCCGCAGCAGTGCAATCCGGGTCGATCTGAAGGCGCGGGTGATCAGATTGTTTTCGAGGTACAGGGCCCCGATCAGCTTCGCTTGATTCATTAATGGCAGGCATAAGACGGAACGAGGCAGATACTGCCGGATATGAGGATCTGTCGCGAACCTGGGATCGGCCGCAGCATCATCGAGAATGACACTTTCGCCTGTGCGCAATACATCGTAGAGAACAGGCTCGGGAATCATGGTCGCGCTCACGGGTGCATCGCGCAATTGGACGCATGCCTTGTCGCTGTCCGTCCATGCTTCCGCTGCGAGCCGCTGTTCTCCTGTATGCGAAAGTATCAGTAATCCACGCTCGGCTCCCGCCTGCTCGATAGCGGTACGCATGATCGTCTCAATCAGTCTGTCGAGGAAAACCTCTCCGGAAACAGCCTGCGACACCCTTATGACGGTAGCAAGGTCAAGGTGTTCGAGAGGCGCCCCGATAGTGCTGCCTGAGTCAGGCGCTCGCTCGTCGGCCCTGAGACCTGGGTGCAGTTGGTCGAGTTGACGCACCTTGCCTTCTGCCCCCCAGCGTCGATAAGCCCGTCGTGCGTCCTGCAAATAGACACGGGCAATCTTCTCATACCCCCGCGCCGCGTAGAACGCGGATGCGAGTTCATTGGCAAGCGCTTCATTGTGTATGAGGTCGTTTGCGCGCGCAAGATGAATGGCCGCTTCGTAGAGTCGCATCGCCTCGAGATCACGGCCTTCCAGGCGCGCCATCTCGGCGCTTACCAGTGAAACCCGATTGCCGAAATTCGCCGGACAGTTGTTCGCCCAGATCTCCAATTGCCGACAATGCGCGGCGATGCTGTGGAGGTGCTCCTGTCGCTCCTCGGCCGGCACCCGGTCGAAATGCGCGGCCCTTGTGAGAGCGGCGTAAAAATGGTACTCGCATTCCTCCAGGTGCGGCGACGAGCTCCAAAGTTGCTCTTGCGCGATCGATGCCGCGTTCATGGCGGCCACATAGTCGCCTGAAAAGAATCGTCCCTGCAGTTTCCGGATCCAGTACCAGCACGCGGCCGTCGCGAGCGCGGGGTTGCCGGACAGGTGCTCCTCTGTACGAAGCTCGTTGAACTCGTCATAGTCGAAGTGGCCGAATTTCAGTGTGACGCCGCGGAGCATCCGGATCAATGCGAGTTGCGTGGTGAGGTTATCGACGACCAGGCCGAAACGTGCCTTCCTGGAAAACGCGAGGCCCTGTACAGTTTCGAGTTCGACATCGCTTAGAGGGTCACCGCCGAAAAGTCGGTCCGAAACGATATGGCAGCAGGTATAGGCGCCAGACGGAAGGTCACCGGTCCGGCCCGCTGCTTCGAACGCACGGCGCAGCACTTCGCTGCTGAAGCGCACGTGTTTCGTCCAGCGCACAACATACAGCGCGTAGCAAAGATAGGTGACTGCCTCGAAGCGTTTGAGTCCGCGTCGCTCGACCAGATCGAAGCCGAGCTGACCGAACTGGACTCCAGCGTGGTAATCGCCAAAGCGTGGCCCAGCGATCCGCGGGAACATGACATACGCGAAGCACGAGGCGTCGCAGTTCCCGCACTCCAGACTCAAGCTGATCACTTTGCATATAGCGAGAGAAGCCAGATTCGCGTCAAAAAACCAGGCTGGTCTGAGGAGCTTGCTAAGCACGTCAGTAATTGCGAGCGACGCTGGGTCCGACATCAACGGCATATCGATGAGTGCCTCGATAGTCCGGCCCGCAAGCCGCAACCGTATGTTTTCGTACTCCCCCCGTACGTTGCTTTCATGTGGGTGTGCCGGCCAGTCGATGCCGAGTTGACGGAGGTGATCGAGGCAAACCTCGACCGCCAGATCGCTTCGATCGAGAGTCAGGTAAACATCCATTCGCAGACACGCGACGCTCGCCTGATCGACCGTGTTCGTCGCGCGGTTTGACAGCATCGCCAGCCGCTCTTCGGCATCGGTTAGCCGCCCGGTGAGGAACTCGCATTCTGCCAGGTTCAACTGGAGCGGAAAGACCAGTTCGTGCCTACGTCCCCAGCAATCGTCCTGGAGGAGTTGAGCGCCGGCAGTGAGATAGGTGAGCGCCGACGCATAGGCTGTCGACGCCTTGGCTCTCTTGCCGGCGATCAGGTTAAAGGCAGCCAGTTGTTGGCGTTCCTGCCTGGATCTCACCAGCGCCGCGCCTCGGTTAAGCTGACTGACGATATCGAAGATCGCCTCTTCCCGTTTGCTAGCGGGAGTTTGCGCCGCGAGTAGCCGTCCAATACGCAGATGCGTGTGAGCACGTAACTCTTTAGGAATCAGCGAATAGGCGGCTTCCTGCACCCGGTCGTGCACGAACCCGTAGGCGTCTTCTAGTTGCTCCACCAACTCCTGCGCGAGTGCCGGCTTCAGCAGCGCCCGAATTTCCTGCTCCGAGACGCCCAGAACTTTAGGCAGCATCACATAGGAGGCGGTGTTGCCGAGACAGGCAAGCTGTTGCACGGCGCGTTGCGTTGACGCCGGTAGGCGCACTAGCTTTTCCACCATTAGGTCGACCACATTGTCGGTGTACTCTTTCCGGTGGATGCGGGGCAGGTCCCAGCTCCAACAGGCCGTGTCATGGGCAAAGCTCAGCAGATCGCTATCGGCAAGCTCGCGCAAAAACTGAATGACGAAAAACGGATTGCCCGCCGTCTTCTCATGCACGAGGTGCGCAAGCGGTGCCGCACGTCCCGGCTCACAGTGAAGCGCTTCGACAATCAGTTGCTCCACGTGTTCACAAGCAAGAGGCGCGAGAACAATTTCATCGAGCTTTGCGCCGGCAGCCCTTAACGTCTGAAGCTTGTGCAGCAGCGGATGTCCGGGAGTTACCTCATTGCTGCGATAGGCGCCGATTACCATCAGATGCTGCAGATCCGAGCGCGCAAGGAGCCCGTCGAGCAAGTCGAGCGTCGCGGCGTCGAGCCATTGCAGATCGTCAAGAAATAGTGCCAACGGATGTTCACGTCGCGCAAAGACGCCGATAAAGCGCTGGAAGACGACTTCAAAACGGCGGCGCGCCTGATTCGGCTCGAGCTCTGGGACGGGCGGGGGATCGCCGATGATCAGCCTGAGCGCAGGGATCAGATCGGTCACTAGTCGCGCGTTAGGACCGAGTGCCCCGATCAACGTCTCGCGCCAGGTTGCGAGTTCCGCGTCAGGCTCGCCGAGTAGCGGTCTGACCAGGCCCTGAAAAGCTTGAACGAGCGTCGCATAGGGTATGTCGCGCTTGTATTGGTCGAACTTGCCCGACGCGAACAGCCCGCGCGATGGTACGAGTGCCTTATGCAGTTCATGGACGATTGCGGATTTGCCGATACCCGAATACCCGGAGACGAGCACGAGTTCAGGGATGCCAGTCCTGACTACGCGATCGAACGCAGTGGTCAATGCATCCACCTCCCTCTGCCTCCCGTAGAGTTTCTCAGGGATCAGGAGGCGGTCGGTCATGTCGTATTCGCCCAGCACAAAGGGATCGATGTGGCGTTGACGCTGCCATTCGGTCAGGCAATGCCTCAGATCCCGCTCGACGCCAGCCGCCGTCTGATACCGTTCCTCGGGCGTCTTGGCGAGCAGCTTCATGACAAGCTCTGAGACGGGAAGGGGGACCGTGTCTACCCGTGCTATCGGAGGCACCGGCTTACGCGCAACATGGCAATGTACCCATTCCATCGGATCCGCAGCAGTGAACGGTAGGGACCCCGTGAGCATTTGATAAAGCGTAACTCCGAACGCGTAGAGGTCGCTGCGAGAGTCGATCGAGCGGTTCGTCCGCCCAGTCTGTTCGGGCGCCATGAAGGGTAGGGTGCCGGCGATCGTTTCGGGTGGCTGTGGAAATTGCCGCTCGCGCGGCAGTCGTGAAGCGATCCCAAATCCTGTGAGCCGCGGCCGGCTGTCCGTGCAGTCAACTAGCACATGAGCAGGCTTGAAATCCTTGTGAACGAACCCACTCCGGTGGAGCTTCTCAAGCGCCCCGGCAATTCCGACAGCGAGGCACAAAACACGTTCCACCCCGAGAGGCGCGCCCACCAGTCGCTCAAGTGGTTCGCCGCCCGGATCCTCGAAAACCAGTGCCATCCGTTCATCTTCGCGTACCAGCCTTATCGGGTGCACCGCCCACGTACCATTCAGTTGTTCTTTCAGCGCGAATTCGTGAGCAAGGCGCTCGAGAAGGGCGATCGAGGGATGTTCCTCGGTGGTCCGCAGAGTCAGGACGCTATCGCTGCCGCTCGGGGACTGGACGCGACAGAAAGTGCGCTCTGCATCCTCCCAAAGGATGTGGACACTGAAGCCTGTGTCAGAGCCATGTGGATCGTTCATCTGCCGTCATTCACTAGTCAAGTTCAGCCCCCGATCGTATCAAAGGACGCAGCCCAATTCGTCTGTCTAAAGTGCCTATGGCTACGCGTTAGAACCATAGGGTAATTGCCGCACAAGAGCGCCGCGACGCCGCAATGGCCACTTGCATCGCACCTTTGTATGGTTTATGGAAATCCTAGCAAAAGTATCTGACACTGGCTGTCCGGGCAAGGGTTCTAACATATGATGAAACCGTCGAGAAGGCTCGGTGAGGTCTTGACTACACCCGGAACGTCTGGGTTTTGCCAATGGAAAACCGGCGTTCATCGCAAGCGTGTAGCCCGTCGGAGGTCCAGTTCCAGGGAGCTTTAATGGCTGCAGCAACAGAGCGAACGGTCGCGATGCGCCCGCTGGACAATTCCATACCATTTTGAACGTCGTGGTGGATAGCAAGCTGAAACCGCTAACGTTCCGCGCAACGGCCGGAACTGACGGCGCGGCAGATTCGCCGGCTTGTTGTGCGGCTCGGAATTTGGGCCGTGGACTGGTTTCCGGACACAAATCCCGCGCAGCGAGACGCTGTCGAGATGCCTCGTTCCGATCGTGCTCACGATTATCCGCGGTTGATACGCCGATTTTGGGCCGGCCCCTAGCGTTGGAGAAGCCACGGGAATCTCAGAGTCCGCAGGGCGACGAAAGGGGTCATATCGAATGACGAGCGAAGGCCTGTGGATCCTGCGTCGACTGCATCCGCCGACGGTCTACCAGTCACGCACACGATAGGAGCGCTTGGACGAGTTCATCCAGATTGATGGCGGGATCACCGCTAGCTCGAGGACCGCGGTCCAGCGTGCACGCTGTTGGTGTGTATGTCGATGACGCAACCAGTCCCGTCATGCACCTGCAATTCACTCAGGCGGAATCGACGTTCCACCAATTTAAGGCGACGCGCGTTCTTATCGAGCGCTGCGGCAAACCTGGCGCTGTCAGGTTGGTGCCCATCTGCACTCCCTGTGTGAACAGTAGTAATGCTTACTATATGATTGTTTTGATTGCTCCCGGAACGTACAGCCGTACCATGTGCCGATGCGCTGTTTGACTATGGCGAAATAACAGGCCGCGTTCCTCCGTGTCTGCAGCACTAAGCGCTGACGAAAGGGGCTTAGCGATTGTGTGCGACGCGTATCTCGAAAGGGAACATCTGACGTCCGCGGTTACGGGTCGGCAGATCACGCGTGCAGCCGCTTTGATAAAAATGCGCTTAGCCCTAGGGAGTCTAGGAATTCCCACCTGCCGCGGGATAGCTGCGCGATTGGTCGGCGACGCTTTGCTCCAACACGCCGGGTTTGCGTGTCCTGCTCATCGAGCAGTTTCCCCACCACATACGTCTCGTCGCGCGGCGTCACAAACACCACTTCTAAATTCCTAGTGCTGCGAGGTTTCTACCGAACCGCCCTAGCGCACCGAGCCAATCGATAGCCGGACTTGACATGCCAGCAACGAATCGTCGGTTCCGTACCTGAGTACGCCGCCTCGCTCCGAACGAGAAGTGTCCGTCAACAGCGCAGCTGATCATAACAGCAGGGAACCGCTGGCCGTGGTAAAGCGATTTCGTCGCGTTCATTCTCTCCTTCCAACGAGCGCCTCATCGGCAGCGTGATGGCGCATTTTCGGGCAACGGATAGCCATCATGCCAATGCCCGCGCGGCCAAGCGGGGCGGCTAGGGGCATCGATATCGCCGAGCTCGTACTGGAAGCGCTCCAAGGTCGCGGCGATCGCTGCATCAATCTCATCTTCGGATCGACCGCGGTAGCGAAACCGGCCGAGGATCTTGTCGTAGCCGCCCTTGCCGTCGAAGATATGATTTGCCTTCGGCGTAATGGCCGCATACAGCGGTGCGATACCGTCCGGGACAACGGCTCGCAAGAGGCGGCTGCCGGTCGCCTCGGGGAGCAGCAGAAACCCTCCTAGCTCGGTGGAGCGGGCCGCTGCACCCACGCCTGCCTCGGATGCGAGCGGCGTCCCGTAGTTGAGCTGCTGACGGACCCACAGGCTGAAGATGTCAATGCCGTAGAGATCGCGGAACAGGAACGGAATTTCGCCGCCGCCTACGCGCGCGCCAATCTCAAGGAAATACAGGCCGTCGGAGCCACGAATCACTTCGAGATGAAAGGCGCCGTCCACCAGCGATAGAGCGCGGAGACTCGTTTGCGCGAACGCGAGTAGTTCGTCGTTCGACGGTCCAGGCTGCAACATTATCGACCCGAGCGGTTTGCCATTGGCGAAGTCAAGACATGAGTTAAGGTAGCGCGACGCCCGGATCAGCAACGGCTTGCCGCTCGAGACGATACCGTCAACGTGATAGATCGGCCCTTCGATAAACTCCTCGCATTCGTACGAAGTGCCCGTAAGTCGGGGCAGGAGCGCACCGAACTGTTCCACCGAATCGACCCGGTGGACACCCATGCTTGCCGCGCCGGTTCGCGGCTTGACGATAAGCGGATGCCGCAATCCGGCGACAGTGGCGAGCGCGTCCTCCCGATCGTTCAATTCGACGAACTGCGGCACGCGCAGACCGGCCGCACTGACGACGCGCTTCATCACCGTCTTGTCGCGAAAGCGTGCTGCGGTGGCGGGCCGGTCGCCCGGGACGTCGAAAGTTTCCCGCAGCTGTGCCGCGGCGAGCAAGTCGAATTCGGACAGCGCGATCAGTCGGTCGACGCCGTTCAGCCTAGTACGGCATGCGTCGAACGCCACGCGCAGCCTGTGTATATCGTTGAAGTCCGGGAGGATCTCGATGTGCGAGATGCGCGTCGCTTCGAGAGCTTTCGCGCCTTCCGGTGTGCACAGATAGGCAACGTCGTGCGCATCGTGATCGATGTATCGGTGATAGGCGGCAAAATCGTCGGACCAGCGATTCATTACGACACTTCGGGTACGGCGGGGGAAGGGGGTATACGTCATCGCGACTCGTCCTTTAATGGACCTTGAATGTCAACCCCATTTCGAGCGCGCATTGCGCGCCGTTCAGTCGGCGTTCGAGCGTGGGGCGATCGGGCGCTGTAAATAGCACGTGGCCGAGCCGGCCACGGAAGTCGGTCGGCGGCGATACCCAGTCGCCGGCGCGCGGATAGATTTCCGCTTCTTGGAAGCCAGGCTGCGCACGCACTTCGTCAAGCCCGCTGACACCGACGAACGGCCCGGCTGCCTCGGGTGCGAGAAACCGGACGCCGCTTACCCGGGTGCTCCGCCCGTGGCAGTATCCCGGGGCCGGGTCCCATTCCCCGAGATAGCTACGGAGCATGACTTCCGGTAGCGAGATTGACTTAGCTAGCTCAACCAGCCGGTAGATCCGGTCGCCGCCGAGCCGCGCGGCGATTTCGATCAGCGTGGGACCGTCGCGCGTCATGCGCACTTCCGCATGAAACACGCCCAGCGTCAGGCCGATCTCTCTCGCCACCGTTTCGACATACGCGCTCAGCCGAGCTCGGTCGCGGTCGTCGAGCGTAGCGTCGACCACATGTCCCATTTCGACGAAGTAGGGCTCGGGCCCGAGGATCTTTTCGGTAATGGCAAGCATGCGCGGACCGAGCGGACCGACGTAGCCTTCCACGCTATATTCAGGTCCGTCGAGATACTGTTCAAGCATCATCGCTTGACCAACTTCGCGGCCCATGTCCTGAACAGATCGATGCGCAACGCTGTCGATCGTCGCGTGCAACTGCGCGAGCGAATCGACGCGGCGCACCAGTAGGCTGCCGCAACCATCGACCGGCTTCACGACGGCCGGAAATCCGACGTGCGCCGCCGCGCGGGCGACGTCGCCACGCTTTGCGATCGGCGCGAAACGCGGTACAGCCAGCCCGGCCATGCTGAGTCGCTGACGGCTACGGTATTTGTCACGTGTGAGCGCGGCCGCTTCGGGCGGTAGATGCGGCAACCCCAATTGCGCGGCCGCCTGCGCGACGACGTCGACCGCGTACTCAAAGCCGGGAACGAGCGCGTCGATGCCCCCGACTGTCCGCACTGCTGCAGCGACGTCATCAGCCGAGCCAGTGTCGACACTCGTCAGCGACGCCACGGTCCGTAGGTGTGTTGGCGGCACGATGTGGGTATCTGCGCAAAACACGTGTACCGGGTGCCCGAGCCGCTGCGCTGCAGCGATCAGCGCAGTGCCCGATGAGACAGGCTCCACTACTACAATAGCCACGATGCGCTCCTCATGCAACGACCACGTCCGACTGGCGCCCGGTTTCTGCCTTTAGTTCGTCGAAGTAATCGCCGACCAAGCCGATGAAGTTGCGAAGATGCATTTCGGCCTTGTCGATGCCACCCCATCCTTCGATCGCGCGCTGGACGGCGCCCCACATCAGATCGTCGTGGTCGTGCGATTCGTCGTATTGGATATGGCCAAGCGAACCCTTAACGGTGTGGTGCCCGAAGGCTCGACCCGCAGCCTCGGTGATCGTCTTATTGTAGCGGCCCGAATACCATTCGACGAACCAGTTCCACGCCATCGTCGGCAATGGGCCATCGCGTTCGATGCTGAGATACAGATAATTGATCAGCTTCCTAGTCGAGTGGAGCGGCTCAATGGTGTCAATCTGTTCGGCCGTGAGACCGAATTTTTCGATGTCGCGCAGAAAGAGCCCTTCGTGGCCGTATTCCTCGGCGAGGTATTGCGCGAGGATCTGCGCGAGTTGATTGTCCTTGAAGCCGATCTTGTAGAGCGCGAATGCATCGACTTCATTGTTCAGGCGGATGCGCAGCACTGTCTCGACGAGATGTCGCCGATAGTATTCGCGGTCGATCCATTCGCCACGGTGAAACGCGGCGGTGTCGGGCGAGGCGGTAAAGAGCGCCTGCATTTCACAGTCTGCAACCAGTTCAAAACGGGCACGATCTTGGTGGGCCATTTTCAGTCTCCAGTAAAACCACATGAAGGGAAACAGCATCGCAAGCGCGACACATACAACGACGAAGCGAACCATCCGCAGTTAGGGTCTCGGCAACATTCGAAGACGCGGAAGAAAATGCAGTGCGAGACGACGATCCACCTGCCGGCAACGCCGGCCTATGCTTGGCGGCAGCAGGCTATGCTGGCGCTGATCACGAGCAACGTGCCGATGCTTTGCAAGACCGTCATAGGCTGACCGAGGACGACAAAACCGATTGCGGCAGCAATGGCGGGTTCGATGCTCATCAGAATGCCGAACGCGGACGCCGTCATGCGCCGCAGCGCGAACATCTCGAGGACGTAGGGCAAGAGCGGCACGAGTACCGCGAGATACGCGGCATCAATCAATTGCGCGGCGGGCAGATGGCCACCGCTTTGCGCAAGACCAAACGGCGTGGTGACCAGGGCCGCGACGATCAGCGACATTGAGAGCCCCTCCAAGCCATCGAACAGCGTGCCGACTCGTTTCATCATCACGATGTACGTTGCCCATCCGAGCGCAGCCCCAACAGGAAAGACCAGGGCGGTTAACGAGGTGGCCCACATGCCGTCCTGCCGCGCAATGAGGACGACGCCGACCATCGCCACCATGGGCCACACTAGCATCCGGAATCTGCGGATGCCGGCCGTCGCGACGATGAGGGGACCAATGAAGCTGATGGCGACTGCGAGACCAAGGGGCACGCGCTGCACGGCTTCGAAGTAGCACAGTGTCATGCCAGCCATGGCGCTACCGAGGACGAAAGCGGCGATCCAGCGCTGTCGGGAGTAGGTATGGAGCGGCGGTCGCACCACGATCGCGAGCATCAAGCCCGCGAAACAAAGACGCAGCCAAGTCGTGCTGAGCGTACCGTATTGGATTGTCACGGGTCGCGACAATGCAGCACCAAGCTGCACGCTGTACATCGACGCGATAGCCATGGCAGGCGCGAGCACGCTGGCAACAGGTTGCGAAGACGGCTCGGAATCAGGGGCGTTAGCATCAAACGCATCGCCTTTAACTGGCTCAACCCTAGTGTCGATACGATTTGCTTGGACGACATCTAAATCTTCGCTCATACTCGGCTCCGCGGTGACGACGAGAGAATCCTAACAGCGCATATCCGCTTTGTATAAGCCGTTAATTTTTTTGAGCGCATCAATCATATTGATGATTTGCGATCGAGAAAAAGCTTGTTTTTGCAGGTAAAGCCGCCGGCGGTAGGCTGACTGCGTGTGCAAAAGAGAGTTCTGGTTCTTATCGGATGATTGTCTCGATTGCGCGCCGGACAGTCCAGTCATGCGATGTGCCGCAGCGTGCTTTGAGTATGGCGGGATAATGGGCTTCCTTTGCTCTGAAATGCGTCAACTTGATGGCTGGTGTCGACACGCAGCGGTTTCTGCCCATGCGCTCTGGAAGCGGTCAATGCGCGGCAGAAGCCATTTCGCGACGAACGCCGGCCTAACGGTCACCGTCAACACGCCCACAGCCGAGCCCCTTCTTCAGTCGCGCAAATCCCAGATTCAACCGATCGAACCCCTCGCGGATGTCAGGGAGCGCCCGAAGGGCGACGGCCGTTAGTACAAGACGCGGTCGCCCGCCGGTAGCGCGGTGGAACAGCGGTACGTCGAGGCATTCTTCGAGGCTGCGAACGAATTGACCAACGTCGGTGGGCGTAACATTCAGTTCCATTGCAGTAGCCGAGAAGCCCGGGTGGTGCGCGCTCGACTCCAAGGCTCGCAGCGCGGCCGGGGGAGCCGGCCATGCACAGAAAGATTTTCTTTCAACGACAAACAAAACATCTCATTTGTGAGCGTAACGTCGACTGGCCAGGAATGTTCAAATCGGTCTGCAAAGCAAGGGCATTTCATGTTGCCGTTTCCGTTTTCATCGTTTTCAGGAACAGTCACAGAACATAATTTCTCTTCCACGGTAGTCATTGTCACGGGCGGCGGTTCAGCTCTCCGCAAAGCCGTCCCGCCACTGCGACGGAGGTGGTCGAATTAAGGGCACGTTCTTCATGGCGCAGGCCGCCGCGAAGGTGATGCAACAGCTCGGCGGCGCCATCGGTGCGACCTCGGGCCTGCATTCAATGCTTTCGATCCGCGTGGTCGCAATGGCCAGCCGGCCGATGTTGCCGAGGCGATTCTGTTCATGGCTTCTCTAGGCGCGTCGTGGATTACAGGTACCGTTTTCTTCAGATTGTCCATGATGGCGGAAGGCCAAGCCTGATCGAGTCTTCCTTGAGAGGAGCAAAAATGATCTATCTGCAAATCAACCCTGGACGGTGTTATGAACTTCGAATTACTGGGATCGCATGGACGAGCATAAGCGTGGCGAAGCCGACAAAGTGCAGACCTGCGGGTGTGAAATCCGTTTTTGCTGCATCGACCTTACCGCCTGGAGATCAATTCCTTGAGCGCCCGCGGCCTGTGCAGGGTCGTCACCCGTGCAACCCTGATCGGCAAAGGCCACTTTCAGGGTTTCTTCCGTTGCTACCTTCTGCACCTGGCACGCCAGTTCCGCCACTTGTGCGCGCTCCTACTCGTTGGCCGGTGTACGTGCACGGCGAGCATCTGTCGGAGCGTATTCCTGCATGTGTCATGCTGTGCCGGCACATCCGGTTGACGTACCGATCCAGAAGGTGATCGCGCGGACAGAAAATGCAGGCAAAAAACTTTCCCTAGAACTGATATGACTTTCCGTGTCAATCGCGATCGGTTCTCGGTCTGGGTACATCTGAATTTCCTGAGGGCGACGTAGCAGTACGTCTCGACGGTGGGTCACACTGATATCCGCGGGTTGGTTACCGC